>JABTUF010000001.1:0-300000 GCA_015075645.1 Burkholderiales bacterium | reverse complement strand
GCTCGCGTCGTTCATCGGGGGTCTCTACGCGAAGTCGATCCTCGAGGCCGCGAAGAACGCGTTCAAGGTGGTGTTCCGGACGTGACGCGCATGGCGAAGCGCCGGACGGTCGATGGACGGGAGGCGGCGCCAACCCTCACGCGCCTGATGCTGTCGCTGGCATGCACGGCGCCTGTCGCCGGTTGCGCGGCGACGCGTCCGGTCAACCCGCCGGTGACCGAAGTGCGCCCCCGACGCGGGCTGCCGTTTCGCGAACCGCCCTGTCGAGCGCAACGATCCGAGAACGCTCCTCGTCCTGACCTTCTCCGGCGGAGGCACACGCGCAGCCGCGTTTTCCTGCGGCGTGCCCGAGGTCCTGAAGCGCACCGAGGCGATCGGCCCGAAGGGTGCGCGCTTCCGCCTCCTCGATCAGGTCGACGTCATCACCGGCGTGTCGGGCGGCAGCTTCACGGCGCTCGCCTACGGGCTCTACGGCGACCGTCTGTTCGACGATTGCGAGCAGCGCTTCCTCAAGCGCAACGTGCAAGGCGAACCGATCCAGCGGCTCCTGAGTCCCGCGAACCGGGGCGCGCTCGGCTCGCCCAACCGGGGTCGCTCGGAAATGGCGGCGCAGCTCTACGACGAGATCCTGTTCGAGCGCGCGACCCGAAGGTGGCCTCGCTGGCGAGCGGCCCGTCGCCGAAGCTCTACCCGATCGACGTGTCGCTCCCGATGCTCTCCGACAAGGCGGAGTTCGCCTACCCGAACGACCTGCCGACGTCGTTCGTGCTGTCCGCCGGGGTGGTCGACCGCCTGCGCGCGGCGGCGGGCACGGTCCTCCTCGCGTCGCCCGACTTCCGGAAGCTCGTGGACGACGTCGGTGCGTCGATCGTGGCCTCGCCCGCGGCGCCCGCGCCGCCGCGACCGGGGCCGATCGGGCATTGACGCGCCGCCCTCCGAACAGCATGATGCCGGCCATTTCGCGCAACCCCCTTGGCGCCGACCTCCGGTCGAGGCGCGGGACGGGAAGATCCGCCGGGAAAGGCAACCGATGAGTCACCTCCACCGATTCGTCCGATTCTTCGCACTGTGCACTGCGCTCGTCGCGCCCACGGGTGCGCTCGCGCAAGCGTCGTTCACGGCGGAGCAACTCGACCAGATGCTGGCGCCGGTCGCGCTCTATCCCGATTCGCTGCTGTCGCAGGTGCTGATGGCGTCGACCTACCCGGATGAGTTCCAGGCGGCCGCGAACTGGTCGAAGGCGCACCCGGACGCGAAGGGCGACGACGCCGTCAAGTCGGTCGAGAAGGAGGGCTGGGATCCTTCCGTCGCCTCGCTGGTCGCCTTCCCGGAGGTGCTGGTGTCGCTCGCCGCCAAGCCGCAGGACGTGAAGGCGATGGGCGACGCGTTCCTCGCCCAGCCCGAGGACGTGATGACCTCGGTCCAGCGGCTGCGCGCGGCCGCGCAGAAGGCGGGGAACCTCAAGAGCAACGAGCAGATCAAGGTGTCGAGCGAACCGGCGGAGAAGACGGCGCCCGCGCCCGCCGCATCGGCCCCCGCGGTCACGCAGACGATCATCATCGAGCCGGCGCAGCCGCAGGTCGTCTACGTGCCGGCCTACAACCCGACCTACGTCTACGGACCGTGGTGGTGGCCCGCCTATCCGCCGTACTACTACCCGTACCCGCCGGGCTACTGGTGGTCGCGGCCGATCGCCACCGGCATCGCCTGGGGCGTGTCGATCGGCGTGACCAACGCGCTGTGGGGCGGCGTCAACTGGGGCCACGGCGACGTGAACATCAACGTCGACCGGTACAACAACATCAACGTCAACAACCGGATCAACGCCGATGGCGGGCGCCAGAACTGGGCGCACGACAGCAAGCACCGCACGTCCGACTACCGCGGCGGCGACGCCACGAAGCAGAAGCTCGACCAGAAGCGCGCGTCGACCGGACGCGAGCAGTATCGCGGCAAGGAGACCGACCGCGACGCGAGCCGGCAGCGCGCCGAGCAGGCGATGCGCGACCGTGGCGTCGATCCGGGCAAGGGCAGCGCCGCGGACCGGGCGAAGACGATGGAGCGCGATCCGGGCGTGCAGCGCGCGGCGGCCAACACCGACCGCAGCCGCGATGCCGCGCGCGACCACGCGCAGTCGATGGACCGCAGCGCGGCGCGCCGGAGTTCGTCGAACGCGTCGCACGACAATGCGTTGCGCGGCGCAGGCAGTTCGAACTCGCGCGCCGAGATGTCGCGCGGCAACGCCTCGATGCAGAAGGCGTCGTCGCACGGCGGAAGCAGCGCCCGGATGTCCAGTGGCGGCGGCGGTGGCGCGCGTCCTTCGGCCGGCGCGCACGGCGGCGGTGCGCGCGGCAGCGGCGGCGGCGGACGCGGCGGCGGACGGCGGTGACGGCATGGGGACGAACATGAAGCACGACACGATCGGAACACGGGCGCGGGTCCGCATCGCCTGCGCCGGCCTCGCCGTCGCGGCCGCGTTCGCGCCGCTCTCGGCCCACGCGCAGGAGCGCTTCGCGACGCCCGAGGCCGCGGCCGACGCGCTCGTCGACGGCATCGCAAGGCACGACGGCGCGCGCGTGCGCGAGGTGCTGGGACCGCGCGCGGACCAGGTGCTGCCGAAGACCGTCGGCGAGCACGACAGGCTGCGCTTCCTCGAAGCCTGGGCGCAGGGCCACCGCATCGTCGGGCGCACCGACGCGCGCGCGATGGTCGAGGTCGGCACGCACGGGTGGACGCTGCCGATCCCGCTCGCGCACGATTCCGGAGGCTGGAGCTTCGACCTCGTCGCCGCGGTCGACGAAATGCGCGCGCGGCGCATCGGCCGCAACGAACTCGCGGCGATCCAGGTGTCGCTCGCCTACGTCGACGCGCAGCGCGAGTACGTCGAGCGCGACTGGGACGGCGACGGTGTGAAATCCTACGCGCAGCGCGCGATCTCGACGCGGGGCAGGCACGACGGCCTCTACTGGGCGTCGCTGCCCGGCGAGCCCGAGAGCCCGCTGGGGCCCGGGTTCGCGGACGCGACGCCGGGCATGCCCTACCACGGCTACGCCTACCGCATCCTCACCGCGCAGGGTGCCGCGGCGGCGGGGGGCGCGAAGAACTACGTGGCGAACGGCCGCATGACCGGAGGGTTCGCGCTCGTCGCCTGGCCGGCGAAGTACGGCGACACCGGCGTGATGACCTTCATCGTCAACCAGGACGGCGTCGTCTACCAGCGCGACCTCGGTCCCGACACCGCGACCCGGGCACGCGCGCTCCGTGCATTCGATCCCGGTCCGGGCTGGGAACGGGCCGACACCGGCCAGTAGCGCGCGAACGCGCAAGTGGGTTCCCCGGGCGCGGACGGCGGCGGTCTCGCCAGCGGTCGCGCGCTCGCACTCATCGCGCGCCGCGCGGTCGCGATCGTCGCGTGGGCCTGCGCGAGCAGCGCACTCGCGCAACCGGCGCCCCACTACGTCGGCACCGCCGCGTGCACGACCTGCCACACGAAGGAGGCGGAGGCCTGGCGCGGCTCGCAGCACGCGGGCGCGATGGCCGAGGCGAACGAGCGCACCGTGCTCGGGAATTTCGCCGACGCGCGCTTCACTGCGCACGGGGTCACGTCGCGGTTCTTCCGTCGCGACGCCCGCTACTACGTGCGCACCGACGGTCCCGACGGCAAGCCCGCCGACTTCGAGATCCGCTACACGTTCGGCGTGTATCCGCTGCAGCAGTACCTCGTCGCGCTGCCCGGTGGCCGGCTGCAGGCATTGGGCATCGCCTGGGACGCGCGGCCGAAGGCGCAGGGCGGGCAGCGCTGGTTCCACCTCTACCCGGACCGCAAGCTCGCCGCCGGCGAACCGCTGCACTGGACCGGACTCGACCAGAACTGGAACTACCAGTGCGCGGACTGCCATTCGACCAACCTGCGCAAGAACTACGACCTCGCGACACGCAGCTACCAGACGACGTGGACCGACCTCGACGTCGGTTGCGAGGCCTGCCACGGCCCGGGCTCGCGGCACGTCGGCTGGGCCGGCCGTGATGCGGGAGCGCGCGCGGCCGATGCGACGAGGGGGCTGACGGCGCGACTGGACGAGCGGCGCGGCGTGACCTGGGCGATCGACGCGGCGACCGGGAGCGCCGCCCGCAGCACGCCGCGAGCGACGGCGCGCGAGATCGAGACCTGCGCGCGCTGCCACGCGCGGCGCGGCCAGTTCGACGACCGCTGGCACGCGGGCGACCCGCTGGGTGACGCTTTCCGCGTGGCCACGCTCGAACCGGGCTTGTACTACCCGGACGGGCAGCAGCGCGACGAGGTCTACGTCCACGGCTCGTTCCTGCAGAGCCGCATGAACGCGAAGGGCGTCACCTGCTCGGATTGCCACGAGCCGCACACCGGCAAACTGCGCGCGACGGGCAACGCCGTGTGCGGGCAATGCCACGCGCCGTCGCGCTTCGACGTCGAGGCGCACCACCATCACAAGACGGGGAGCCCCGGTGCCGCTTGCGCTTCCTGCCACATGCCGACGCGGACCTACATGGTCGTCGATCCGCGTCACGACCATTCGATCCGCATCCCGCGGCCCGACCGCAGCGTCGCGCTCGGCACGCCGAACGCCTGCGGCGGCTGCCACGCGCGCGAAGGCGCGCAGTGGGCCGCGGATGCGATCGCGCGCTGGTTTCCGGCGCGCAAGCCCGGCTTCCAGGGCTTCGCCGAGACCTTCGCGGCGGCCGATCGCGGCGCGCCGGACCTGCGGGCCACGCTCGCGAGCTACGCCGGCGATCGCACGCAGCCGGCCATCGTGCGGGCGAGCGCGGTCGAGCGACTCGCGTCGCGTCCGGGCGGCGAGGGGACCGCCGCGATCGTGCGGGCGGCGGGCGACCCCGATCCGATGGTACGCGCGGCGGCGGCGCGCGCCCTTCGCAATGCGGAACCGGCCGTGCGCGCGCGCACGCTCACGCCGCTCTTGTCCGACCCGATCCGCGACGTGCGCATGGAGGCCGCGCGGTCGCTCGTGGGCGAGCCCGAACGGTCGCTCGGCGAAACCCAGCGCGCGAAGCTCGCCACGGCGCTCGCCGAAATCGACGCTGCGCTCGCGTTCAACGCGGACCGTCCGGAAGCGCACGCGGATCGCGGCTCGCTCGCGCTCGCGCGCGGCGACACGGACGCCGCGATCGCGGCGTTTGGCCGCGCGCTCGAACTCGATCCGACCTTCGCGCCCGCGGCCGTCAACCTCGCCGACGTCCAACGCGCCCTCGGCCGAGACGGCGAAGCGATCGCGGTCCTGCTGCGTGCGATCCGCGCAGACCCTCGCGCAGCAGCGCCGCGACACGCGCTCGGCCTCGCGTACGTGCGGCAGAAGAAGCGTCCCGAGGCGCTCGCCGCGCTCTCCGAGGCCGCCCGTCTCGCGCCGGACAATCCGCGCTACGCGTTCGTCTACGCGGTGGCGCTGCACGACGCCGGCCGGACGAAGGAATCCATGGCGGTGCTGCAAGGGGCGCTCGCGCAGCACCGCTACGACCGCGACCTGCTCTCCGCGCTGGCGGCCTATTCGGCGCGCGGCGGCGACGCCGACGCCGCTGCCGGCTACGAGCGGCGACTCTCCGAACTGCGTCCCTGAACCCGCGCCCGTCGGAGCGTCGGGCGGTCGGGCAGAATGCCGGGATTCGCGCCTGTCCCGGGCCGCGACGGCCGGAGCGTTCCGGCCGAACCCCGCCGGACGATCCGACCTCCGCCGCCTTGCCGTCACCGCTCAATCCGTCGAAGAAGAAGCACCGGTTCGGCAAGGCGTGGATGCACGACCACGTCAACGATCCGTACGTGCAGGAGGCCAGGAGGCGCGGCTACCGCTCGCGCGCGGCCTTCAAGCTGATCGAACTCTCCGGGAAGGACCGGCTGCTGCGGCCCGGCATCGTCGCCGTCGACCTGGGATCGGCGCCGGGGAGCTGGTGCCAGGTCCTGCGCGAGCGGTTGGGCCCGGGGGCGCGCATCGTCGCGATCGACGTCCTGCCGATGGACCCGGTCGCGGGCGTCGCGTTCGTGCAGGCGGATTTCGCGACCGACGAGGGACTCGCCGCCGTCGACCGGGCGCTCGCCGGACGGCGGGCGGACCTTGTCCTCTCCGACATGGCCCCCAATCTCTCCGGCATCGACGCGGTCGACCAGGCGCGCAGCGTCGGATTGGCGGACCTCGCGCTCGCCTTCGCGGCCGATCACCTGAAACCCGGCGGCGATTTCGCGGTCAAGGTCTTCCAGGGCTCCGGGCTCGCCGAGTTCGAGCGGTCGATGCGGGGACATTTCGCGAAGGTCTACGTGCGAAAGCCCAGGGCGAGCCGCGACCGCAGCCGCGAGGTGTTCCTGGTGGGCAAGGGCTTCGAGGGCGGGGAGACGACCGCTCCGGGGCCGGGCATGGCGGTGGGGTAGAATCATCGAACGAACGTCCGGGGCCCGACGGCCCGCGGGCGGTCCGCGCGGCCCTCCGCGCGGCCAACGGAGCGCGACGTGAACAACCTGCTCAAGAACATCGGCATCTGGCTCGTCATCGGTCTGGTGGTGCTGACCGTCGTCAAGCAGTTCGACGCGCGCCAGGCGTCGAAGGACACGCTGCCCTACTCCGAGTTCATGGCGCAGGCCAAGGACGGCAAGGTCGAGTCCGCGGTGATCGAGGGCCGGACGATCAAGTGGACCTCGACCGACAAGAAGCGCTTCGTCACGACCTCGCCGGGCGACATCTGGATGGTCTCCGACCTCCTCAAGTTCGGCGTGCGCGTCGACGCGAAGGCCGAGGAGGAGCAAAGCTTCCTCGCGCAGGTGTTCATCTCGTGGTTCCCGATGCTGCTTCTGATCGGCGTGTGGATCTTCTTCATGCGCCAGATGCAGGGCGGGGGACGGGGCGGCGCGTTCAGCTTCGGCAAGAGCAAGGCGCGCATGCTCGACGAGTCGAACAACACGGTCACCTTCGCCGACGTCGCCGGCTGCGACGAGGCCAAGGAGGAGGTCGCCGAACTGGTCGAGTTCCTGCGCGATCCGTCGAAGTTCCAGAAGCTCGGCGGCCGCATCCCGCGCGGCGTGCTGATGGTCGGCTCGCCCGGCACCGGCAAGACGCTGCTCGCGAAGGCGATCGCCGGCGAGGCGAAGGTGCCGTTCTTCTCGATCTCCGGTTCCGACTTCGTCGAGATGTTCGTCGGCGTAGGCGCCGCGCGCGTGCGCGACATGTTCGAGCAGGCGAAGAAGAACTCGCCCTGCATCGTGTTCATCGACGAGATCGACGCGGTCGGCCGGCAGCGCGGCGCGGGGCTCGGCGGCGGCAACGACGAGCGCGAGCAGACGCTGAACCAGTTGCTGGTCGAGATGGACGGCTTCGAGGGCAGCGCCGGCGTGATCGTGATCGCCGCGACCAACCGCCCCGACGTGCTCGACCCGGCTCTGCTGCGCCCGGGCCGCTTCGACCGGCAGGTCGTCGTCCCGCTGCCCGACATCCGCGGCCGCGAGCAGATCCTGCTCGTGCACATGCGCAAGGTGCCGATGGGGCCGGACGTGAAGGCCGACATCATCGCGCGCGGCACGCCCGGCTTCTCGGGCGCGGACCTCGCGAACCTCGTCAACGAGGCGGCGCTCTTCGCGGCGCGCTCGAACAAGCGGCTCGTCGACATGGACGACTTCGAGCGCGCGAAGGACAAGATCATCATGGGCGCCGAGCGGCGCTCGATCGTGATGCCCGAGGAGGAGCGCCGCAACACGGCGTACCACGAGTCGGGCCACGCGATCGTCGCGAAACTGCTGCCCAAGACCGACCCGGTGCACAAGGTGACGATCATCCCGCGCGGGCGCGCGCTCGGCGTCACGATGCAACTGCCGGAGACCGACCGCTACAGCATGGACCGGGACCGGATGCTGAGCATGATCTCGGTGCTGTTCGGCGGCCGCATCGCCGAAGAGGTGTTCATGCACCAGATGACGACCGGCGCGTCGAACGACTTCGAGCGCGCGACGCAGATCGCGCGCGACATGGTGATGCGCTACGGCATGAGCGACGTGATGGGACCGATGGTCTACGCGGAGAACGAGGGCGAGATCTTCCTCGGCCGCGCGATCACCCGTCAGGTGAACATGTCCGAGGAGACGATGCGCAAGGTGGACGCCGAGGTCCGCAAGATCATCGACGGCCAGTACGCCGTGGCGCGCAGGCTCCTCGAGGACAACCGCGACAAGGTCGAGGCGATGGCGAAAGCGCTGCTCGAGTTCGAGACGATCGACGCCGAGCAGATCGACGACATCATGGCCGGCAAGCCGCCGCGACCGCCGAAGCCCTCGCCGCCGCCGTCGTCGGGCGCGAACTCGACCGGACCTTCCGCCTCGGCAGGCGCTGCGCCGTCCGCGAACCCCGCGTAGCGGCACGGCCGCGCGGATCCCGAAGAGCGCGCCCGCGGGCGCGCTCTTCGTTTCTTCGGCGCTACACTTGCGGGCGATGAACACGACCTCGCGCGTGCTCGTGGCCGGCCGCCACGTCCTCGACCTTTCGCGGCCGTTGGTGATGGGTATCCTCAACGTGACGCCGGACTCGTTCCACGACGGCGGGCGCTACGCCGACGCGGATCGCGCCATCGAGCGCGGCCGGCGCATGGTCGCCGACGGCGCCGACATCGTCGACGTGGGCGGCGAGTCGACGCGGCCGGGGGCGACGCCGGTCGAGCTGACGATCGAGGTCCGCCGCATTCGCCCGGTGGTCGAGGCGCTCGCGGGCGACGGCATCCCGGTGTCGATCGACACGATGAAGCCCGCCGTGATGCGCGCGATGCTCGCCGCCGACATCGCGATGATCAACGACGTGCGGGCGCTGCGCGAGGTCGGCGCGATCGAGGCGGTGGCGGCCGGCCGCTCGGCCGTCTGCCTGATGCACATGCGCGGCACGCCGGCGACGATGCAGCAGGAGACCGGATACGGCGACGTCGTCGGCGAGGTTCGGGCGTTCCTCGCCGAGCGTGCCCGCGCCTGCGAGGACGCCGGCATCGCGCGCGAGCGCATCGTCGTCGATCCCGGTTTCGGCTTCGGCAAGGGCACCGCGGAGAACCTCGCGCTGCTGCGCGGCCTGGCTGAACTCACCGGTCTGGGATACCCGGTGCTCGCCGGCCTGTCGCGCAAGGCGACGATCGGCGCGATCACCGGACGCGACGGCGAGGACCGGCTCGCGGGCAGCGTGGCGGCGGCGCTCGCAGCGGTGGCGCGCGGCGCGTCGATCGTGCGCGTTCACGACGTGCGCGAGACGGTCGACGCGCTCCGGGTCTGGTCGGCCGTGGCGCGCGACCCCGCCGCCGGGGCTGCCGCGCCGCAGGCGCGAGGCGCATAATCGCGGCCGTGAGCAACAGGAAGGGCGGGCGATGAAGCGCGAGTACTTCGGCACCGATGGCGTCCGCGGACGGGTCGGCGTGCCTCCGATCACGCCCGACCTCGTGATGAAGCTCGGATGGGCCGCGGGACGCACGCTCGCCGCCGATCCGCGCCGGCCGGGGGGGCGACCTTCCGTGCTGATCGGCAAGGACACGCGGATCTCGGGCTACCTGCTCGAAGCGGCGCTCGAAGCGGGGCTGTCCGCCGCCGGCGTCGACGTCGCGCTGTGCGGCCCGCTGCCCACACCCGGCATCGCGTACCTGACGCGCGCGCTGCGGCTCACCGCCGGGATCGTCATCAGCGCGTCGCACAATCCCTACGACGACAACGGCATCAAGTTCTTCTCGTCGGCGGGCATGAAGCTCCCCGACAAGATGGAGAGCGACATCGAGCGCGCGATGGGCGCGACGCTGGGCTGCGTCGCCTCGGCGGACCTCGGCAAGGCGCGCCGCGTGAACGACGCGCCGGGGCGCTACATCGAGTTCTGCAAGGCCACGTTCCCGTCCACGCTCGACCTGCGCGGCGTCACCGTCGTCGTCGATTGCGCGCACGGCGCGGCCTACCACGTCGCCCCGCCGGTGCTGAGCGAACTCGGCGCGACCGTGATCGCGACCGGCGTCGCGCCGGACGGTCTCAACATCAACGAACGTTGCGGTGCGACGCATCCGGCGCATCTCGCCGGCGAGGTGGTGAAGCACCGTGCCGACCTCGGCATCGCGCTCGACGGCGACGGCGATCGCGTCGTGATGGCCGATCGCGACGGGCGCGTCTATCACGGCGACGAGCTGCTGTTCGTGGTCGCGATGGACGCGAAGCGGCGCGGCGCGCTCTCCGGCGGCGTCGTCGGCACGCAGATGACCAACCTCGGCTTCGAGCAGGCGCTCGCGCAGCAGGGCATCCCGCTCGAACGCGCGAAGGTCGGCGACCGCTACGTGCTCGAGCGGATGGTCGAGCGCGGATGGTCGCTGGGCGGGGAGAACTCCGGCCACCTGATCTGCCTCGACAAGCACACGACCGGCGACGGGATCGTCGCCGCGCTCGCCGTGATGCGCGCGCTGATCGAGGGGAAGCAGACCTTGGCCGAGGCGACCGCGCCGGTCGCGATGTTCCCGCAGACGCTCATCAACGTGCCGGTCCAGCGCGGATTCGACTGGCAGGGCGACGACGCGGTGTCCCGGTCCCACGAGCGCGCGGCGCGCGCGCTCGGCGACGCCGGGCGTGTGCTGCTGCGTCCGTCGGGCACCGAGCCCGTGCTGCGCGTGATGGTCGAGGCGCGCGAGAAGACGCTCGCCGACGAGCACGCCGGCGCGATCGCCGAGGCCATCGCGAAGGCGGCGGGCGCGCCGTTGTAGGCGCAGTCGCGGGTCGGGCTTCAGCCTGACGCGTTCCTCGTGGGTCGGGCTTCAGCCTGACGCCTCTCGGCACCATGTCGCACGCAATCGCCCGGTGATCCCGGAGAAGGCAAGGACGATGCCGGGGCTGCGAATGTCGCAAGGCGAGCTCGCGCGGCGACTGCGTGTCTCGCGCGTGACGATCAACACGCTGCTGCAGGAGCGGCGCGACCTCTCGGTCGAGCTGGCCGCCCGCATCGCGCACCTGCTCGGCCATTCGGCCGAGAGCTGGCTTCGAATGCAGAACGCGATCGATCCGTGGCGCGTGGCCCAGGACCGGTCGGTGCTGGCCGGGATCGATCCGCTGCCGAAGGATCGGGTCGCGGTGCAGGGGTCAGCCGTGCCGCGCCCTCGAATCGTCCGGCGCCTGCGCACGCTCGTCCATGCCGTAGTCGCGGAGCACCTGCGCGACGCGCAGCCGGTAGCCCGCGAACACGCTGTCGCGGCCCAGCGCCTGGGCGCGACGGTGCTCGTCCAGATTGCGCCAGCGCCGCACCGCCTCCTCGTCGCGCCAGATCGACAGCGACAGGATCTTGCCCGGGTTCGTGAGGCTCTCGAAGCGCTCGACCGAGACGAAGCCGTCGATCTTCTCGAGCAGCGGTTTCAGGTGCGCGGCGGTGTCGAGGTAGGCGCCGCGCCGCTCGGGGTGCGGCACGACCTCGAAGATCACGGCGATCATGGGTGCCCTCCGGGAGTTGGTCGTATCATCATCGCATGGTCGCCGTCGTCCACGCCGCACCCGGTCCGGCTCCGCAGGCCTTCGCGGGGTGGCTCGACGCGCTCGAAGGCACCTACCCCCACGGGGATGTCGCGGCGTTCCGCGACGCGTTCGAGTACGTGCGCTCGCGCGTCGGCGACGCGCAGGCGGCCGACGGCGAGCGTCTCGTCGACCGCGCGCTCGGCTCTGCCGGCATCGTCGCGGGGCTGAAGCTCGACCCCGAGTCGATCCGCGCGGCGCTCTTGTCGGTGCTGCCCGCCGCCCGAGCGTTCGACGCCGACGATGTCGCGGCGCGTTTCGGCGCCGACGCGGCCTCGCTGGTCGCGGGCTTCGCGCGCATGGATTCGATCCGGACGCGCCGGGTCGGCGCGACGCCCGAGGCGCGCGCCGCGCAGTCGGAGAACCTGCGCAAGATGCTGCTCGCGATGGTCGAGGACATCCGCGTCGTCGTCCTGAAGCTCGCGGAACGGCTGCAGGCGCTGCGCTGGCTGATGTCGGCCGATCCGGCGGCGCGGCGGGAAGCCGCGCGCGAGGTGCTGGATCTCTACGCGCCGCTCGCGAACCGGCTGGGCGTCTGGCAGCTCAAGTGGGAACTCGAGGACCTGTCGCTCCGCGCGACCGAGCCCGACACCTACCGCGAGATCGCGAAGCTCCTGGACGAACGCCGGCTCGATCGGCAGCGCTACATCGAGGACGTCGTCGCGATCCTGAAGCGGGAGCTCGCGGCCGCACGCATTCCCGCCGACGTGTCGGGCCGTCCGAAGCACATCTTCAGCATCTGGACCAAGATGCGGCGCAAGGGCTCCGGCATCGAGGGTCTCTACGACATCCGCGCGGTGCGCATCCTCGTCGACGACGTGAGGCAGTGCTACGCGGCGCTCGGCATCGTCCACCACCTGTGGACGCCGCTGCCGGGCGAGTTCGACGACTACATCGCGAAGCCGAAGGCCAACGACTACCGCTCGCTGCACACGGCCGTCATCGGCCCCGAAGGCAAGCCGCTCGAGGTGCAGATCCGCACGCGCGACATGCACCAGCACAGCGAGTACGGCGTCGCGGCGCACTGGCGCTACAAGGAAGGCGCGGCGGGGCGGCGCGACCCGCGGTTCGAGGACCGGATCGCGTGGCTGCGGCAGGTACTCGACTGGAAGGACGCGATCGCCGACACGAGCGAGTGGCTCGCGGCGTTCAAGCAGTCGCTCTTCACCGACACGATCTACGTGCTGACGCCGCAGGGCAAGGTCGTGGACCTGCCGTCGGGCGCGACGCCGGTCGACTTCGCCTACGCCGTGCACACGAACCTCGGGCACCGCTGCCGCGGCGCGAAGGTCGACGGCCACATGGTGCCGCTCAACACGCCGCTCGCGAACGGCCAGCGCGTCGAGGTGCTGACGGTGAAGGAAGGCGGGCCGTCGCGCGACTGGCTGAACCCGGAACTCGGCTTCGTCACCAGCCATCGCGCGCGCGCCAAGGTCCGCCAGTGGTTCAAGGCGCAGGCGCTCGATGCCACGCTCGCGCAGGGCCGCGCGGCGGTCGAGCGCGAACTCTCGCGCAGCGGCGTGTCGCTCCTCAACCACGAGCTGCTCGCCGCGAAGGCCGGCTACGCGAAGCCCGACGACCTCTTCGTCGCGTTCGCGCGCGACGAGATCAACCTGCGCCAGCTCCAGGCGGCGATCCGGGACGCGTCCGCGCCCGCCGCTCCGGGTCCCGCGGCGCCGCCGACCGACTCTCCGGAAGTGGTCACGCGCGCGAGCCGGGCGTCCGGTTCGGGCAGCGGCATCCTGATCGTCGGCGTCGATCGCCTGATGACCGGGCTCGCGCGCTGCTGCAAGCCCGCGCCGCCCGACCCGATCGCGGGCTTCGTCACGCGGGGCAAGGGCATCACGATCCACCGCGCGTCGTGCGTGAACCTCGCGCGGATCCGCGCACGCGAGCCTGAACGACTGATCGAGGCGAACTGGGGCGCGCGCCGCGAGGAACTCTACCCGGTCGACATCGTCGTGGAATGCGGCGACCGTCCCGGGCTCCTGCGCGACATCTCGGAAGTGTTCTCGCGCGAACGGATCAACGTCACCGCGGTGAACACGCTCACGAAGCACCACCTCGCGCGGATGAACTTCACGATCGAGGTCGCCGGCGTCGAGCAGTTGAGGCGGGCGCTGGCGCTCGTGCGCGACGTGCCCGGGGTGCTCGCGGCGGGGCGCAGATAGCGCGCCGCGGGAGCCTGCCGGTTCGCGCGCCCGCGCGTGGGCGTCAGGTCAGCGCCAGATAGATCGCGAGCGCGCCGCCCAGCGCGGCGAACGCGAGCGCGAACACGATCGCCCAGCCGATCCGGTAGCTCCCCGGGAGGTCCTCCAGCGGCAGCGTGCGCACGAAGCGCGCGTGCTGCACGCTCGCGAACACGATGATCGCCGTGCCGGCCACGACGAGCATCGTGCCGATGACGTTGGAGGCCGTCGTGTGCAGGGACGGGGCAGCCCGACCCGACGAGTGCGCCACGAGGCTCACGAACAGGCCGAAGCGCTCGACGACGAAACCGAGCGCGATCACCGTGATCCCGGTGCGCACCCAGGCGAGCAGCGTGCGCTCGGCGGCGAAGAAGACGCGCGGGTCGCTCATCGGGCGCGGCGCCGCGGTGCGAACGATTCGATCACGCCGGGATGAACCGCAGCGAAAGCCCGTTGTTGCACCACCGCTGGCCGGTCGGCCTCGGGCCGTCGTCGAACACGTGGCCGTGGTGGCCGCCGCACTTCGCGCAGTGGTACTCGATGCGCGGATAGGGGATACCGTGGTCCATCGACGTCTCGAAGGCGCCGGGAATCGTGGTGAAGAACGACGGCCAGCCGGTGCCGCTGTCGAACTTCATCGCGGAGCTGAACACGGGAAGCGAGCAGCCGGCGCAGACGAAGACGCCGCGGCGCTTCTCGCGGTCGAGCGGGCTCGAAAACGGCCGCTCGGTCCCGGCCTCGCGCAGCACGACGTAGGCGTTCGGGGCGAGGAGCTTCCGCCACGCGTCGTTCGACATCGTGATCGGCGTCGCGTCGCTCGCGATCTTCGCGTCCTTCGCGAGGAGTGAACGCCAGCCGGCGCGCAGTTCCTCGACCTGCGGCGTCATCACGCCGGGCGGGACGGGGCCCGCCGCCATGATGGAGGCCGGGCGGACGAACGGGAGCATGCCGAGGAGCGAGAGGAGCGAGCGGCGGGTCATCGGGTTTCCTGCGGACGTGGCTGAAGGGGCGGGTGGCGGCGTCGCGCGATCCGCGCGGCGTCGCAACTTGGTCGTCCCTCCGCCCGGCAGCTTACATCACAGCCGCAGCGGTACGCCGTATCCGGTGAGTTCGAGGTAGCCGCGTCCGAGCGGCCGACCGCCGGTCGACGCGCGCACCGCGCCTTCCCAGTAGACGATTCCGACACTGCCGCGGGCGTCCAGTTCCTGGTCGTCCATCAGCGGTTCGATCGCGATGATGCGTCCCGGCAGCCGCACCTCGAAAGCCACCGGATACGCGATCCCGGTGCGCGGCGAGCGCCAGCGGCGGCCGGGGAGGAACGCGACCTCGTCGGGCGCGAACGTTCGCGTGCGCCCGGAGTCGTCGCGCAGGGTACCGCCGCTCCAGATGAGCGAATCGTCGCGTCCGCGTATCCGGAACGCCATCAGCGCAGCACCGTCGTCGAGATTCAACCCGATCCAGTCCCATCCGGCTGCTTCGGCGGCGAGGTACGCGCTCGACCACTCGTGGTCGAGCCACGCGGTGCCGGCGACGCGATGCGCCTCTCCCCGCATCGACAGTTCGCCGTCGACGGCGAGGTGCGGCACGCTGTAGTAGGCGCTCGCCTGCTCCGGTCGCGGCCCCTTGCGCGAGCGGCCGCGATCGCCCTGCGGGAGCGGCGGCTGGGTCGCGCGGAAGCCGAGGTCGAGGGTGAACGCACGCGCGCCGACGCGCGTGCGCCACGACGTTCCGTCACCGGCGAGCGTCCAGCGGTCGAGCCTGACGTCGGTTCTGCCTTCGGCCGCGCTCGCGACGCCGAAGCCCTCGCGCGCCGCGCGCTGGCCGTGCACGAGATGTCCGACCGTCGCATCGGCGATCGCGGCGTGGGCGAACAGGAGCTGGCGCGGCGCGAACGCGCTCGCCGAAGTCTCGGCCACGCCGGGGCGGCTGCGGAAGAACGTCACCTGCACGCCGCGCTCCACCCCGCGCTCGTCGGTGGTCCAGCCGGTGACGTACCACCACTCGGTGCGAAATGTGGGGTGGCTGCCGTGGTCGCGCGGAAAGGCGAGCCCGACGTCGGCGGGCACGTCGGGGTACGCGACCTCGCCGCGCGCTGCGCCGCTGAGGGCGAGTGCGATCGCCTGCAGCAGGCGCCGGCGCAGGGGATTCACCAGTCGTCCTTCACCGCGAGCACGGGCTCGCCGCCGGTCGCGCGCCTCGCGCTCGCGTGCGCGGTGAACGCGGATGCCGCGAGGAGCGTCGCCGCGAACGCGGCGAGTTCCGTCCACGGCACGTGGAGGTCCATGCTCCAGCCGAACGACTGGCGGTTGACGACGTGGATCAGCACGAGGCTCAACGCCGCGCCGAGCGCGAGACCGATCGCGAGTCCCACCGCGCTCACGACGAGCCCTTCCGCGCCCAGCATCGCGCCGACCTGGCTTCGCGTCATGCCGAGATGACGCAACACGCCGAACTCGCGCCGGCGCGCCAGCGCGAGCGCGCCGAACGACGCCGACAATCCGACGAGTCCGATGGCGATCGCGACCGCTTCGAGCACGTAGGTCACCGCGAACGTGCGGTCGAACACCGCGAGCGATGTCGCGCGCATGCCGCCGGGGGTGTCGATGGCGAGGCGGTCGCTGCCGAAACGCGCGTCGATCGCGGCGCGGACCGCCGCCGCGGAGGCGCCGGGGGTGAGCCACAGCGCGGCGTCGCCGACCCGATCGTCGCCGGCGAGCCGGCGGTAGTCGTCGCGCGCGACGATCACCGCGCCGTTCTGCCGCGCGTAGTCGCGCCAGACGCCGGCCACGGTGAACGGCGCCAGGCGCCCCGCAATCGGCAGTTCGATCCTCTTGCCGGGTGAGGCGCCATAGCGATCGGCGAAGGCTTCGCTCACCCAGACGGCCGGTGCCGCGGGATCCGTGACCGCCACCGCATCGGTGACGAGCGGCAGGCGCTCGGCCATCGAATCGCCGTCGAGGTCGCGCGCGAGCAGCGTCACCGGAGCCTCGCCGGCGCGCACGAGGATGCGCGTCGCGCGCAGGAACTCGACCCGGCGGACGCCCGGCAGCGCCGCGAGCGCGCGCTGGTCGTCCGGGCCGAGCCAGTCGGTTCCGGTGGTGCCGCCGGCGCGCACGTAGAGGTCGGCGGGCAGCATCCGCTCGAGCCAATCGGACAGCGACTGCCGGAACGAGGCCACCATGATCGCCATCGACACGGCCAGCGCGACGGCGGCGACGATGGCCGCGAGGCTCACGATCGCCTGCCCGGGCGCGGCGCGCAGGCTCGCGAGCGCCAGCGCGCCGGCGGGACGCGCCGGCGTCGGCACGCGGGCGAGGAGGGCGCGGGCGATGCGCGGCAGCAGGAGCAGGGTGCCGATGAGCATCAGCGCGACCGCCGCGTATCCGAACACGGGCAGTCCGCCCACCGGTGGCAACGCGACGACGAACAGCGAAGCGATGAGGCACGCCGCGCCGGGCCAGGGCGAGCCGAGCCGGGTGAACGGCGTGTCACCGTCGCCGGCACGGATGGCCGCTGCGGGTGACGCACGCGCGGCTTCGCGCGCAGGCAGCCACGCTCCCGCGAGCGCGGCGACGATGCCGAGCGCCCCGACCAGCAATGCGTCGCCGGTCGACACCGCGAGCGAGGGCGCCTCGCCGCGGAAGAAACCCGAGCCGAGGTCGGCGCCGAAGACGCGGAGGATCGCGCTCGCGAGCGCGTAGCCTGCGACGAGCCCGAGCCCGGCGCCGATCGCGCCGACGAGCGCGCCCTCGGCGACGAGCAGCGCCACGAGCATGCGCCGCGGCAGGCCCAGCGTGCGCAGGAGGGCGAGCTGGGTCCGGCGGCGCGCGATCGACAGCGTCTGGGTCGAGAACACGAGCAGGCTCCCGGTGAACAGTGCGACGAGCGAGAGCACGTCGAGGTTCACGCGGTAGGCGCGCGTCATGCGTTCCGCGAGCCGGGCGCCGTCGCCGGGATGCTCGACGGTCACGCCCGGCGGCAGGTGCGCGGCGATGGCCGCGCGGGCCGCATCGACGTTCGCGCCCGGCACGAGCCGGAGGTCGATGCGCGACAGCCTGCCGGCCCGGCCGAAGGCGTCCTGTGCCGCGGCGATGTCGATGCCGGCGATCCGTTGCCCTCCGGAAGCGGGAAGCGTACCGGCTACGGTGAACGCGGCGACGCCGTTGCCGGTGGGAATGTCGATGCGCCCTCCGATGCGCTCGTCGAGCCACTCCTGCGCCGCGGGCGACAGGAAGATCCGGTCGCCGCGCAGGAGGTCGAGCGCGTCATCCGCCCGGCCGACGATCGCCGGCGTGACCGCAGCGGCACGGAACGCGTCGACGCCGACGACGCGAAGCGTGTCGTCGCGGCCCGGCAGGCGCGCCTCGACGTCGACCACGGGCGAGGCGATGGCGATGGCGTCGAGACCGGAGATCGCAGCGTAGACCGTCTCGTCGAAGCCGTCCGACGGTCCGCGCACCATGAGGTCGGCGGTGCCCGACAGCGTCGCCATGCCCGACGTGAACTCGGCGAGCGCCGTGCGGTTCACCGTCTGGATGGCGAAGCCCAGCGCGACGCCGAGCGCGATCGCGAGCGTCGCGACGGTCGTGCGGCCGCGGTTCGCGCCGAACGCGCCGCGCATCACCGCACGCACGGTCTCGCGCGTCGGCATCAGGGCGTTCCCGCCGCGGGGACGAGCCCCTCGGGCGTCAGCGCCAGCACGCGGTCGGCGATCGACGCGGCGGCGCGCGAATGGGTGACCAGCACGCCGGTCGCGCTCCGCGCCTTCAGCGTGTCGCGCAACAGCGCGATGACCGTCGCGGCGGTCCGCGGATCGAGATTGCCCGTGGGCTCGTCGGCGAGGACCACGGCAGGCGCGTGCACGAGCGCGCGCGCGGTCGCGACGCGCTGCAGTTCACCGCCCGAGAGTTCGCGCGGCATGCTGCCGCCGCGCTCGCCCAGTCCGACCGCGGCGAGCAGTTCCGCGACGCGGGCGTCGTGCGTCGCCGCGGGCACCCCGTTGAGCGCGAGCGGCAGCGCCACGTTCTGCGCCACCGTCAGGTAGGGCAGCACGTGGAACGCCTGGAACACGAATCCGATGCGTTCGCGGCGAAACCGCGTGCGCGCGTCGTCGTCGAGTTCGGGAAGCGCGACGCCGTCGACCGTCACGTTGCCCTCGTCCGGGAGATCGAGGCCGGCGAGGAGGTTGAGCAGCGTCGACTTGCCGCTGCCCGACTCACCGAGGATCGCGACGATCTCGCCGCGCGCGACGTCGAGATCGAGGCCGCTGAAGAGCGGCCGTCGCGGCGGCCCGGGAAACGCGCGGGCGAGGCGGGTGACGTGGATCACGCGGAGGCGGGCGCGATCGTCGCGCGGGCGTGCGCGCATTGTCGCAGAGCCGCCCGGATCGGACGATGCGCCCGAACCGGTCGCGCAACGGACGCGACGCGATCCGGGGGGGCGTTTGCCCGGACCCGCGTATCCACGCGCAAGGTGTCGACCTGGATCGCGTTCCCGAAGGCGCGGAGCGGCCTGTCGAAGGGAAACGCCGCGACGCCGGGCAGGGACGCCAGGCGCCGCGATCGTCGTACGCCGGTCAGGCCGACGGCTTGTTCATCATGCTCTTGATGACGCCGACGATGATCATGACGATGATGCCGCCGACGCCGCCGCCGGCGACGTTCGACAGGATCGGCCCCATGCCGCCGGCCGCCGCGGCTCCGCCTCCGCCCCCGCCCAAAAGCGCGCCGAGGATCTGTCCGCCGATGCCGCCGCCGATGATGCCTGCGATCGAATTGCCGACGGCGCCCAGGCTGAAGTTCTTGAGGAGCGCGCCGCCGATGTTGCCGCCCACCGCGCCGCTGATGAGTTGCACCAGCAAGGATCCCATGTCCATCGTCGCATTCCCCCGGGGACGGGTGCCGCGCGGACCGCTGCCGGGATGGCGTAGGGAGCCGCTGCGGCGCCGCGCATGACTATGCACCCGCGGGCATCCCGATACAACCGGTGAATGCTCACGTCGCGACCGCGCGGCCCAGTCCGACGATCGCGGCCGCGAACACCAGCGGAATGACGCCGATGTCAGCGAAGAACAGCGCGATGAGGCTCGCGACGAAGATGGCGAGCGACGCGGCGTCGAGTCCCTCCAGGGATGCCGCGGCCGAAAACCCGCCCGGCCAGAATACGTGCAGCGCGAAGAACGCGGCGAGACTCGCGATGACGCCGACCACCGCGGCGGTAATGCCCGTGAGCGGTGCGGTGATGCGCGCTTCCCCGTGCGTCGCCTCGATGAGCGGACCGCCCGCAAGAATGAACAGGAACGACGGCAGGAACGTGAAGAAGGTCGCCACGACCGCGCCCGCGACACCGGCCGCCGCCACCGCGTCCGGACCGAGCGGTGCCGCGGTCCATGCGCCGACGAAGCCCACGAACGCGACGACCATGATGAGCGGGCCGGGCGTCGTCTCGCCGAGCGCGAGGCCGTCGATCATCTGCGCGGCCGTGAGCCACCCGTGCACGTCGACGGCCTGCTGCACGAGGTAGGGAAGCACCGCATAGGCGCCGCCGAAGGTGACGAGGGCGGCCTTGGTGAAGAGCCACGTCATTGCGACCAGCGTGCCATCCGCGGCCGGGAGGACGGCGATCGACGCGAACGCGCCCGCCCAGATCGCGACGAACACGGCGATGGTCGAGGCGAATCGCGCGCGCGACCATCGCGCATGCGCCGGCGGAGGCGTGTCGTCGTCGATCACCGCGCGCAGGTGCGGTGCGCCATCGGCCGCATGGCCGCCGCGCGCGGTGAATGCCGCGGGCACGACACGCGCGCCGGCGACTCCGGCCAGTGCGGCGGTGACGATGATCGCGGGGAACGGCAGGTCGAAGACCTGCAGCGCGACGAACGCCGTCGCCGCGATCGCCCACAGGAGCGGATGGCCGAGGGCACGCCTCCCCACACGCCACGCGGCGTGGAGCACGATCGCGACGATCGCGGGCTTGATCGCCCACAGCGCGCCTGCGATCGCGGCCACCTGGCCGTAGCGCAGGTAGATCCACGACAGCGCGATCAGGATGGCGAGCGAGGGCAGCACGAACAGCGTCCCCGCCACGACGCCGCCCCGGGTCCGGTGCAGCAGCCAGCCCAGGTAGACCGCGAGTTGCGTCGCCTCGGGACCGGGCAGCAACATGCAATAGTCGAGCGCGTGCAGGAATCGCCGTTCCGAGATCCATCGGCGGCGTACGACCAGTTCGCGATGCATGATCGCGATCTGCCCGGCCGGACCGCCGAAGCTGATGAAGCCGAGCGCGAACCAGAACCGGAATGCGGCGCGCCGGGTCGGCGGCTCCGGTGTTTCGTCCGGAATCAGACGAGGCCCTCGAGGAGTTGCACGTCCACCTCCGCCCCCGCGTCGAGGTTGCCGGTGCTCTCGGGGAGCACGATGAAGCAGTTCGCCCGCGACATCGACGACAGGATGCCCGAGCCCTGGTCGCCGGTCGGACGCACCTGCCACGTGCCGTCGCCCGCGCGCGCGAGGACGCCGCGCTGGAACTCGGTGCGTCCGGGCGCCTTCCTGAGCGCGCAGGCGAGCTTCGCCTTGAACGTCGGCATCGGCTCGATACCGGTGCGTCCCTGCAGCGCGAAGAGCGCGTCGCGCACGAACTGGTAGAACGTGACCATCACGCTCACCGGGTTCCCCGGCAGGCCGAAGAAGTGGGCGTCGCCGATGCGGCCGTAGGCGAGCGGCCGGCCCGGCTTCATCGCGATCTTCCAGAACACGACCTCGCCCAGCCGGTCGAGCAGCGCCTTCACGTAGTCGGCCTCGCCCACCGAGACGCCGCCCGAGGTGATGACGACGTCCGCGCTCGCCGCGGCGGAGCGGAACGCGCTCTCGAGCGCCTCGGGGACGTCCGGCACGACGCCGAGATCGATCGTCTCGCAGCCGATCCGCGCGAGCATCGCGCCGATCGTGTAGCGGTTGCTGTCGTAGACCTGGCCGGTCGCGAGCGGAGTGCCGATCGACACGAGTTCGTCGCCGGTCGAGAAGAACGCGACGACGAGGCGCCGGTACACCGGAACCTCGTTGATGCCGAGCGAGGCGAGCATGCCGATCTCGGCGGGCTGGAGCGCCTGCCCGCGGCGGAACACGATTGCGCCCGCCTTCAGGTCCTCGCCGGCGAAACGGCGGTTCTGGCCGCGCTTGCCGACCGCGCCCGCGGCGACGACGACGCGATCGCCGTGGTCTTCGGCGCGTTCCTGCATCACGACGGTGTCGGCGCCTTCGGGCATGACGCCGCCGGTGAAGATGCGGACCGCTTCGCCGCGGCCGACCGCGCCCTCGTGCGGGCGTCCGGCGAACGATTCGCCGATGCGCGCGAGCGTGGTCTCGGCGCCGGCGGCGAGGTCCTCGAAGCGCACCGCCCAGCCGTCCATCGCCGAGTTGTCGTGGCCCGGCACGTCGATCGGTGAGGCGAGGTCGGCGGCGAGCGTGCGGCCGAGCGCCTGGCGGATGTGGACGCGCTCGACCGTCGTCACCGGCGTCAGGTAGTCGCGGATCAGCGCGCGCGCACGCTCCACCGGCAGCGAATTCGGGTCGTAGTCGTCGGCGCAGGACGCTTCGCGGAGGGACACGGGAGGGTTCATGACGTGACGTCGCGCAGGACCGGAACCCCGATTCTAGCCCGTGCGGGTCATCGATCCGCGGCGGAGGCGAGTTCGTCGCGCGTGTTGATGTTGCGGAACGCGTCGGCCTCGTCGTCGAACGGCACTTCGACGACGGCGAGCGAGCCGTACCACGCGTCGATCTTGCGCCCGCCGCCCGCGAGGAAGCGGTCGAGATGCGCGCGCAGCGACGCGCGCACGAGCGCGAACACCGGGTGCGGCTGGTCGAAGGTGCGCGCGACGGCGAGATCGGCGCTCCCCGTCATCACGCCGGAGGCGAGGCGCGCGACGAGGTCGTGCGGCAGGAACGGCGAATCGCAGGGCACGGTCACGGCCCAGGGCGTGGCGACGGAGGCGAGCCCGGCGTGCAGTCCGGCGAGCGGGCCTGCGAATCCGCCGACCGCATCGGGCACGACGCGATGGCCGAGCGCGGCGTACGCCTGCGCGTTCTGGTTCGCGTTGACGACGATCGCGCCGACCTGCGGCGCGAGGCGCGAGAGCACCGCGGCCACCATCGGCGCGCCGCGGAACTCCACGAGGCCCTTGTCGACGCCGCCCATGCGCCGGCCCTGTCCGCCGGCGAGCACGATGCCGGTGACGTCGTTCGCCGCGATCATTCCGGCGGTGCGGCGAGCGGCGGCAGCCACGTCGCGTGCTCGCTCCAGAACGCGTGGGCCTGCGGCGGCCGGTCGATCGGTCCGTCGAACGCGGCGAGCGGAACGTGCGTCTCGCCCGGCCAGCGCTGCGACGAGAAGAAGAGCTTGGTGCCGCACTCGGCGCAGAACATGCGCTTCGTGCCGGGCGAGGATTCGTGCACCATCAGCGCCTCGTGTCCTTCGATGACGTCGACCGCCGTCGCGGGGAATCCCGCCCAGGTCACGAACGCCGCGGAGTGCGCGCGCCGGCAGTCCTCGCAGTGGCAGTGCGCGACGAAGCGCGACGGGAAGCGCGCGACGAAGCGCACCGCGCCGCAGTGGCAACCGCCGGTGGCCGCGCCCGCGCTCACGCGACGAAGCGCTCCGCGCCGGTGAACAGCAGGAAATGCCGGTGGGTCGCGCGCCCGATCATCGTCATGCCGACCTTCGTGGCGATCTCGTGGCCCATCTGCGTCAACCCCGAGCGCGACACGAGGAACGGAATCTCCATCTGCGCGCACTTGATCACCATCTCGCTCGTGAGCCGGCCGGTGGTGTAGAAGATCTTGTCGGCGCCGTCGTGGCCGTCCAGCCACATCCGCCCGGCGATCGCGTCGACCGCGTTGTGGCGTCCGACGTCCTCGACGAACATCAGGATCTCGGCCTGCGCGGGGCCGTTCTGCGCGAGCGCGCAGCCGTGGACCGCGCCGGCCTGCTTGTAGATGGTCTCGTGCAGGCGCACTCGGTCGAGGAGATCGTAGAGCGCGGCGCGGGTGAGCTTCGCGCCCGCCGGCAGCTTCACGCGGTCGATCTCCTCCATCAGGTCGCCGAAGACGGTGCCCTGTCCGCAGCCGGTCGTCTTGGTGCGTTTCGCGGTCTTCGCCTCGAGGTCCGCGAGCCCGCTGCGCGTGGTCACGACGACCGACTCGGTGTCCCAGTCGACCTGGACCGACGCGATGTCCTCGAGCCTGCCGACGAGCCGCTGGTTGCGCAGGTAGCCGATCGCGAGCGCCTCGGGCGCCGCGCCGAGCGTCATGATCGTGAGGAGCTCGCGCTTGTCGACGTAGAGGGTCAGCGGATGCTCGCCCGCGATCGGCACGATGCGGACGGCTCCGTGCTCGTCGGTCGCGGCGACGTCACAGGTCGCCGGGCGCGCGGCGTCGGTGAGCACCGGCCGGTAGCGCTCCGTTCCGCCGGACGCTACGCGCTTCGCTGTCGACGCGGTCATCGCTACGGGCCGGGGATTCCGGCTTCCGACACGGTCGGCGAGGATGTGCGCTTCATCCGGCCGCCGCGCCCATCATCCGCCGATGTACGACATCTCGATGCGCTCGGCGCGCGCGGTCGCCGCCGTGCGCAGTTCCGAGTAGCGGTCCGTGCGACCGCGCCAGACGGCCGAGATCGCGCGGGTGAGCGTCGCGTCGTCGGCGCCGCCGCGCAGGAGTTCGCGCAGGTCATGCCCCGTGGCGGCGAACAGGCAGGTGAAGAGCTTGCCGTCGGTGGACAGGCGCATCCGCGTGCAGTCGCGGCAGAACGCCTGGGTGACCGACGCGATGACGCCGATCTCGCCGGCGCCGTCGCGGTAGCGCCAGCGCTCCGCGACCTCGCCCGCGTAGTTCGCGCCGAGCGGCTCGATCGGGAACACGCGGCCGACGCGTTCGAGGATCTCGGCGGCCGGCACCACGTCGTCCATGCGCCAGCCGTTGGTCGCGCCGACGTCCATGTACTCGATGAAGCGCAGGATGTGGCCGGTGCCGCGGAAACGGCGCGCGAGCTCGACGATGGCATGTTCGTTCATGCCACGCTTGACCACGGTGTTGACCTTGATCGGCGCGAGCCCGGCGCGGGTCGCCGCGTCGATGCCGTCCAGCACGCGCGCGACCGTGGTCTCGGTGTCGCCCATCGCCTGGAACGTGGCGTCGTCGAGCGCGTCGAGGCTCACGGTCACGCGCTTCAGGCCCGCGTCGGCGAGGGACCGCGCCTTGCGCGCGAGCAGCGCGCCGTTGGTCGTCAACGTGAGGTCGACCTCGAGCTCCGCGAGCATCGCGACCAGCCGCTCGAGATCCTTGCGCAGCAGCGGTTCGCCGCCGGTCAGCCGGAGCTTCGCGACGCCGAGCCCGGTGAACACGCGCGCGAGCCGAGCGATCTCCTCGAAGCTCAGCAGCGCCGCGTGGGGCAGGAACGGATAGTCGCGGCCGAACACGTCCTTCGGCATGCAGTACACGCAGCGGAAGTTGCAGCGGTCGGTGACCGAGATGCGGAGATCGTGCAGGCGCCGGCCGAGCGCGTCGGCGAGCGGCGCTCCGGTGTCCGCACCCGCGTCGCGCGCGAGGAGCGCATCCCAGCCTTCCGGCGACCGGACGGCGCGCAAGTCGGCGATCGGAATGCGGCGGGACATCGTGTGCGGTTGCGTCGGCGGCGGGAGGTTCATGGTAGCAGACGCGTTCAGGGCTGCGGTATGATCGATCGCACCTCCGCCCGCCGGGAATCGTTCGCCATAGCCATGCGCCCCGTGAGGATTCTGGTCGCCGTCGAGTTCGAACGCGTCGCCGTCGCGAGCCGCTGGGTCGACGCGAAGTGGCAGCCGTCGCTCGTCGTCCCGGTCGAGGGCGACGCCGATGCCGCGGACGAAACCCGGGTCGAGCGCGTGGACAGCGCGGGCGCGCTCGAACGGTGGCGTTTCCCGTCGCAGGTGGTCGAATTGCACCCGACCGAGGGCGAGGGCTACTGGCTCAATCTCAACTCGCCCGATCCGCGCGCGTTCGTGATGTGGCGCATGCGCGATGACGCCGATGTCGCGCCGGCCGCGTATCCGGTCGTCGTCACGCTGTCGTACCACCAGGCCGCGCGGATGATGGACGGCGGCGAGCAGGTGGACTCGGTTCCGATCGACCCGCGTCTTCGCGCGGTGCTCGAGCCCTACACCGCGCTCCACTACACGCCCGAGACCCGGCGCAAGCGCAAGCGCAACGACCCGTTCGCCGAGGGCGCGTTCCGACGCGATCGCGACACCGGGCCCGACGCGCCGGCCTGACGCGCGCCCACGCGATGGCGAACGCTCCGGAGCACGAGCGCTTCACGCTGAAGCGCTGGTCGCAGCGCAAGCACGCTGCGGCACGGGAGGGTTCCGCGCCCGCGGAGACGGCACCTGCCGCCGTGTCGCAGGCGGCCGATCTTCCTGCCGCGCCGTCTTCCGGACCCGCGTCGGCGACGCCACCCGCACCGCTGCCGAGCGTCGAGTCGCTGACCTTCGACGACGACTTCACCGCGTTCATGAAGCCCGAGGTCGACCCGTCGCTGCGTCGCGCGGCGCTGAAGAAACTCGTGTCCGATCCGCGTTTCAACGTGATGGACGGCCTCGACGTGTACATCGACGACTACTCGAAGCCCGATCCGATCGAGCCTGAGATGCTCGCGCGACTCGCGCACACGCGCTACCTGTTCGACCCCCCGAAGACGCGGATCAACGATCGCGGCGAGGTCGAGGACGTCCCGCCCGACGAGGTCGAGGCGGCGTCGTCTCCTTCGGAGCCGGCAGGCGTGGAAGCCGCTCCGGCGATCGCCGACGCCGCCGGCCCATCCACCACCGTTCCCGACCCGCAGGCGGTGCCCGCCGTGCCGGCGGAACCCTCGCGGCGCGAGACCCCATGAGCGTCGCCGACAAGGCCCTGTTCCTGTGCTCGTGCAACGGCACGCAGCCGCTCGACGCGGCCGCGCTCGCCCGCGCGCTCGACCTGCCGGCCGCGCCGCGGGTGCGCACGATGCTGTGCCAGAAGGAGATGGCCGCGTTCTCGGAGGGCGCGCGAGGCGACGTGCTCGTCGCGTGCACTCAGGAGGCGCGGCTCTTCGAGGAACTCGCCGACGAGGGCGCGCGCGCGCAGACGATCCGGTTCGTGAACCTGCGCGAGGCCGGCGGCTGGTCGCCGGAGGCGCGCGGCGCGACACCGAAGCTCGCCGCGCTGCTCGCCGCGGCGGCGCTCCCCGAACCGGCGGCGGTCCCGCGCGTCGCCTACGAATCGAAGGGGCAGCTCCTGATCGTCGGTCCGCTCGACGCGGCGCTCGGCTGGGCGAAGGTCCTGGCGCCGCAGCTTGCCGTCTCGATCCTCGCGACCGGCCGCGCGGCCGGCGCCTCGCTTCCTTCGGAGCGCGCCTTTCCGATCTCCACCGGCTCGCTGACGCGCCTCTCGGGATGGCTCGGTGCGTTCGAGGCGGCCTGGACCCAGGACAACCCGATCGACCTCGACCTGTGCACCCGCTGCCACGCCTGCGTGCGCGCGTGTCCGGAAGGCGCGATCGACGAGAGCTACCAGATCGACCTCGACCGCTGCAAGGCGCACCGCGCCTGCGTGGCGGCCTGCGGCGAGGTCGGGGCGATCGACTTCGCGCGACGCGACCGCGAGCGTACCGGGACCTTCGACCTCGTGCTCGACCTCGGCCGCGCACCGTGGTTCCGGATGCACCAGCCGCCGCAGGGCTACTACGCGCCGGGCGCCGACGTGGCCGCGCAGGCGATGGCGGTCGCGGAACTCGCGACGATGACCGGCGGGTTCGAGAAGCCGAAGTACTTCGCGTACAAGGCGTCGATCTGCGCGCATTCGCGCTCGCGCAAGGAGGGGTGCAGCGCCTGCATCGACGTCTGTTCGACCGACGCGATCGCCCCCGACGGCGACGGCGTGCGGGTCGAGCCCTACCTGTGCATGGGCTGCGGCGCGTGCGCCACGGTGTGCCCGTCGGGTGCGATGACCTATGCGTACCCGGCGATGGCCGACCAGGGCCAGCGCGTGCGCACGCTGCTCTCGACCTTCGCCCGCGCGGGCGGGCGCGACGCGACGCTGCTCCTGCATGCGGAGGGGGCGCGCGAAACGCTCGCGCGCATCGCGCGGCGCGGGCGTGGCCTCCCGGCGCGCGTGATCCCGCTCGAAGTCCACCACGTCGTGTCGACCGGGCTCGATCTGTGGCTCGCGGCGCTGGCCTGGGGCGCGGCTGGCGTGTCGGTGCTCGTGGTCGGCGACGAGGCGCCGCAGTACCGCGAGGCGCTCGCGTTCCAGATGAAGCTCGGCGACGCGGTGGCGAATGCCCTGGGCTACCAGGGCGAGCATTTCCGCATCGTCGACGGGGAGGAGCCGATGGCGGCCGAGGCCGCGCTGTGGTCCGCGGCCCCCGCGCTCGGCGTGCGCGCCGCCGCGACGTTCGCCGCGACGCCCGAGAAGCGCACGACGCTCGCGCTGGCGCTCGACCACCTGGCGCAGCACGCGCCGGTGCCGCGCAAGGTCATCCCGCTCTTCGCGGGCTCGCCGTGGGGCAGGGTCGACGTCGATGCCGGCAAGTGCACGATGTGCCTCGCCTGCGTCGGCGCCTGTCCGGAGGGAGCGCTGCTCGACCATCCGGAAGCGCTGCGCCTGCGCTTCATCGAGTCGAAGTGCGTGCAGTGCGGCATCTGCGAGAAGACCTGTCCCGAAGGCGCGATCGCGCTGGTGCCGCAACTTGACCTCACGCCGGAGGCGCGCGCCCCGCGCGTGCTGAACGAGGCCGAGATGGTCGGGTGCACGGCCTGCGGCAAGCCGGTCGGCACCCGCAGGATGATCGACGGCATGATGGCGCGTCTCACCGGACATTCGATGTTCTCGACCCCCGGCGCGCTCGACCGCCTGCGCATGTGCGCCGATTGCCGGGTGAAGGCGATGGTGGCCGAGGAACCGGGCGGCATCGATCTCCTGAAGGGCGGCCGGATCTGACCGCGCGTCCGATCCTGACGTCGATCGTGATGCCTCGATCGCCCTCCTCGTCCCATCCTGCCCGTGCCGGGGCGCACGAGTGAGCGCCGGAGGCCGGCCGGTCGTCATGCGACATCCGGTGAGCGCGGAGGACCGCGTCCGGGCCGACCTCTACGCGATGGTGGCGCGGCTGTTCGCGTCGGCCCCGGACGCGGAGTTCCTCCGCCTGCTGGCGGCGGCGCCGGAGCTTCCCGAGGAACCGGGGGCTGCGCTGCCCGCGAGTTACAACGTCCTGCTGCGCGCCAGCCGAGCGATGGATGCCGACGCGGCGACGCAGGAGTACACCGACCTGTTCATCGGCGTCGGCAGGAGCGAAGTGAACCTGCACGGCTCGCACTGGGTCTCAGGCTTCATGATGGACAAGCCGCTCGCGGATTTGCGCGACGCGCTGGCGGATCTCGGCCTGGAGCGCAGCGACCGGGGGGAACTGCTGGAAGACCACCTCGCCGCGGTCGCCGAAGTCATGCGCATGCTGATCGTCGGCGCACATGGGCGCGCGCCCGCGCCGCTGGACGTCCAGCGCCGGTTCTTCGAGACCCGCATCGCGCCATGGGCATTTCGTTGCTGCGCCGCAATAAGCGTTTCTCCGCTTGCAAACTACTACCGGTGCGCGTCAGAATTCGTTCAAGCATTCTTGGCGATCGAACGTGACGCGCTCGCCATGGACTGACACGACAACAAGCAAGTCACGCCGCACCTTGTCCGGAGGCCGCCATGCGCGATTCGCCGCAGATCCCCCCTCAAGCGTCCCAGCCGTCGGCCTCGACCGACCTCAAGCGTCGTCGTTTCCTGCTCGCGATGTCGGCGGGCGGCGCCGGCGCGGTGGCGGCGGCCTCGCCCGCCCGGGCCGCGACCGCGGTGGCGGAGGCCGCGCCGGAATCCGGTGATTCACCGGGCTACCGCGAATCGGCGCACGTGAAGCGCTATTACGCTTCGACGCGCATCTGACCGGAGGATCGCCATGCTGCTCTCGCGCAAGACCGATACCGCGCCCGCCGCCGCCCCGCGGCTCAAGCGGACCTCCGGTGCCTTCGCCCCGACGATCGACCGGCGCACGTTCCTCAAGCGCTCCGGGCTCGTCGCCGGCGCGGGTGCGTTCGCGACCCAGCTGCCCTACGGCGCGATCCAGCCCGCGAAGGCGCAGAAGGCGGGGAACGAGTCGAAGATGGAGGTCCACCGCACCGTCTGCACCCACTGCTCGGTCGGTTGCGCGATCGACGCGTACACGTCCAACGGCGTCTGGGTGCGCCAGGAGCCGGTGTTCGATTCGCCGCTCAACCTCGGCGCGCACTGCGCCAAGGGCGCGTCGATCCGCGAGCACGGCCACGGCGAGTACCGGCTGAAGAGCCCGATGAAGCTCGTCGACGGCAAGTGGCAGAAGATCTCGTGGGACCAGGCGATCAACGAGGTCGGCGACAAGCTCCTCGCGATCCGCAAGGACTCCGGGCCGGACGCGACGTTCTGGGTCGGCAGCTCGAAGCACAACAACGAGCAGTCCTACCTGCTGCGCAAGTTCGTGTCGTACTTCGGCACGAACAACATGGACCACCAGGCGCGCATCTGCCACTCGACCACGGTCTCGGGCGTCGCGAACACCTGGGGCTACGGCGCGATGACCAATTCGTACAACGACATGCAGAACAGCAAGTGCGCTCTGTATATCGGGTCGAACGCGGCGGAGGCGCATCCGGTCTCGATGATGCACATGCTGCACGCGAAGGAGAACGGCGCGAAGATGATCGTCGCCGATCCGCGCTTCACGCGTACCGCGGCGAAGGCGGACCTGCACTGCCGGATCCGGTCGGGCACCGACATCCCGTTCCTGTTCGGCATCCTCTACCACATCTTCAAGAACGGCTGGGAGGACAAGCAGTACATCCACGACCGCGTCTACGGCATGGACAAGGTGCGCGAGGACGTGCTGGCGAAGTGGTCGCCCGACAAGGTCGAGGAGGCCTGCGGCGTCCCCGAGGCGCAGGTCTACAAGGCCGCCGAGATGATGGCCAAGAACCGGCCGTCGACGCTGGTGTGGTGCATGGGCCAGACGCAGCACTCGATCGGCAACGCGATGGTGCGCGCGTCCTGCATCGTGCAGCTCGCGCTCGGCAACATCGGCGTGTCCGGCGGCGGCGCGAACATCTTCCGCGGCCACGACAACGTGCAGGGCGCGACCGACATCGGCCCGAACCCGGACTCGCTGCCCGGCTACTACGGGATCGCGGCGGGCGCGTGGAAGCACTACGCCGCGGTGTGGGGCGTCGACTACGAGTGGATCAAGGGCCGCTTCGCCTCGCAGGCGATGATGGAGAAGTCGGGCATGACGGTGTCGCGCTGGATCGACGGCGTGCTCGAGAAGAACGAGAACATCGACCAGGACTCGAACCTGCGCGCGATCGTCTACTGGGGCCACGCGCCGAACAGCCAGACGCGCGGCAAGGAGATGGTCGAGGCGATGAAGAAGCTCGACCTCGTCGTCGTCATCGACCCCTATCCGTCGGCGACCGCCGCGATGGCGGCGATGGTGCGCAAGGACGGCGTGTACCTGCTGCCGGCCGCGACCCAACTCGAGACCAAGGGGTCGGCCACGGCGTCGAACCGCTCGCTGCAGTGGCGCGAGCGCGTCATCTCGCCGCTGTTCGAGTCGCAGACCGACCACGCGATCATGTACGCGTTCGCGAAGAAGTTCGGCTACGGCGCCGAGTTCGTCAAGAACTACAAGCTCGAGAAGCCGGACGGCGACCGCAAGTTCGAGGAGCCGGAGATCGAGTCGGTGCTGCGCGAGATCAACCGCGCGACCTGGACGATCGGCTACACCGGGCAGTCCCCGGAGCGCCTGAAGCTCCACATGAAGAACATGAACACCTTCGACGTGAAGACGTTGCGCGCGAAGGGCGGGCCTTGCGACGGCGACTACTTCGGCCTGCCGTGGCCTTGCTACGGGACGGCGGAGATCAAGCACCCGGGCTCCCCGAACCTGTACATGACCTCCCGCTCGATGATGAACGGCGGAGGCTGCTTCCGCGCGAACTTCGGCATCGAGCGCGACGGCGTGAGTCTGCTGGCCGAGGACGGCAGCTACCCGAAGGACGGCGACCTGACGTTCGGCTATCCCGAGTTCGACCACGTGCTCCTGAAGAAGCTGGGCTGGTGGGACGAGCTGACCGACGCCGAGAAGAAGGCGGCCGAAGGCAAGAACTGGAAGACCGATCTCTCCGGCGGCATCCAGCGCGTGGCGATGAAGCACGGCGCACATCCCTGGGGCAACGCGAAGGCGCGGGCGATCGTCTGGAACTTCCCCGACGGCATCCCGCAGCACCGCGAGCCGATCTACTCGCCGCGCCCCGACCTCGTCGCCAAGTACCCGACGCACGACGACAAGAAGGTGTTCTGGCGCCTGCCGACGCTGTTCAAGACGCTGCAGGAGAAGAACAAGGACATCTCGAAGGAGTTCCCGATCGTCCTCACGTCGGGCCGGCTGGTCGAGTACGAGGGCGGCGGCGAGGAGACGCGCAGCAATCCCTGGCTCGCCGAACTGCAGCAGGAGAACTTCGTCGAGATCAATCCGAAGGACGCGAACGACCGCGGCATCCGCGACGGCGAGTACGTGTGGGTGAAGACGCCCACCGGCGCGCAGCTCAAGGTCAAGGCGCTCGTCACCGAGCGCGTGGGCCCCGGGACCTCGTTCGTCCCGTTCCACTTCTCCGGCTGGTGGATGGGCAAGGACATGCTCGAGTACTACCCGGAGGGCGCGCACCCGGTGGTGCGCGGAGAGGCCGTCAACACCGCCACGACCTACGGGTACGACGCGGTGACGATGATGCAGGAGACCAAGACGACGCTCTGCCAGGTCGCCAAGGCCTGACCCGCGCGGACCGACGAGGAGACCCAGATGGCCCGGATGAAATTCCTCTGCGACGCGGAGCGTTGCATCGAGTGCAACGGCTGCGTCACCGCGTGCAAGCAGGAGCACGAGATCCCTTGGGGCGTGAACCGGCGGCGCGTCGTCACGATCAACGACGGCGTGCCCGGCGAGCGCTCGATGTCGGTCGCCTGCATGCACTGTTCGGACGCGCCCTGCATGGCGGTGTGCCCGGTCGACTGCTTCTACCGCTCCGAGGAAGGCGTGGTGCTGCACGACAAGGATCTGTGCATCGGCTGCGGCTACTGCTTCTACGCCTGCCCGTTCGGCGCGCCGCAGTTCCCGCAGGCCGGCGCGTTCGGCGTGCGCGGCAAGATGGACAAGTGCACGTTCTGCGCCGGCGGACCCGAGGCGAACGGCAGCGAGGAGGAGTTCAAGAAGTACGGACGCAACCGCCTCGCGGAAGGCAAGCTCCCGGCGTGCGCCGAAATGTGCTCGACCAAGGCGCTGCTCGGCGGCGACGGCGACGTCATCGCCGACATCTACCGCCAGCGCGTGACGGTGCGCGGTCGCGGCGGTGAGGTCTGGGGCTGGGCCACCGCCTATGGTCAACCGGGGCAAGCGCCGCAGTCCGCCCCCGCGAAGGGAGGCAAGTCGTGAGCGCACGTCTCTGGACCATCGTCGTCGCAGCCGCGGCCCTCGGGCTCGCGGCGTGCGGCGAGCAGCCGCAGGTGGTGCGCTACAAGCAGGGCACCTACCAGGGCAAGCCGGACGTCCCTCCCTATGCCAGTGCGCCGTTCAACGGCAACCAGCAGCAATGGGAGAACGAAACGCGCACGCGCACCCAGGCGCAGAACGAGTACAAGCGGATCGGCACCTGACGGAGGAACCCCGATGCGACGCATGATCGCGCGCGCGCTCGTCGCGCTAGGCGCTTGCGGGTGGATCGCCCTCGCCGCCGCCCAGTCTCCCGCCGTCGATCCGCAGGAGGCCGACGCGGCGAAGGCGCAGGTGCTGCAGCAGCAGCAACAGCCGCTCAACAACCAGCCGGTCTGGAACGAAGTGCGTTCCGGCATGCCGCAGTCCACGGTCGTCCGCGGGCGGGAGACCGACGTGCTCATCATGCCGTCCGGGCAGACCTGGCGCGCGCTGCGCGACGGCCAACTCTCGGTCTGGGGCGGCTGGCTGCTCGTCGCCGTCGTGCTCGTGATCGCCGCGTTCTACTGGCGCCGCGGCACGATCCGGCTGCGCGGAGCGCCGACCGGGCGCACGATCCTGCGGTTTGGCGCCGGCCAGCGGATCATCCACTGGGCGATGGCGGTGAGCTTCGTGATCCTCGCGGTGTCCGGGCTCGTGATCCTGTTCGGCAAGAACCTGCTGCTGCCGCTCATCGGCTACACGCTGTTCTCCTGGCTCGCGATCCTCGCGAAGAACCTGCACAACTTCGTCGGGCCGCTGTTCGTCGTCTGCACGGTCCTGATGTTCTTCACCTACCTCCGCGACAACTTCCCGCAGAAGGGCGACGGCGCCTGGCTCGCGAAGCTCGGCGGCTTCCTCTCCGGCGATCACGTGCCCTCGCACAAGTTCAACGCGGGCGAGAAGCTGTGGTTCTGGCTCGGCGTCGGCGTGCTGGGCGTCGTGGTCGGCGTCAGCGGCTTGATTCTCGATTTCCCGAACTTCAACCAGACGCGCGCGACCATGCAGGTGGCGAACATCGTCCATCTCGTCGGTGCGACGCTCTTCATCGCGGTCGGCCTCGGGCACATCTACCTCGGCACGATCGGGCTCGCCGGCGCCTACGACGGCATGCGCACCGGGTACGTCGACGAGACCTGGGCGAAGGAGCACCATGAGTACTGGTACCACGACGTGAAGTCCGGGAAGGCGTCCGCCGCGGAGACGGCCCCGGCGATGCAGCACCGCACGGCGTGACGCCGGCTGGACACGAGGAGGAGGGACGATGACGACGATCCGGGCACTGATCGGGGCGACGCTGGTGGTCGCGTGCTTCGGCGTGGCGGTGGCGAAGCTGCCGGCGCCCCCGCCGCTCACCGACGCGCAGAAGGCGGCGGCCGAGGAGAAGAAAGCCAAGGACGCCGCGACGGCCGAAGCGAACAAGCAGTTGCTCGTGCGCACCGAGGACCGGGTCGCGGCCCGCTACTACGCCGACATGAAGGCGAAGGGCAAGTCCGTGGCGCCGCCGCAGATGCCGGCTGGCGCGCCCGCGCCTGCGCCCGCCAAGGCGGCGCCGAAGAAGTAGCGCCCGCCGGCCGGACGGAATGGTTGAAAACGGGGCGAAGGCCCCGTTTTCGCTTTTGGCGCGCTCGCCGCGGATCGACTCCCCGCCCGAACTCCGAACCCGAGGCCCCCAAACCCGAAAACCGAGTGCCGATCGATCACGCTTTTCGCCATCGCGATTAGAATTCCTTATCGCGAAACCGGGCCGAGGGACCGATGGTCTCGAACGAATGGGGGGGGGCGGCTGGGCCGGCAGGTCAAGCTGCGGGAGATGCGCGTGTTCCTCACCGTCATGGAGCACGGGAGCTTCCGCAAGGCCGCGCGTTTCCTGCACCTGACGCAACCTGCGGTGACCGCGGCGATCGCGGACCTCGAGCGCACGCTGGGCGTTCCGCTGTTCGACCGCACGTCGCAGGGAGTGACTCCCACGGTGCACGCGGCGAGCTTCGTTCGCCGCGCCAGCGCGGTCTTCGGCGAACTGAGCCTCGCGGCCGAGGATCTGGAAGCCGTTTCCCGCGGCGAGGGGCAGGTGTTGCGGGTCGGCGCGGGCGGCGGCGGCTGGGCACAGGGCATCCTGCCCAAGGCGCTGGCGCAGGTGCTGGGCCCGGCCCGTGACGCCACGGTCACGATCCGCGAAGCCGACGAGGAGGTGCTGCTCGACATGCTCAGGGCGCGGACGATCGACCTCTACTTCTCGCGCCTCGCGCCGATCCGCTCCGACCCCGATCTCGCCTTCCACACGCTGTTCGAGGATGCGATCTGCATCCTGTCCCGGTCGTCGCACCGATTCGCGGGCCTGCGGAAGGTCGGGTACGCAGAACTCGCCGACGAGAACTGGGTGACGCCGCAGTGGGGGGCACTGTCCTACGACCACATTCAACGCACGCTGCACAAGGCCGGCTACACGATGCCGCGCCATGCGATCGAATCGGCGTCCGCGCCGGTGGCGCTCGGAATGGTGCTCGAAGCCGACTACCTCTGCTTCGGAACCTTCCATTATCACGCGAACAGCGTCCTCAAGTCCATGCTTGCGATCCTGAACGTGGACCTGCCCCGCGTTGCGGTGCCGTTCGGAGCGGTTACGCTCAAGCATCGGGTGCCCGATCCGCTCGCGACCCGGCTGATCGAGGCCGTGGCGGACCTCGCGAAGACTTCCGCCCGCGTGCCGCGTGCGTAACGTCCCTTCGGGGTCGCCGCCGCGATGGCCGCGGTAACGACCCCGATCCGCCGCAACGCGGGCGGAAACCGGGCGGGCGTGCACATCCGCCGTGGGCGGCGCGAGCGAGGCAGACGGAGGACGGGATGGCGACTTCGATGGACGCACGGAGGCAGAGCGCGGCGCCGCACGAAGAGGACGCGCGCCGTGGAGCGCTGCGGACCTGGGTGCAGCTCGTGGCGTGCACGACGGCGATCGAGCGTACGGTTCGCAAACGGCTGCGCGAACGATTCGCGACGACGCTGCCGCGCTTCGACCTGCTGACCCAGCTCGACTGCGCGCCGGCCGGCTTGCGGATGGGCGAGATATCCCGCCGCATGAGAGTCACCGGCGGCAACGTCACCGGGATCGTCGCGCAACTCGTCGTCGACGGCCTCGTCGAGCGTTCGGTCGACTCGGTCGACCGCCGTGCGTCGGTCGTGCGGCTGACGGTTCGCGGGCGCGAACGCGTCCGCACCATGACCGACGAGCACGAGACCTGGATCGTCGAGTTCGTCGAGGGCCTGTCCGAAGCGGACCGCCTGCAACTCGAGGGACTGCTGGGTTCGCTCGAAGCCTCGGCGAACGCCGCCGGGACGGAACGCGCGACGAGGGCACCTGCGCCCGCGTTCGTGCTGCGGCTCGCCGAGATCAGCGCCCGACCCTGACCGCGTTGCGCGCGGGTTAGCGGTTGCGCGATCGCCGCGGTCGCGTCGATCGTGCGAACCGGTTCTCACCCTCCTGTCCACCAAGCGAAAGGGCCTCTTGCGAGGCCCCTTGGCTTGGCGGAGAGAGAGGGATGAGCGACCGCCGCCGCGCTCACGCTTGGCTTAACGCGGCGCGCGTTGCGCGCGGGTTAGCGGTCGCGCGATCGCCGCGGTCGCGTCGATCGTGCGAACCGGTTCTCACCCTCCTGTCCGCCAAGCGAAAGGGCCTCTTGCGAGGCCCTTTGGCTTGGCGGAGAGAGAGGGATTCGAACCCCCGATACGTTGCCGTATACCTGATTTCGAGTCAGGCGCCTTCGACCACTCGGCCATCTCTCCGAAAGTGTGAAATTATAGCTGAACCCGCCGCGCAGCCGGGCGGCGCCGGTGCTGGAGTCGCCCGGCGGTGGCCCGCCTCGGAACCGGACGCTGAAATCGTATCCGTGTCCGGAACGGCCGGCGCCGACGGGTGCGTAGCCGGCCTGGGTCCTGACGCCTGCATGAACACCGCCGATCCCGCGATCCTTCAGCGGCTGAGCGGTCTCGTCCTCGCGATGATCGCAGGGGCGGCCATCTACGCGCTCGATTTCGCCGCGCCGCTCGAGCGTCGACTGACCGATGCCGGGTTCGCGCTGCTGCGCGGTGCCGCCGTCCCCGACGACGGCATCCTGATCCTCGGCATCGACGAGGCGACCGTAGCGCAAATCCCCGAGCCGATCACGCTCTGGCAGCGCCAACTCGGCGCGCTGCTCACCATGGCGGCCCGCGCCCGCGCGCGAATCGTCGGCCTCGACCTCGTGCTCCCCGACCGCAGCTACGCCGCGATCGCACCGGACCTCGACGCGGCGCTGGTCGACGGCATCCTGCGCATGCGGCAGGTCGGCGACGTCGTGCTGGCGCTGACGGTCGACGAAAGCGGGCGTCCGCGCCCGGTCCATCCGGTCTTCCTGGTCGCCGCAGGGCAGGAGGGCGCCGGATTCGCTCTATGGCGAGCCGATCCGGACGGCGTCGTTCGCTCGTTCGACGAGCGGCTGGGCGACCGGGAGGAACCAGTCCCCACGTTCGTCGGGCAGATCGCGCGCATGCTCGGCGTCCAGCCGGTCGCGGGCCGGATCAACTACGCGCTCGGCGACGGTTTCGACGTGATTCCGCTCGGCACCGTGCTGGGGTGGGCCGGCAGCGGTGACGAGCGCATGCTGGCGGAGTCGCTCGGCGGCCGGATCCTGCTCGTGGGATCGGTCCTTCCATTCTCGGACCGGACGCATGTTCCCGTGCCTCTCGTCCGAGGCAGGCAGGCCGAGGGCGCCGAGCCGGGCGTGCTCGTCCACGCGCAAGCACTGCGCACGATGCTCGCGGGCCGCACGGTCGGGTCGCTGCCAGCGTGGCTCGCGACGATTCTCGCCGCGCTCGCCGGACTCGCGTGGCTGGGCGGCCGGCGGCCGGGGACCGCCGCAGCGACGGTCATCGCCGGCGGCGCGGCTGCGCTCGGCGCGGGCCTGTGGGCGCTTTCGCGCGACCTGCTCCTGCCCGTCGCGCCGGCGATCGTCACGCTCGCGCTGGCAACGGGAGCGAGGCTCGCGTTCGAGGCTGCCGTCGCGTGGCGCGAGCGCGTTCGCCTGCGCGGCGTGTTCGCGGGCTACGTGAGCCCGCAGGTGATGGCCGAGATCGAGGCGGGCCGGCTCGAAGGGCTCGCGAGCGCTCGCCGGTTCATCTGCGTGCTGGTGATGGACGTGCGCGGTTTCACGACGCGCGCGGAGCGGGAACCGCCGGACCGCGTGCTCGCGCTCTTGAACGATCTCGCCGAGCAGGCGACCGCCGCGATCCACGGTCGCGGCGGGACGGTCGACAAGTTCATGGGCGACGGCGTCCTCGCGTTCTTCGGCGCCCCCGCGCGGATGGACGACCCCTGCGGCGCCGCGTTCGACGCGGCGATCGAGGTGCTTGAGCGTGTCCGGCGGATCGGCGACACTGCACGCGGCCCCGACGGGGCACCGCTCGCGATCGGCATCGGGCTCGCGTGCGGCGAAGCCACGGTGGGGCACGTCGGCGCGGCGACGCGGCATTCGTACACGGCGATCGGCGATTGCGTGAACGTCGCGTCGCGCCTCGAGTCGCTGACCAAGGAGGTCGGGGTGCCGCTGGTGATGACGAAGGACGTCGCGATGCGCATCGGCGAGCGGCCGGGACTGGTGCCGCTCGGCGTCCACGCTATCAAGGGGCACACGTCGCTGGAGGTCGTCGGATGGCGCTGAAGAAGACCGCGCGCATCGTCAGGCGCGCGTGCGCCGCGATCACGGTGCACGCGATCGCCTGGGGAAGCGCGCTCGCGCAGCCGGTCGCCGTCGTGACCGACGTGCAGGGCGCGGCGACGCTCGCGGGCGCGTCGGTGGCGATGCTGCAGCAGCTCGACGCCGGGCGGAAGGTCGATCTGGCCGCCGGCGCCCGCGTCGCGTTGATCTACTACGCGAACGGAGCGCAGTACGAGCTGCGTGGCCCGGGATTCGTGTCGGTGGATGTGCAGCAGCCGCACGCATCGCAGGGCGCGACCGTCCACGCGCGCGCGGCGCCCGGGCCCGCGACGATGCGTCTCAAGCCGACCGGCCTCGTGCAGGGCGCGGTCGTGATGCGCAACCTGGGGCTGCGCGTGATCGCGCCGGACCCGCAGGTGCTGTCGATGCATCCCGATCTCGCGTGGACGGACTCCCGCACCGGCACCGTCTACGATGTCGCGGTGATCGACGCCTCCGGTGCGGCCGTGTTCGAGACGACGACGCCGGAACGCCGCGTGAAGGTGCCCGAGGCGCGTCCGCTCGTGCCCGGGCAGGCGTACGCGCTGCAGGTCAAGGCGCGGGTCGGGTCGGAGGTCGTCCAGGTCGCGCGGGCGGAGTTCCGCGTCGCGCCTGCGGAATTGCAGGCGCAGGCGAAGGCGCTCGCTCCGGCGGCGGACGCCGCGGTGTCCGAGCGCGTCGCCTACGCGCTGTGGCTCGAGCAGAATGACCTGCGCGACGAGGCGCGGCGCCGGTGGGCGGCGGTCGCGGCAGCGCGGCCCGACCAGGGAAGCTTGAGGGAGCGTGCGGACGCACGCTGACGCGGGGCCCGGGGGGAGCGCCGATGAACCTTCGCCGACCGACGCGTCGCGAGTTCCTGCGACTCGGCGCGGCGCTCGCGCTCGCGCCGGGGGTCGTGCTGCCGGCCGGTGCGGCGGCGGATCCGTCGCGGATCGCGCTGGTCGTCGGCAACGACGCCTATCCCGGGGCGCCGCTCGGCAACGCGGTCAACGACGCGAAGGCGATGGCGGGGCTGCTGGAGCGCGCCGGCTTCGGGGTCGACCTGCGCACGAACGCGGACCGGGTCACGCTCTTCGACGCGACGAAACGCTTCGCCGAGTCGGCGCAGCGGAGCGAGGCGAAGCTGGTGTTCTTCTACTACGCGGGCCACGGCGCGCAGCTCGACTGGCGCAACTATCTGCTGCCGGTCGACGCGAAGGTGAACACGGCGGCGGACCTGCCCGCGCAGTGCCTCGACCTGGCGTCGCTGCTGACCGGACTCGCGCGGGCGAAGGGCAGGACGTTCGTGATCGTGCTCGACGCATGCCGCGACAATCCGTTCGGCGGGGCGTTTCGGCCGGCGCAGAAGGGGCTGTCGCAGTTCGACGCACCGCCCTCGAGCCTGCTCGCGTTTTCGACCGCGCCGGGGAGCGTGGCGGCGGACGCCATCGGGAGCGGAGGGCAGTCGGGGTTGTACGCGGAGCACCTCGTGCGCGAGCTGGGGGCGCCGGCGATACGGCTGGAGGATGCGCTGAAGCGCGTGCGGCTCGCGGTTCGCATCGCGTCGAAGGGCGCGCAGGTGCCCTGGGAGTCGACCTCGCTCGAGAGCGACGTGTTCCTGTTCCCGGCCGCGAAGAAGCTCACCGAGGCGGAGATCGAGCAGGCGCTCGAGCGCGAACTCGAGGCGTGGAACCGCGTCAAGGGATCGAAGCGCGCGGACGACTGGATCGCGTATCTGCGCGAGTATCCGAGCGGGCGATTCGCCGAGATCGCGCAGTCGCGCTTGGCGTACTTCGCGGCGCGCGACGAGGAGGCGCGCGCGCCGGTGCAGGTGGCGGCCGCACCTGTCCCGCCGATGGCGGCGGTGCCGGCAGCAGTGCCGGCTCAACTCGCGTCGCCCGCGGATGCGGCGCCGTCCGCGGCGCCGGCGCTGGCCGCGCCCGCCGCGCCGCCGGTGACCTCGCTTGCGTCCGCGGATGCAGGACCGAGGGCGCCGGTGCAGCTCGTCGTCGCGCCGGGAGGCGACTTCCCGGCGCTGATGCGTCCGTCGCCGAACCCGAATTCGGCAGGGACGTACGCGATCGACCGCGGCTACTCGGTCGGCGACGAGGTCGTCTACCTGCAGTCCGACCCGGTGTACGGGGGGCCGACGCGGCGGCTCGAATGGCGCATCACGAGCGTCGACCTCGACGCGGACCGCGTCGTGATCAACAACGGGTTCATCGTGCTCGACAGCATGGGCAACCCGCTCGCGTGGGACGGCGCGACCTACGAGCCGCGCCTGCAGGCGATTCCCGCCGAAGTCCAGGTTGGCAAGCGCTGGACGACGCGCTTCCGGTTCCAGCGCGGTGTCGAGGGCTCGGACTCCTACTACGACTACGTCGTCGTCGCGCGCGAGCGCGTCAAGCTGCCGTTCGGCGAGGTCGAGGCCTTCCGCATCGACGGCGAGGGCTTCAACAATTTCGGCTCCCGGCTCACGATCCGCCACTGGCTCGTGCCGGGCGTCAACTACTCGCTGCGCACCGACACGATCCGCTACGACGGCCGCAGCATGCGCGCCCAGCATTCGGAACGGCGCGAGATGGTGTCGTGCCGACAGCGGATCTGGCGGCAGGCTTGAGCGGATGGGCCGAGCCGGACACGTGATCCGCCGCGATCCCTCGCGTCGCGAGTTCCTGCGACTCGGCGCGGCGCTCGCGCTCGCGCCGGGGGTCGTGCTGCCGGCCGGTGCGGCGGCGGATCCGTCGCGGATCGCGCTGGTCGTCGGCAACGACGCCTATCCCGGGGCGCCGCTCGGCAACGCGGTCAACGACGCGAAGGCGATGGCGGGGCTGCTGGAGCGCGCCGGCTTCGGGGTCGACCTGCGCACGAACGCGGACCGGGTCACGCTCTTCGACGCGACGAAACGCTTCGCCGAGTCGGCGCAGCGGAGCGAGGCGAAGCTGGTGTTCTTCTACTACGCGGGCCACGGTGCGCAGCTCGACTGGCGCAACTACCTGCTGCCGGTCGACGCGCGGGTGAACACGGCGGCGGACCTGCCGGCGCAGTGCCTGGACCTGGCGTCGCTGCTGACCGGACTCGCGCAGGCGAAGGGCAGGACGTTCGTGATCGTGCTCGATGCGTGCCGCGACAACCCGTTCGGTGGTGCGTACCGGCCATCGCAGAAGGGGCTGTCGCAGTTCGACGCGCCGCCCTCGAGCCTGCTCGCGTTCTCGACGGCGCCGGGGAGCGTGGCGGCGGATGCCATCGGGAGCGGAGGGCAGTCGGGGTTGTACGCGGAGCACCTCGTGCGCGAGCTGGGGGCGCCGGCGACACGGCTGGAGGATGCGCTGAAGCGCGTGCGGCTCGCGGTTCGCATCGCGTCGAAGGGCGCGCAGGTGCCCTGGGAGTCGACCTCGCTCGAGAGCGACGTGTTCCTGTTCCCGCAGGCGCGGAAGCTGTCCGAGGCGGAGCTGGAGGCGCAGATGCGCCGCGAGCTGGAGGCGTGGGACCGGGTGAAGGGGTCGAAGGAAACGGCGGACTGGCTAGCCTACCTGCGCGAGTATCCGAGCGGACGGTTCTCGGAGATCGCGCAGACCCGCCTCGCCTACTTCGCGGCGCGCGACGAAGCGGCGCGCGCGCCGGTGCAGGTGGCGGCGGCGCCGGACACCCCCGCGGTCGAAGCGCGAGCGCCGGAGGCCGCGCAGCTGGTCGTCGCGCCCGGAAGCGCCTTCCCGCTGCTCATGCGGCCGTCGGACAACCCCTACTCGGCGGGCACCTTCGAGATCGGCCGCGGTTATTCGGTCGGCGACGAAGTCGTGTACCGCCAGTCGGATCCGGTCTATGGCGGCGAGCCGAGGACACTGGCCTGGCGCATCACCAGGGTCGACGCCGACGCGGATCGAGTCGAGATCAACGACGGCGTCATCGTCATCGACGCGATGGGCAACATGGTCGCCCGCGACGGGGAGCTGTTCGAGCCCCGCGTCCAGGACGTTCCCGCGCAGGTCCAGATCGGCTGGCGCTGGTCGAGCCGGTTCGCGCGGCAGCGCGGTGCGACCCGGGTGGACGGCTACTACGACTTCATGATCGCGGCGCGCGAGCGCCTCGATCTGCCGTTCGGCGCGGCCGAGGCGTTCCGCATCGAGGGCGAGGGGTTCGACAGCACCGGCGCCCGACGCGTGCTGGCGATCTGGATCGTGCCGGGCGTCAACTACGCATTGCGCAGCGACGTGACGGTCCACGACGGGCGCAGCCTGCGCATCCGGCATGCCGAACGCCGCGAGATGGTATCGTGCCTCCAGCGAATCTGGCGGCAAGTCTGATCGTCGTCGATTCCGCGACGCGGGTCGGCGCAGGGCTTGATCCTGAAAGTCAGATCGGCGAGCAGAACGCGACGCCGTTCGCGCCTTCCGGCACCCAGTTGCGGTTGACCATCGCGCGCCTCACCGAGAGATCGGGCGTGTGGCGGTGGTTGGCGTCCTGCCGGTTGTTGAAGAAGCGGTGGATCGGAATCGTGCCGTCGCGGCAGGCGCCGTTCGAGTCGGGAACCTCGATGTAGAACACCGCGGGGTTCTCGAGCGTCCACACGCCTGCCCAGCGCGACTGCACGAACGCGCATTCCGCGCCCTTCGCCGTGAAGAAGTGCGAGCCGATGAGTCCGCCGGCGTAGAACCGGCACACCGGCTGCGCGCCCGGCGGCGCGAGGAACGCCGCCGGGTAGGCGAAGAACACCGCGCCGGTGCGCTGCCACTGCGGCATGTACAGGTTGAGGTAGGCGATCTCGTTGGGATCCGCGGTGATGAAATAGTGGTCGGACCCGGCGTCGTAGTACTCGAGCACCGGCACCGCGTTGGGTGGCAGCGCACCGGTGGCCGGTGGCGTGCTCGCGACCGCGGCGCCGGCGTCGAGCAGCCCGCTGCCGCACACGCCTCCCGCGCTGCACTGCGTGCCGATCGGGAAATCGCGCGTCGTGCCGGTGAGGATCGACAGCACGCGCCCCGGCGTCAGCAGCGGATTGCGCGCGAGCATCAGCGACGCGGTGCCGGACACGAGCGGCGTCGAGAAGCTGGTGCCGGCCGCGATCGCGTAGGCCGGTTCGCCGGGCACGGTGTCGCCCATCGCGTAGGTCGACAGCACGAGCGAGGACACGTCGTCGCCGTCGCCGCCCGGCGCCGACAGGTCGACGCGCCTGCCGTAGTTCGAGTAGCCGGTGCGATCGCCGGTGTTGCCGGTCGCGCCGACGGTGATGACGCCGCCGCAGTTCGCGGGCGACCAGTTCGCCGCATCGTCCGCGGCGTTGCCCGCCGCCACCACGACGACCGAGCCCTGCGCGAGGGCGTCGTCGATCGCCTCCTGGATGGCGGAAGCGCATGCGCCGTATCCGCCGAGGCTCATGTTGATCACGCGCGCGGGATTCGGATTGGGCGGGACGCCGGCGATCTGCACGCCGGACGCCCACAACATGCCCTCGAACACGTCGGCGTTGGTGCCGCCGCATTTCGCGAGCGTGCGCACCGGCAGGACCTTCGCCGCCCAATCCATGCCGGCCATGCCGAGGCCGTTGTCGGTGTTGGCTGCGATGAGACCGCTGACGAACAGTCCATGGAAGAACGAGTCCTGCGGGGGCGACCCCGGATAGCAATCGTCGGCGCCGGTCCAGTCGCCCTCGTCGCGGGGGTCCGGGTCGCGGCCGTCGCCGTCGCGCGCGCTCGCCGGGTCGGTGACGAAGTCGTAGCCCGGGAGCACCCGACCGTCGAGGTCCGGATGCGGCAGGATGCCGGTGTCGATCACGGCGACCGTGGTCGACGGCGCGCCGGTCTGCACGCTCCATGCGGCCGGTGCGTTCACGCCGGCGATCGGGTCGAGCAGCGACCACTGCTTCATGAACAACGGATCGTTCGGGACCACCTGCGGCACCATCCGGCGCACCGGATCCGCATACATCACCGCCGCGTCCTGCTGCAGCGTCGCGGCGAGCGCGGCGAGTTCGGCCGGCGGGCGCGCGACGGCGATCTCGAGCAACCAGACGTTGCCGACCTTGCGTTCGGCGGCGACCGGCGTGCCCAGCAATTCCGTGAAGCGATGCGCGAGCGCGGGCCAGTCGGGGGCGACGTCATCGGCGAGTCGCACCATCAGCCGGTTGCCGTTCGCCTGGAACCGAGGATCCGCCGGGACTGCGCGCTTCTCGACGCCCGGCGCTGCGACGATCGGCTGCGCCCAGAGCACCGAGCGGTCCTCGCGCAGCGCCTTGGCGATGCGCTGGGCGCCGACCTCGTCCAGCGGTCCGGCGAGGCGCAGTTCGAGGGCGCCGGTCCGCGTCGTTCCGGTCAGCGTGAGCGAGGCGCCCGCGACGCGCTCGAGCTTGCCGAGCGTCGCCGCCGGCAGCGTGCCCCGCGCGGCGGTGGACGGGTGCAACATCACACGCAAGGCGGTAACCGGCTCGGCGAACGCAGGGACCGCCGAGGACGTTGCGGCCAAGGCGGCGAACGCAACGAGCGCGCGACGCAGGGGAAACGGCTTGCGGGCAGCGGAGGAGGTCATGCGGGACTCCGTCGGTCGGATCACGTGCCGGCACGAGGCCTAGCCCCGGCGTGAGGCAAGATCGGTGCCACGCCGCCGGGCGCGGGCGTGCCTGGCGATGGTAACCATTCGGACCGGTCGTGTCGCGCGTCAGGTTCCGCGGGCGGCCAGGTCGCGGACCATCGCGGCACGAAAAGGCGACAACGTGTGGACCATCTGCACGAACACCTTCGGGTTCGCGGCGATCACCTGCCCGCTCTGCAGGTAGCCGCCCTCGCCGGACAGGTCGCCGATGAGTCCGCCCGCCTCGAGCACCATGAGGCTGCCGGCGGCGACGTCCCAGGGGTTCAAGCCCACCTCGAAGAAGCCGTCGTAGCACCCGGCGGCCACATAGGCGAGGTCGAGCGCCGCCGCTCCAGGACGGCGCAGGCCCGCCGTCTGCGTGACCATCTCGCGCATCATCGCGAGATAGGTGTCGAGGTAGCTGCCGTCGCGGAACGGGAACCCGGTTCCGACCAGGCAGTCGCGCAGGTGCTGGCGCTTGCTGACCCGGATGCGCCGGTCGTTCAGGAACGCGCCGCGTCCGCGCGAGGCGGTGAAGAGGTCGTTGCGCACCGGGTCGTAGATGACGCCCTGCGTCACCACGCCGCGGTGCATCAGGCCGATCGACACGCAGTACTGCGGGAAGCCGTGCAGGAAGTTGGTCGTGCCGTCGAGCGGATCGATCACCCAGACGTGCTCGGCCGCCTCGTTCCGGCCCTTGGCGGTGCCCTCCTCGGCGAGGATCGCGTGGTCGGGATAGGCGCCGAGGAGCGTGTCGACGATCGCCGCCTCGGCCGCGTGGTCGATCTCGCTCACGAAGTCCTTGGGTCCCTTCGAACTCACCTTCAGGAGGTCGAGGTCGCGGGCGCCGCGGTTGATGATGTTGCCGGCGCGGCGTGCCGCCTTGACGGCGGTCGTGAGCATCGGATGCATGGGGGTCGGTCGCGCGGGCGGCCTGCGGCGCGCGGAAAGAAGGCGGGGATGCCGTTATTCTACGCGCGTTCGCCTCTCAACCATGGACGACGCCACTGTGCCCACGCTCGACCGCCTCGGGGTCGTGCTCGTCGCGACGAGCCATCCGGGGAACATCGGTGCGTCCGCGCGCGCGATGCACGCGATGGGCCTCGCGCGGCTCGTGCTCGTCGCTCCCGCGCGCTTTCCCGATCCCGAAGCGACGGCTCGCGCGACCGGCGCGACCGCCCTGCTCGCAGGCGCCCGCGTCGTCGACGACCTGGGCGCGGCGCTCGACGGCGTCGCATGCGCGATCGGCTTCACCGCGCGGCCGCGTGCGTTCGCGGGCGCCGTGCTGACCGCTCGGGAAGCGGCCAGTCTCGCGATCGACTCGATCCGCAAGGGCCGCGAAGCGGCGTTCGTGTTCGGCACCGAGATGTCGGGCCTTTCCAACGGCGACCTCGCGCGTTGCACCGCGGTCGCGACGATTCCGGCCGATCCCGCGTTCTCGTCGCTCAACCTCGCCGCCGCGGTACAGGTCGCCGCCTACGAGGCGCGCATCGCGGCCTTCGGCGACCTGGCGTGGCGCGCGCCGCGCTTCGCGCCGGCGACGAGCGAGGCGGTCGAGGCGCTCGCAGCGCACGCCGAGCGCACGTTCGTCGCGATGCGCTTCCTGCATCCCGAGATGCCGCGCCGGCTGATGCCGCGCCTGCGTCGCCTGTTCGCGCGAAGCGGCCTCGAACGCGAGGAGGTGAACATCCTGCGCGGCATCCTCGCGCGCATCGACCAGTTGATCGGCAAGGCGAGATGAGCGCCCGGACCCGACGCGCGCGCGCGTGGCCGTTCGCGCGACGAGCGCGCGCGGCGGAACCCGCCCGCCCGCCGGGCGAGACCGCCTGCCGCAACTGCGGCGCCGAGGCGCCCGGGGCCTGGTGCCCGGCCTGCGGGCAGGAGACGACGCTCGCGTTGCCGAAGGCCGGCGTCTTCATGCGCGAGGCGGCGGGCCGCTACGTCGCGTTCGACGGCACGATGTGGCGCACGCTCGCGCTCCTCGCCACGCGTCCCGGCCACCTCACGCGCGAATACCTGACGGGCAGGCGCGCGCGGTACGTGCGTCCGGCGCGGCTCGTGCTGGTGCTCGCGATCGTGCTGTTCGCGGCGATCCGCATCACCGGCGACGACCGGCACGTGCTGATCGCGGTCAACCCGACCTCCGCGGATTCCGGCGCGAACGCATCCCCGGCGGCGCCGGCGCCAAGACCGCGGGCAGGCGAACCCGGGCGCGTCGATGCGCCGCCAGCCGTCGCGAATGCACCGGCCATCGACGTGCAGGGGGCGCCGCTCACGTTCGAGGTCGGCGCCGCGAGGCTCGAGATCGACGAGAACCTCGACTTTCGCATCGGCGGAATCGATTCGCCGCTGGCGCGCCGCATCGCCGGGCGCTTCGAGAGCTTCAACCGCCTCGACCGCGACGAGAAACTGCGCGCGGTCGTCGCGGGCATGGTGCGGTTCGGCCCGTACGCGCTCGTGGCGATGCTCCCCGTGTTCGCGCTGCTGATGCAGGTGCTCTACCTCGGGAGGGCGCAGCGCTATCCGGGCCGACCGCGGCGCTACGCGGAGCATCTGGTCTACGGCGCGCACAACCACGCGTTCGTCGCGCTCGCCGCCACGCTCGGCGTGGTCGTCGATCGCGGCCCCGCGAGCCTGCTCCTCAGCGCGTGGGTCGTGGTCTACCTCGTGGTGTCGATGCATGTCGTGTACGGCGGGCGATGGGCCGGCGTCTTCGTCCGGTCCGCCGTCGCCTCGATCGCCTACGCGCTCGTCTTCCTGCTGGCGACCGGCGTGTTGCTGGTGGCCGCGGTGCTGTTCCGGTAGCGGACGCGCCGATGCGCGGCAGCGCGCGCACCGCGCGGCCATCCGACGTTCAGCTCCGCGCCTCGAGCCAAGCGAGCACGTCGCGCGTGGTCTCGTCGCGCACGTCGAGGAGCAGGTGGTGGAAGGCCTCCGGATAGGTCCTGAGCGTCTTGTCGCGCGCGCCGGCGATCGCGTGGAGCGCGATCGTGCCGTCCGGCGGCACGATGCGATCGGCGAGCCCGTGCATCAGGAGGAGCGGCACCGCGAGGTCGTCGGCGCGGCGCATCACGAGTTCGATGCCGTCGAGCGCGGCGCGGGCGAGACCCGGCGTGATCTTCCCGAGTTGCAGGCGCGGATCGTCCAGGTAGAGGGCGAGCGCGCGCGAATCGCGCGTGATGCCCGAGAGGTCGAGCCCCGGATCGAGGCGCAGGCGCGGCGCGAGCCGGCCGAGGAGCGGCAGCATCCGTCGTGCGAATCCGGTCGCGCCGCTCGCGTCGAGCGCCGGAGCGCCGGCGATGATGCCGGCGAGACTGTCGTGCGGTTCGAACGCCGCAGTGAGCGCGAGCAATCCTCCGAGGCTCCCGCCCATCACGAACACGGGCCGACCGTCCGCCTCGTCGGCGGCGAGGTCGATCGCATGCGACAGGTCCCGGGTCAGCACGCCCAAGTCGCGCGCGTACAACCGCGGACCCTGCGACTCGCCGTGGCCGCGCAGGTCGAACGCCAGCACGGCGAATCCTCGCGCCGCCAGCGCCTGGTAGAACGGCGGGTAGGGCCGCGCGCGGCGATGCTCGCCCAGGCCGTGCATGAACACGACCACGGCCCGAGCACTGCCGGCAGGCAGCCAGCGCTCCGCCGCAATGTGGACCGCGGCCTGCGCTCGTGGGGCGGAGCCGTCCGGCATCGGAATGCGCTTCGGGAGGTGTCGAGGGAGGAGCGATCCAGTGTAGCAAGGGGCTTCGCCGAGGCTGCCGGCGAATACTTGAGCGAAATGATCGGATATGAGACGATTTCCCCATGTTCGACCGCCTCCGCGAAGACATCGCCGTCGTGTTCGACCGCGACCCCGCGGCGCGCACGCGCTTCGAGGTGCTCACCTGCTATCCGGGCCTGCACGCGCTCCTGTGGCACCGTGCCGTGGCGAACCGCCTGTGGCGCGGCGGATTCAAGTGGTTCGCGCGGCTCGTCTCGCACCTGGGTCGGTTCCTCACCGGCATCGAGATCCACCCCGGCGCGACGATCGGGCGGCGGGTCTTCATCGACCACGGCATGGGGATCGTGATCGGCGAGACCGCCGAGATCGGCGACGACACGACGCTCTACCACGGGGTCACGCTCGGCGGTACGTCGTGGAACAAGGGCAAACGCCACCCGACGCTCGGGCGGAACGTCGTGGTGGGCGCCGGGGCGAAGATCCTCGGGCCGATCAGCGTCGGAGACGGTGCGAAGGTGGGCTCGAACGCGGTGGTCGTGCGCGACGTGCCCGCGGGAGTGACCGCCGTCGGCATTCCCGCCCGCATCCACGAGGCCGATGACGGGCAGCGGCAGGAGCAGGCGGACAAGCTGGGATTCTCGGCCTATGCGATCGGCAAGGAGGTCGACGACCCGATGGTCCTGGCGATCCACAAACTCCTCGACCACGCGGCCGCGACCGATGCGAGGCTCGACCGCCTGGTCGCGGACCTGCGGCGCCAGGGCGTATCCAGCGACGAGGATCGGAACCTGGCCGATGGCTTCGATCCCGGTCAGATCGATCGGTCGCTGCGTTGAACTTGCGGCAGTTATAGTTGACTAAATCATTCGGGTATAGGACAATTCACATCGGAGGGGCATTTCCTTCCGAAGACTTGGGCAACGAACGGTCGTTCGCCGCGGCAGTCGAGCGGCGACGATCCGTCGGAAACGAGGATCCCACCATGCGCCTGACGACGAAGGGCCGGTTCGCGGTGACCGCGATGATCGACGTGGCGATGCAGGGCCAGCGCGGCCCGGTGACGCTCGCGGCGGTGTCGGAGCGGCAGAAGATCTCGCTCTCCTACCTGGAGCAGTTGTTCGGCAAGCTGCGCCGGGCGGGATTGGTGGACAGCGTGCGCGGGCCGGGCGGCGGTTACAACCTCGCGCGCGGAGGCGACACGATCTCGGTCGCCGACGTGATCCTCGCCGTCGACGAGCCGATCGACGCGACGCAATGCGGCGGACGCGAGAACTGCCACGACGACAAACGCTGCATGACCCACGAGTTGTGGTCCGGGCTCAACGCGCACATCTTCGCCTACCTGGGCTCGATCACGCTCGCCGAACTCGTGCGCCAGCAGGCCGCGCCCGCGGACGGCGAACCGGTGGTGCTGCACGACCATCGGCGACCGAGCCGGCGCTCGTCCGAACCCGTCGCTGCCTGAACCTCCCACGTCCGGATGCCGCCATGAAACTGCCGATCTACCTCGACTACTCCGCGACGACGCCGGTGGACCCGCGCGTCGCGCAGGCGATGATTCCCTGGCTCACCGAGAACTTCGGCAACCCGGCGTCGCGTTCGCACGCGTACGGCTGGGCGGCGGAGGAGGCGGTGGAGAAGGCCCGCGGGCACGTCGCTGCGCTCGTCAACTGCGATCCGCGCGAGATCGTGTGGACCTCGGGCGCGACCGAGTCGATCAACCTCGCGTTGAAGGGCGCCGCGCACTTCTACAAGGACAAGGGCCGGCACCTGGTCACGGTGAAGACCGAGCACAAGGCGACGCTCGACACGATGCGCGAACTCGAGCGCGAGGGCTTCGAGGTCACCTGGCTCGACGTCGACGCCGAGGGGATGGTGCCGCTCGCGTCGTTCGAGGCCGCGCTGCGTCCCGACACGATCGTCGTGTCGGTGATGATGGTGAACAACGAGATCGGCGTCGTGCAGGACGTCGCGGCGATGGGCGAGGCCTGCCGCAAGCGGGGGATCGTCTTCCACGTCGACGCGGCGCAGGCGACCGGCAAGCTGCCGATCGACCTCGCGACGCTCAAGGCCGACCTGATGAGCTTCTCCGCGCACAAGACCTACGGACCGAAGGGCGTGGGCGCGCTGTTCGTGCGGCGCAAGCCGCGCGTGCGCATCGAGGCGCAGATGCACGGCGGCGGACACGAGCGCGGCATGCGCTCCGGCACGCTCCCGACCCACCAGATCGTCGGCATGGGCGAGGCGTTCCGCATCGCGAAGGCCGAGATGGCCGAGGAGTGCGAGCGCATCCGCGCGCTGCGCGATCGCTTGTGGAAGGGACTGTCCGACATTCCCGAGGTCTACGTGAACGGCAGCCTCGCGCACCGCGTGCCGCACAACCTGAACGTCAGCTTCAATTTCGTCGAGGGCGAGAGCCTCATCATGGCGATCAAGGACGTGGCGGTCTCGTCGGGCTCGGCCTGCACGTCGGCGTCGCTCGAGCCGTCGTACGTGCTGCGGGCGCTCGGGCGCAGCGACGAACTCGCGCACAGCTCGATCCGTTTCACCGTCGGCCGGTTCACCACGCCGGCGGACATCGACTACACGGTCGACCTCCTCGAGCGGAAGATCGCGAAGCTGCGCGAACTCTCGCCGCTGTGGGAGATGCACGAGGAGGGCATCGACCTCGGCACGGTGCAGTGGGCGGCGCATTGAACCAGGGAAGGGGGAAGGGGGAAGCGAGAAGGGTGCGGTTCGGATACGCGAACGATGTTGCCGACGTCTTCGGACGGCGCGATTTCACCCTTCCCCCTTCTCCCTTTCCCCTTCCCCGATCGGAAGGAGCATAGAAAATGGCATACAGCGACAAGGTACTCGATCACTACGAGAATCCGCGCAACGTCGGCTCGTTCGCGAAGGACGACTCGGCCGTCGGCACGGGCATGGTCGGCGCGCCCGCGTGCGGCGACGTGATGAAGCTGCAGATCAAGGTCGGCGACGACGGGCGGATCGAGGACGCGAAGTTCAAGACCTACGGCTGCGGCTCGGCGATCGCGTCGTCCTCGCTCGTGACCGAGTGGGTCAAGGGCAAGACGCTCGACCAGGCGATGTCGATCCGCAACACCGAGATCGCGGAGGAACTCGCGCTGCCGCCGGTGAAGATCCACTGCTCGATCCTCGCCGAGGATGCGATCAAGGCGGCAGTCGCGGACTACCGGAAGAAGCACGGCACCGAGAGCGCGCCGGCGGGCGAGACGGCCGCGGCGGACTGACATGGCGATCACCATCACCGAAACGGCGGCGAAGCACCTCGCGTCGCAGCTCGCGCGCCGGGGCAAGGGCGTGGGGATGCGGCTCGGCGTCAAGACCTCCGGGTGCTCCGGGCTCGCCTACAAGCTCGAGTTCGCCGACGAGCGGAAGGCCGAGGACCACGAGTTCTCGGCGCACGGCGTGACCGTGCTCGTCGACCCGAAGAGCCTGCCCTACGTCGACGGCACCGAGCTCGACTTCACGCGCGAAGGGCTGAACGAGGGCTTCAAGTTCCGCAATCCGAACGTCAAGGACGAGTGCGGCTGCGGAGAGTCCTTCAACGTCTGAACCCGGGCCGGGCGTCGCGCGTCGCGGGGCACGGCGCCTCGCGCGCCGGGGTCGGCTGCCTCCTCACCGCATCGTGCTGGACTTCACGCGCAACCACTTCGAGCTCTTCGGCCTGCCGGTGCGCTACGCGATCGACCCGGCGGCGCTCGAGCGCGCGTACCGTGAGCTGCAGCGGACGGTGCACCCGGACCGGCACGCGTCGGCGGGCGACGCGGAGCGACGGCTCGCGCTGCAGGCCGCCGCGCGCGTGAACGAGGCGTACCGGGCGCTCGGCGATCCGGTCGAGCGCGCGCGTTACCTCCTCACGCTGCGCGGCATCGACGCGTTCGACGAATCGGACACCTCGCTCGATCCGGCCTTCCTCGAGCGCCAGCTCGAGCGGCGCGAACTGGCTTCCGACGCCGCCGGTGCGCGCGACACGCAGGCACTCGAGAGGTTGCTCGCGGAAGTGCGCGACGAGGCGGCGGCGACCGAAGCCGCGGTCGCGCAGGCGCTCGAATCGCCCCCGGATCTCGCGTGCGCACGTGCGCGCGTGCGCGAACTGCGCTTCCTCGGGAAGGTCGCGGAGGACGTCGACGCGCTGCTCGCCGAGGTCGACGCATGATCGCGGGCCAGGCACCGATGCCGCGTTCCGGAGACGGTGTGCCGGACGCGATGGCCGTGTCTCGCGGAGCCGAATCATGGCGCTGATGCAGATCGCCGAGCCGGACGAGGCGCCGGCGCCGCGCGCGCGCCGGCGCGCGATCGGCATCGACCTCGGCACGACCAACTCGCTCGTCGCGTCGGTGCGCGACGACGGCATCGCGTACGTGCTGACCGATGCGGACGGACGCCCGCTGGTGCCCTCGATCGTCCACTACGGCGCCGAAGGCATCGAGATCGGGTACGACGCCGTGCAGGCGCAGACTTCCGATCCGCAGAACACGCTCGTCTCGGTGAAACGCTACATGGGTCGCGGCCTCGCGGACCTCGCCGACGACCGCCGCTTCCCGTACCGGTTCGTCGACGGGCAGGGGATGGTTCGCGTGGCGACGCGTGCCGGCGAAAAGTCCCCGGTCGAAGTGTCCGCCGATCTGCTGCGAGCGCTCCGCATGCGCGCGGAGGCTTCGCTCGGCGGGCCGGTGGAGGCGGCGGTGGTGACCGTCCCGGCGTATTTCGACGACGCGCAGCGGCAGGCGACGAAGGACGCCGCGCGCATCGCGGGCCTTCCGGTGCTGCGGCTCCTGAACGAGCCGACGGCGGCCGCGGTCGCCTACGGGCTCGACCAGGGCGCGGAAGGCACCTACGCGGTTTACGACCTGGGTGGCGGCACCTTCGACATCTCGATCCTGAAGCTCTCGCGCGGCGTGTTCGAGGTGCTCGCGACCAACGGCGATTCCGCGCTCGGGGGCGACGACTTCGACCACCGGGTGTTCTGCTGGATCCTCGAGGCCGCACGAGTCCCTCCGCCGTCGCCGGAGGACGCGCGCGCGCTCCTCCTCCGCGCGCGCGAGGCGAAGGAGATGCTCACCGGGCATGCCGCGGCGCCGATCGTGGCGACGCTGTCGACCGGCCAGCGTATCGACCTGTCGCTCACCGCGGCGACGTTCTCGTCGATCACGCGCAACCTGATCGAGAAGACGCTCGCGCCCGCGCGGCGGGCGCTGCGCGACGCGGGACTCAAGCCCACCGACCTCGACGGCGTCGTGCTGGTCGGCGGCGCGACGCGGATGCGCGAGGTGCGGCGGGCGGTCGCGGAGTTCTTCGGCCAGACGCCGCTCGCGAACCTCAATCCCGACGAGATCGTCGCCCTCGGCGCGGCGATGCAGGCGAACGCGCTCGCCGGCAACCGGGCGCGCGGCGACGACTGGCTGCTGCTCGACGTGATCCCGCTCTCGCTCGGCATCGAGACGATGGGCGGGCTGGCCGAGAAGATCGTCCCGCGCAACGCGACGATCCCGGTGACGCGGGCGCAGGACTTCACGACCTGGAAGGACGGGCAGGGCGCGATGGCGATCCACGTCGTGCAGGGCGAGCGCGAACGCGTCGACGATTGCCGCTCGCTCGCGCGGTTCGAACTGCGCGGTATCCCGCCGATGGGGGCCGGCGCCGCCCGGATCCGCGTGACCTTCCAGGTCGACGCGGACGGATTGCTGTCGGTGTCCGCGCGCGAACAGACGACCGGGGTCGAGGCCTCCGTCGCGGTGAAGCCGTCGTACGGACTGTCCGACGACGAGGTCGCGCGGATGCTGCGCGAGTCGTTCGACCACGCCGCGGACGACATGGCGGCCCGCATGTTCGCGGAAGCCCGCGTCGAGGCCGATCACATCGCGATGGCGACCGAGGCCGCCCTCGCATCGGACGCCGACCTGCTCGCGCCCGAGGAACGCGCGTCGATCGACGCGGCGCTCGCGGCGATGCGCGCGGCGCGCGACGGCACGGACGCCCGCGTGCTCCGGTCGGCCGTCGAGGCCGCCAACCGCGCCACGGCGGAGTTCGCCGCGCGGCGCATGGACCGCGGCGTCAGGCGCTCGCTCGCCGGACGCGCGGTCGATTCGATCGCATGAACCCATGACCGAGATCGTCGTCCTGCCGCACCCCGAGATCTGCCCCGACGGCAAGTCCTTCGAGGCCGAGCCGGGCAAGTCCGTCCTCGACAACCTGCTCGAACACGGCATCGAGGTCGAGCACGCGTGCGAGAAATCCTGCGCGTGCACCACCTGCCACGTGATCGTGCGCGAGGGCGGCGGCTCGCTCGAGCCGTCGACCGAGGACGAGGACGACCTGCTCGACCGCGCCTGGGGCCTCACGCCGCAGTCGCGGCTGTCGTGCCAGGCGGTGGTCGGCGACGAACGGCTCGTCATCGAGATCCCGCGTTACACGATCAACTACGCGAAGGAGCGCAAGTGAAGTGGACCGACTCGCGGGAGATCGCGCTCGCGCTCGCGGATGCGCATCCGGACGTCGATCCCCGGCGCGTCAACTTCGTCGACCTGCGCGACATGGTCGTCGCACTCGCCGGATTCGCCGACGACCCGAAGCGCTCGGGGGAGAAGATCCTCGAGGCCATCCAGGCAGCGTGGATCGACGAGGCTTAGGCGTCGGTCAGTTGAAGAGGTTCAGCACCGCGTCGAGCCCGCCGTGGTCGATCGCGTGCGTCGCCCGGGCGCGCACGGCCGGCTTGGCGCGGTAGGCGACCGACACGTCGGCTTCGCGCAGCATCGGCAGGTCGTTCGCGCCGTCGCCGATCGCGGCGACGATGCCGCCGTCGGCCGCGTGTTCGGCGCGCATCGCGGAGAGCGCCGCGGCCTTGCGGTCCGCGTCGACGATGGGGCCGCGCACCCGGCCGGTCAGCCTTCCGTCGATCACCTCGAGCGTGTTCGCGACCGCGGCGTCGAGATCGAGGGACGCCTTCAGGCGCTCGGTGAAGAACGTGAAGCCGCCGGAGACGAGCAGCGTTTTCGCGCCGGCGGCGCGCGCCGCGTCGAGCAAGACCCGCGCGCCGGGCGAGAGTTCGAGCCGGTCGCGGTAGACGGCGTCGAGCGTGTCGACCGGTAGTCCGGCGAGCAGCGCGACGCGCCTCTGCAGGCTTCCGGCGAAGTCGATCTCGCCGCGCATCGCGGCGGCCGTCACCGCCGCGACCTCGGCCTTCCGCCCGGCATGGTCGGCGATCTCGTCGATGCACTCGATCGTGATGAGCGTCGAGTCCATGTCGAGCGCGAGCACGCGCAGGTCGGCGAGACGCCGGTCGCGCGGGACGATCGCGCAGTCGAGGCCGGCCGCGGCGCAGGCTTCGCGCACGCCGCCGGCATCGCGCACCCCGCGCAGGCGCCACGCCACGACCGTCGCGCCCGCGCGGGCGGGGATCGCCTCGATGGCGTCGGGATCGGTGATCGCCGCGAGGCTCGCCAGTTCGTCGCTCTCGACCGACGCGCCCTGGACGACGACGTCGACGTCCGCGCCGCTCATCGCGGCCCCTTGCGCGGCGAGCGCGGCCGATCCTCCCGCGAGAGCGGCTGCGAGACCGCGGGATGCGAGGCACCGGCCGACTCCGCGAGCGTGAAGTCGATGCGGCTCTGCTCGAGGTCGACGCGCGCGACGGTGACGCGCACGCGATCGGCGAGCCGAAACGCGAGTCCACTGCGCTCGCCGGCCAGTGCGTGACGCACCGGGTCGAAACGGAAGTAGTCGCGCGGCAGTTCGGTGACGTGAACGAGGCCGTCGATGGCGAGGCCGTCGAGCGTCACGAACAGGCCGAAACTCGCCACGCCGCTCACCGTGCCTTCGAAACGCTCCCCGACCTTGTCCTGCATGTACCAGCACTTGAGCCAGGCTTCGACGTCGCGCGTCGCGTCGTCGGCGCGACGCTCCGCCGTGGAGCAGTGCTCGCCCAGCTCGGTCCAGGTCGTGCCGCCCGGTTGGTAGCGAGCGCCGGAGAGCACCGCCCGGATCGCGCGGTGCACCGTCAGGTCGGGATAGCGCCGGATCGGCGAGGTGAAGTGCGCGTAGGCTTCGTAGGCGAGACCGAAGTGGCCGACGTTGTCGGGGCGATAACGCGCCTGCTGCAGCGAGCGCAGCAGCACCGTCTGCAGCAGCTCGAAGTCCGGCCGGCCGCGGATCCGTTCGAGCAGCTTCGCGTAGTCCATCGCCGTGGGCTCGTCGCCGCCGGTGAGCGTCAGCGCGCTCGCCCCGAGGAACGCCTTCAGCTGCTCGAGCTTCTCCGGCGTCGGTCCCTCGTGCACGCGGTAGAGCGCCGGGTGGCCGGCCTTCGCGAGCATGTCGGCGGCACAGACGTTCGCGGCGAGCATGCACTCCTCGATCAGCTTGTGCGCGTCGTTGCGCGGCGCCGGCACGATCCGCTCGATCTTGCCTTGCGCGTCGAAGACGAGCACATGCTCGACGGTCTCGAAGTCGATCGCGCCGCGCGCGTCACGGCTGGCGTCGAGCACGCGGTAGAGTTCGTGCAGCGCCTGGAGCTGCGGCAGCAGGGCCTTCGCGCGCTCGTCGGTCGCCGTCGACGGATCGCGGAGCCAGCCCCAGACCTCGGTGTAGGTGAACCGGGCGCGCGAGTGCATCACGGCCGGGTAGAACCGGTAGCGACGGACCGCGCCGGCCGCGGTGATCTCCATGTCGGCGGCCATGCACAGCCGGTCGACCTCGGGCCTGAGCGAGCACAGCTCGTTGGAGAGGGCCTCCGGGAGCATCGGAATCACGCGCCGCGGGAAGTAGACCGAGGTCGCGCGCTCGCGTGCGTCGCGGTCGATCGCGTCGCCGTCCTTCACGTAGTGCGACACGTCGGCGATGGCGACGACGAGCCGCCAGCCCTTGCCCTTGCGCTCGCACCAGACCGCGTCGTCGAAGTCCTTCGCGGTTTCGCCGTCGATCGTCACCAGCGGCAGGGGGGTGAGGTCGACGCGGCCCGCGCGTTCGCCCGCGAGCACTTTCGCGGGCAGCTTCTTCGCCTGGGCCGTCGCGGCCTTCGAGAACTCGAACGGCAGGGCGTGCTTGCGCAGCGCGATCTCGATCTCGATCCCGGGATCGGTCGCGCGGCCGAGCACCTCGATCACGCGCGCGATCGGCTCGCGCTCGGCGGTCGGGTATTCGACGATCTCGACCACCACGACGTCGCCGGGCTTCGCCTTGCCGCGATCCTTGTCGGGAACGATGAGGTCCTGCGCGATGCGGCGGTTCTCGGCGACCACGAACGACACGCCGCGTTCCTCGTGCATGCGCCCGACGACCTCGCGGTGGGCCCGTTCGAGCACCTCGACGACTTCGCCCTCGGGACGGCCGCGACGATCGGTGCCGGTGACGCGCACGCTGACGCGATCGCCGTGCAGCGCCTTGTGCATCTCGCGTGCGGGCAGCGCGATGTCGGGGCCGGCGTCGTCGCGGATCAGGAAGCCGAAGCCGTCCGGATGGCCTTCGAGGCGCCCGGCGACGAGGTCGAGCTTCGAGGCGATGCAGAGCTGGCCCTTGCGGTTGACGTGGACATCGCCGCGCTCGTGCAGGCGGGCGATCTCGTCGTCGAGCGCGCCTCGCTCGCGACGGCCGAGCCCGAGGCGTGCGGCGAGTTCGTCGGGCGCCAGCGGGACCCCGGCTTCGGCCAGCGCCGCGAGGACCGAGGATGGTGCGAAAGGAGGTGCGGAGGGGGACTTCTTCTTTGACAACGTTGGAATGTCCTTGTAAAATAACGAGTTCAGTTCGTGCGGTCGACCTCGGACGCCCAGATGGCGGAATTGGTAGACGCACCAGTTTCAGGTACTGGCGGGTAACACCGTGGAGGTTCGAGTCCTCTTCTGGGCACCAGTCCCGGCCGGCACGAGCGACCGCAACACCGACGCCCGCAGCCGCGGGCGTTTTTCATGGTGCGCCGGAGTCAATCCGCGGCGCGAGCGCCGCCGCTCGCGAGCCGCGCGGCCAGCTCCTGCGGCCGCATCCTGTCGTAGACCTCGAACGGCTGGTGGATCCACGGGTTGTCCGGCAGGTACGCGACGTGGAAATCGGGCCGGAAGACCGAGCATGCCTTCCACCAGAGCACCGCAGAGCGCAGCTCCCGCATGTGCGGGAAGCGCTTCGGCAGCGTGTCGACGACCTTCGCGAGCGTGTGGCCCGAGTCGACCATGTCGTCGACCAGGAGCACGTGGCTGCCGAGCTTCGGCGCGGTCATCGTCATGTGCTCGGCGATCACGAGGTCGCCCCGCACCGTCCCGCCGTCCGCCGCGTACGAATGCGTCGACAGGATCGCGAGCGGCTTCTCGTAGATGCGCGAGAGCACGTCGCCGACACGAAGCCCTCCCCGGGCGATGCAGATGATCTGGTCGAACGCATAGTCCGCCTCGTGAACGACGAGCGCCAGCCGCTCGATCAGCCTGTGGTACTCGTCCCAGCTCACGTGCAGGCTCATGCGCGTCGTCCCCCGTGCCGGGCCGTTCCCGACCCGCGTCGCCGCTCCACGGTGGCGGGTCGGCGAAGGGCGCATTCTAGCCTGATCAATGGGGTCAGACTCGATTGAAACGCTTCGGGCGGATCGATGGAGCCCGAACCTTTCGAGACTCGATCGACCCCTTCGACCTTCTGATCGACGATCAATCGAGTCTGACCCCTTTGATCAGTGGAACGGATGGTGCCGCAGGATCGTCTCGTCCCGGTCCGGCCCGGTCGACACCATCGCGATCGGAACGCCTGCGAGCGCCTCGATGCGGTCGAGGTAGGCGCGGGCCGCGCCGGGTAGAGCGTCCATCTTGCGCACGCCGACCGTGCTGTCGCTCCAGCCGGGAATCGTCTCGTAGACCGGAACGCATTTCGCGACGGCGTCGGCGCCGGTCGGGACCACGTCCGTGGGACTGCCGTCGATCGTGTAGCCGGTGCAGATCCGGATCTCGGGGAGACCGTCGAGCACGTCGAGCTTGGTGATGCACAGGCCGTCGACGCCGGAGAGCTGCACCGACCGGCGCAGCAGCGGAACGTCGATCCACCCGCAGCGTCGCGGACGGCCGGTGACCGAGCCGAATTCGTTGCCGCGTTTCGCGAGCCGCGCGCCGGTCTCGTCGGCGAGTTCGGTCGGGAACGGCCCGCCGCCCACGCGCGTCGTGTACGCCTTGACGATGCCGAGCACGTAGTCGATCCCGTGCGGCCCGATACCGCTGCCCGGGGCCGCGGCACCGGCGATGCAATTGGAACTCGTGACGTACGGATAGGTGCCGTGGTCGATGTCGAGCAGCGCGCCCTGCGCACCCTCGAACAGCAGCGATTCGCCGCGTTCGCGGGCCGCGTGCAGCATCGCCGCGACGTCGGCGACCATCGGCGAGATCGTGCGCGCATGCGCGAGCGCCTCGTCGCGCGTCCGCTCGAAGGGTACCGGCGCGACCTTGTGGTAGTGCTCGAGCACGAAATTGTGGTAGCCCAGCACGCGCTCGAGCTTCGCGGCGAAACGGTCCGGATCGAGGAGATCCTGCACGCGCAGCGCGCGCCGCGCGATCTTGTCCTCGTACGCGGGGCCGATGCCGCGTCCGGTCGTGCCGATCCTGTCGCCGCCCGCGCCGCTCTCGCGCGCCTGGTCGAGCGCGACGTGGTAGGGCATCACCAGCGGACATGCCGGCGAGATCGCGAGGCGATCGCGGACCTTCACGCCGGCGGCCTCGAGTTCACCGATCTCGGTGAGCAGGGCGGACGGCGACACGACGACGCCGTTGCCGATGTAGATGCGCACGCCCGGCCGCAGCACGCCCGACGGGATCAGGCGCAGCACCGTCTTCTTCCCGCCGATGACGAGCGTGTGCCCGGCGTTGTGCCCGCCCTGGAAGCGGACGACGCCCGACGCGCTCTCGGTCAGCCAGTCGACGATCTTGCCCTTGCCTTCATCGCCCCATTGGGTGCCGATGACCACGACGCTCCTGCCCATGTCAGTCCCCTGGTTCTCCGTCGTTCGCCCCGTTCGCGACGCTCCCGAGGCGGCGCAGGTCGAGCGTGAATCCGGTCGCCGGGCGCGCGCGCCCGAACGCCTTGCCGATGCCGTCGTAGCGGCCGCCGTTGCCGAGCGCGCGCGTCTGGCCGGCGACGAACACCGAGAAGATCGCACCGTTCTGGTAGTGGTAGCCGGTGAGGTCGGCGAGATCGACGTGCAGCGTTTCGACCGCGCCACCCGCGGCCTCGGCGAGTGCACCGAGCGCCGCGAGCGCGTTCGCGATGGCGGGCGTGTCGGGCAACCGCCCACGCGCCTCGGCGAGGACTTCGTGCGCCGGTCCGTAGAGCGAGGGCAGCGCGCGGATCGCATCGCGCCATACGATCGGCAGGCGGGCTGCGAGTTCGGCGACCGCAGGCGCGTCCTTGGTGCGCAGGGCCGCGAACAGTTCGCCGTCCTCGGCGTTGCCGGCGATGCCCGCGCTGGCGGACAGGGCGCGGTACACGCCGACGTGGCCGAGGTCGAGGTGCAGCGCACGCACGCCGCACGCGGTGAGAGAGGAGAGCAGCAGACCCACGACCTCGCGGTCGCCGGCGATGCCGGGTTCGCCGAAGAGTTCCGCGCCGATCTGCACGACCTCGCGCGTGGTGCCCGGCCCGGCCGGTTCGGTGCGCAGCACGCTGCCGGCGTAGCACAGGCGCGTGACCCCCGGCTCGTTCAGCAGATGGGCGTCGATGCGCGCGACCTGGGGCGTGGTGTCGGCGCGCACGCCGAGCATGCGCCCCGACAGCGGGTCGACGACCTTGAACGTCTGCAAGTCCAGGTCGCGGCCGGTGCCCGTGAGGAGCGACTCGACGTGCTCGACCAGCGGCGGCTGGACCAGCCGGTAGCCGCGCGCCGCGAAGTGGTCGAGCACCTTGCGGCGCAGCGCCTCGATCCGCGCGGCTTCCGCCGGCAGGATGTCCTCGATGGCCTCGGGCAGGATCCACCTACGCATGGCGAAGCACCAGGAAGGCCGCGAGCCCGAGAACGATCGATGCGAGGCCGATGAAGCGGATCTGTCCGTCGCTCATGTCGGTCAGCTTGCGAAACGTGTCGCGCCACGCCCGAGGTGCGAGGAACGGCAACAGCCCTTCCACGACGAGCACGAGCGCGAGCGCCGCCCAGAGCGAATCCACCCCGACATCTCCGGTCGCGCCGCTACTTCGCCCGGCGCCCGGCGGGGGCCGCCCCGAGGTCGAGCCGCGGGTGCCGCGCCCCCTTTGGGGGAGGCGCGCGAAGCGCGCTTCGGGGGGGGGCCATCACTTCGACGCGGGTGGGCGCCCGCCGCTCTGCCGGAAGTAGCGGAAGAAGTCCGACGACGGGTCGAGGACCATGACGTCGCCGCGGTTGCGGAACGACGCCTTGTAGGCCTCGAGGCTGCGGTAGAACGCGAAGAACTCCGGGTTCACGCCGTAGGCGGCGGAATAGATCGCCGCGGCGCGCGCATCGCCGTCGCCCTTGACCTTCTGCGCCTGGCGGAACGCCTCGGCGAGGATGACCTCGCGCTGGCGGTCGGCGTCGGCGCGGATTTTCTCGCTCTCGGCGGCACCCTGCGAGCGCAGTTCGTTCGCGACGCGGCGGCGCTCCGACTCCATCCGCGCGTAGACCGGGCCGAGCACGTCGGGCGGCAGCTCGACGCGGCGCAGGCGGACGTCGACGATCTCGACCCCGATCGATTTCGCGTCGCTGTCGGCCTTCTGGCGCGTCGTGTTCATGATCTGGTCGCGCTGGGTCGAGATCGCCTCGTGCATCGAGCGCTTGTTGAACTCCTCGGCGAGGTTCGCACGCACGGTCTGCGTCAGGCGGCGGCGCGCGGCTTCCTCGTCTCCCTGCACCGAGACGTAGAACTTGCGGACGTCGTCGATCCGCCACAGCACGACGAACTCGACGAGGAGCGGCTTCTTCTCGGCGGTCGTGACGCGGTCGGGTTCCTGGATCTCGAGCGTGAGGTTCCGCTGGTCGAAGTACTTCACGTTCTGGACCAGCGGCACCTTGTAGTGGAGGCCGGGATCGGTGATCACCTCGACCACCTCGCCCAACTGGAACTTGATCGCGAACTGGGTCTGGTGGACGGTGAACAGCGACTGCGACGCGACGAGAATCGCGGCGACGACGACGGCGAGGATCGGCAGCGTGAACTTCATCGCTTCAGCCTCCCCGGTCGCGGCGCAGCGAATCGCGCGATCCGCGGCCATCGCTCGCCGGCGGGACGTCCGCAGGCACGGTCACGCGCGGCGTTGGCGCGGCGGGAGCGTCGGAAGCCGCCGGAGCGGGCGCGCCGCTCGCCTGCATCAGCTTGTCGAGCGGCAACCCGAGCAGGGCGCCCGCCTTGGGCTCGACCATCACCTTCGAGGTCGGACCCAGGACCGATTGCATCATGTCGAGGTACAGGCGCTCGCGCGTGACGCCCGGCGCCTTCTGGTACTCGATGACGATCTGCCGGAAGCGCGAGGCGTCGCCCTCGGCGCGCGCCACGACCGAAGCCTGGTAGCCCTGCGCCTCCTCGAGCAGGCGGGCGGCGGCGCCGCGGGCGCGCGGTATCACGTCGTTCGCGTAGGCCTGGCCCTCGTTCTTGAGGCGTTCGCGGTCCTGGCCCGCCTTCACCGCGTCGTCGAACGCGGCCTGCACCTTCTCGGGCGGCTGGACGTTCTGCAGCGTGACCTTCTGCACGAACACGCCGGTGCGGAAGCGATCGAGCATGTCCTGCAGGAGCCGCTCGGTGTCGCGCGCGACCTGCTCGCGGCCCTCGTAGAGCGCGAAGTCCATCTGGACCTTCGCGGCCACTTCGCGGATCGCCGACTCCGCCGCCCAGGCGACGATCAGTTCGGGCTTGCGGTTGCGGAAGACGAAATCCTCGGCGTTCTTGACGTTGTACTGGACCGCGAACTGGATGTCGATGATGTTCTCGTCGTCGGTGATCATCACCGCCTCGCGGTCGACGCGATTCTTCGGCGTGTTGCGGTAGCCGATCTCGATCGTGCGGACCTGCGAGAAGTCGACGAGTTCGACCGCCTCGACCGGAAACGGCAGGTGCCAGCGCGGGCCCGGCTGCGTGGTCTCGGTGTACTTGCCGAAGCGCGTCACCACGCCGCGGCGGCCTTCGTCGACGATGTAGAACCCGCTCGCGACCCACACGACGAGCACGAGGCCCGCGAGCAGCCCGGCGCCGGACAGAGGAATCGCAGGACGTGCACGTGGCTCGCCGGGCGAAGGTTCGGGCGTCGTGCCGCGCCGGCCGAACAGGTCCGAGAGGCGCCGGTTGACCTTGCGCCAGATCTCGTCCAGATCGGGCGGGCCGCCCGAATTACCGCCTCGCTTGCCCCACTGGGGATCGTTGAGCGACATGCTGGTGGTTCGCGTGGATCGTGTGCAATTCGCCGGCGAACGGGCCGGCGGCGGGTCGAGACGGCGCGGGGCGGACCCTTGGGCGATCAGGCCGATGCGTCGGCCGCGTCGGCGTCGGCGTGCGCGGCGTCCGCCGGGAACCGCTCGGCCAGCGCGGCGAGGAACCCCGCGCAACCCGCCCCCGTCAGCGCACTTGCGCGCACGGTGCGGATCGTACCACAGGGGTCGCGCTCGACCCCGGGATCGAGGCCGGCCGCGTCGATCTTGTTCAGTACGGCGAGGCGCGGCAGCGCGTCCGCGCCGATGTCGGCGAGCACCTCCTCGACCGCTTCGGCCTGCGCGTCCCGGTCGGACGCCGAGGCGTCGATCACATGGACGATCAGGTCGGCCCGGGCCGCCTCGGACAGCGTGGCGCGGAACGCCGCGACGAGGTCGTGCGGCAGGTCGCGGATGAATCCGACCGTGTCGGACAGCACGATCGCGTCCGCGCCCGGAACGTGGATGCGGCGCAGCGTGGTGTCGAGCGTCGCGAACAACTGGTCGGCGGCGTAGACCTTCGCGCGCGCGAGGCGGTTGAACAGCGTCGACTTGCCGGCGTTGGTGTAGCCGACGAGTGCGACGGCGCGCACGCGCGCCCGGCGGCGGGTGCGGCCCTGCACGCCACGACTCGTCGTGACCTTCGCGAGGCGCTCCTTCAACGTCTTCACGCGCTTGCCGATCAGTCGCCGGTCAGTCTCGAGCTGGGTCTCGCCCGGGCCGCGCAGGCCGATGCCGCCCTTCTGCCGTTCGAGGTGGGTCCAGCCGCCGACCAGCCGCGTCGACAGATGCGCGAGTTGCGCGAGTTCGACCTGCAGCTTGCCTTCGGCGCTCCGCGCCCGCTGCGCGAAGATGTCGAGGATGAGGCTCGTCCGGTCGACGACGCGGCAGGAGAGCGCCTGTTCGAGATTGCGCTGCTGCACGCCCGAGAGCGCATGGTCGAAGATCACGAGGTCGGCCGCTGCCGTGTCGCGCGCGCGCGCGATCTCGTCCACCTTGCCGCGGCCGGCGTAGAGCGCGGGATCGGGGGCGGCGCGCCGGCCACCGACGCGTCCGACGATCGTCGCGCCCGCGGAGGTCGCCAGCGCGGCGATTTCGTCGAGATCGGGATCGTTGCGCCGGGCTCCGATCGCGAGCCCGACGATGACGGCGCGTTGTCCGCCGCTGGGGCGTTCGAGCATGAGGTCCGGCCGATCGCCGAGGCGCCGAAAGGCGGCGGTCAGGCGTCCTCGGCGCCGCCCGGGCCGTGGTGCGGCATGACGACCGGCCGCGACGGCACGACGGTGGAGATCGCGTGCTTGTACACCATCTGCGTCACCGTGTTCTTGAGGAGCACCACGTACTGGTCGAACGATTCGATCTGGCCCTGCAGTTTGATGCCGTTCACGAGGTAGATCGACACCTGGACATGCTCCTTGCGGAGCGTGTTCAGGAACGGGTCCTGCAGCATTTGCCCCTTGTTGCTCATCGTCGCTCTCCGCCCTTCGTTCGTGTCGTTCTCGCGGCGCGGCGCGCCTCGTGCCGGGCCGGTTCGCCCGGCATCCGGGACGCCGGTTCAGCGGCGCGCGCCGGTGCCCGCGTAGGGGTTGACGCCGGTCTTGAATTGTATCCTAAGCGGGGTGCCCCGCAGTTGGAAAGCGTCGGCGAAGAAATGTTCCAGGTAGCGCCGGTAGGCGTCGGGCACCCGTGCGAGCGCGGTCCCGTGGATCACCACCAGCGGCGGATTGCTGCCGCCCTGGTGCGCGTAGCGGAGCTTCGGGCGCACGGTGCCGCTGCGCGGAGGCTGCTGCCGCTCGACGGCGAGTTGCAGCGTGCGCGTGAGTCGCGGCGTCGGGAGTTTCGCCATCGCGGCGGCGTAGGCCCGGTCGACCGCGGCCATCAGCGCCGGAAGGCCGCGCCCCTCGCGTGCCGAGATCGGCAGTTGCGCGGCGAAATCGAGGAACGCGAGCTTGCGCGCGATCTCGCGCTCGACGAACTCGCGCCGTTCGCCGGTGGCCGCGTCCCACTTGTTGATGCCGACGACGAGCGCGCGGCCGGCCTCGAGGATGTGGCCGGCGAGGTGGGCGTCCTGTTCGGCGACGCCTTCGACCGCATCGAGCAGCAGCACCACGACGTTCGCCTCGTCGATCGCCTGCATCGTCTTGATCACCGAGAACTTCTCGACCGCCTCGGTGACCTTGCCGCGCCGGCGCACGCCGGCCGTGTCGACGAGCGTGTAGCGCCTGCCTCCGCGCTCGAAGTCGAGCGCGATCGCGTCGCGCGTCGTGCCGGGCTCGTCGAACGCGATCACGCGTTCCTCGCCCAGGAGCGCGTTGACCAGCGTCGACTTGCCGACGTTCGGCCGTCCGACGATCGCCACGCGCACGCGGTCGTCGTCGTGCGGCGGGACCTCTCCGGGCGGCGGCGCCAGCGCGAGCGCCGCGTCGACGAGGTCGCGCACGCCTTCGCCGTGCGCTGCGGAGATCGGCGCGGGCTCCCCCAGCGCGAGTTCGTGGAACTCGGCGACCGCGCCCGCGGCGGAGAGTCCCTCGCTCTTGTTCACCGCGACCACGATCGGACGGCCGGAGCGGCGCAGGAGGTCGGCGATGCGCGCGTCCTGCGGCACGAGGCCGTCGCGCGCATCGACGAGGAACACGACGACGTCGGCCTCCGCGATCGCGGCTTCCGCCTGCCGCGCCATCTCGCGCAGGATGCCTTCCTTCGCGACCGGCTCGAAGCCGCCGGTGTCGACGACGTAGAAGTCGCGTTCGCCCACGCGGGCCCGGCCGTAGTTGCGGTCGCGCGTGAGTCCCGGGACGTCGTGCACCAGCGCGTCGCGCGTGCGCGTCAGCCGGTTGAACAGCGTCGACTTGCCGACGTTGGGGCGGCCGACGAGCGCGATGATCGGGAGCACGACGCGATGCCTGCGGACGCGGCGCGGTTCAGCGGACGCGGATCGCGACGAGCGCGCCGGCGGCCGACTGCCACATCGCGCCGCCGATCATCGCCACCGGCTGCGAGGTCGGTGCGCTGCCGTCGGTCGCCACGCGGCCCACGTACGCGCCGTTGACCGGCGAGAGCAGGTGCAGCCAGCCTTCGGCGTCGACGACGCCGACCTGGTCGCCGACCATCTGCGGGCCGCCGATGAAGCGCTTGGCGAGCTTGTCCTGCTTCCACAGCGATGCGCCGGTCGAGCGGTCTAGCGCATGCACCGCGCCGGCGTCGTCGGTCACGTACAGGCGCTCGCGGTCGATCGCGATGCCGCCCAGGCTGCCGATGTCGCGCGACCACACGGCCGCGCCCCGGACGAGTTCGAAGCACGCGGTGCGACCCTGGTACGCGGCCGCGCAGGCCATGCGCTCGTCGATCGCCGGCAGGCTCGTGACGTCGGCGATGCGCTCGAGTTCCGTCGCGCCCTTCGGTGTCGCCACCAGCGCCTCCCAGCCCACGGCGCCGCTGCGCAGGTCGAGGCCCACGAGCCGCCCTCCGGCGGTGCCGAAGAACACGGCGCCGCGCGAGATTGCCGCGCCGGCCTGGTTGCGGACCATCAGCGGCGGGTTCGAGCGCTGGTAGACCCAGCGCGTCGAGCCGTCCTTGGTCGAGAGCGCGTAGAGGCGTCCGTCGCCCGAGAACACGAGCGCGACGCCTTCGGCGACGCGGGGCGGCGCGATCACCTCGCTGCCGACCTTCGCGGTCCACAGCGCGTTGCCGTTGTCGTCGAACGCGAGCACGTCGCCCTTGTCGGTCCCGGCCACGACGATCCCGTCGCCCGCGCCGACGCCCGCCGCGAGCGTGCGTCCGGCGCTCGAGCGCCAGAACTGGCGGCCGCTGGCGACGTCGAACTTGGCGATCGTGCCGTCGGACGACGCCGCGTAGACCGCGTCTGAAGTCACGAACGGCGCGAAGCCGGCGACGGCCTTGCCGACGCCGGCCTGCCAGGCGACCACCGGCGTGACGCTTTGCGAGAGTTCGGGCAGCGGGCCGGGTTTGCGGCTGCTGCCGACGAGCCAGGTCCAGTCGGGCGCCGGGATCGACGGGATGTACGACTGGATCGTCGCGCAGCCGCCGACGGCGGCCGCGATGGACGCGATCGCCAGCGCCCGCGTCGTACGTGACGTCATGGCTTGGCCGCGGGGGCTCCGGCTGCGGCGGGAGCGGCAGGCGGAGCCTCGGCGGCGGCGGGCGCCGCGGACGCAGCCTTGGCCAGCGCATCGGCCTCCGTCCCCACCGGCAGCGCGCCGCCCAGCGCGTCGAGCTTCAGTTGCACGAAACCGCGGTAGGGCGACCTCGCGTCGAGCTTCGCGAACGCGGACTGGTAGGCCGCGCGTGCCTCGGCGTTGCGCCCGGCCGACGCGAGGGCGTCGCCGCGCAGGTCCGCGTACAGTCCCGCGTAGGCGTCCGCGTGCTTCGTGTCGAGGAGCTTCAGCGCCTCGTCGACGTTCTTCTCGTCGAGCAGCACCTCGGCGAGCCTATAGCGCGCGACCGCCTTCAGGTCGTCGTCGCTCGCCCGGTCGACCACCCACTGCAGCTGCGCCTTCGCCCCGGCTTTGTCCCCGGTGCTCCACAACTGTTTCGCGTACAGGAGCGCGGCGCGCGGCGCGTAGGCGGTACCCGCGTACTTGTCGGCGAGCGTCGCCATCGCGTCCTTCGCCTTCGTCGCGTCACCGCTCCCCCGCGTCGCCCCGGCGACCGCCTGGTAGAGCGCGCTCGCCTCGTCGGCGCGCGACGTCTGCCACCAGCGCCAGCCCTGCACGCCGACGATCGTCACGGCGACCGCGACCGCGATCCAGGTGACGAGCGTGCCCCAGCGGGTCCACCACGCCTTGAGGTCCTCGATGGTGTCCTGTTCCTCGAGATCGTAGGTTGCCATGCCGTTCCCCTTCAGCGTTCCGCGCGCGGGCGCGCCGGAACCAGTGCGTTGACGATGTCGCCCGCGGCCACGGCGCGTTGCTCGCCCGGTTCGCGCAGCGGCTTGATCGAGACCCTGCCCTCGCGCGCTTCGTCGTCGCCGACGATGAGGGCATAGCGCGCACCGCTTGCGTCGGCGCGTTTCATCTGCGACTTGAAGCTGCCGCCTCCGGCGTTGACGATGGCGGCGCAGCGGGCGTCGCGCAGCGATTCCGCCACGACGCGCGCGAGTGCTCCCGCGCCGTCTCCCGCGTGCACCACGTAGGCGAGGGGGGCGTCGGCTCCGGTGCGTCCCGATTCCTGCAGCAGCAGGATCATGCGCTCGATGCCGATCGCGAAGCCGCAGGCCGGCGTCGGCTTGCCGCCCAGCGCCTCGAAGAGCCCGTCGTAGCGGCCGCCGCCCGCGACGGTCCCCTGCGCGCCCAGGCGGGAGGTCACCCACTCGAACACCGTGCGATTGTAGTAGTCGAGCCCGCGCACGAGCCTCGGGTTCACCTCGAACGCGATGCCCGCGTCGTCGAGCGCGCGTTGCAGTCCGTCGAAATGCGTGCGCGACTCCGCGCCGAGGCGGTCGACGAGCCGCGGCGCCCCCGCGATCATCTCCTGCATCGCGGGCGTCTTGCTGTCGAGGATGCGCAGCGGATTGGCGTGCAGGCGGCGCTTCGCGTCGGCGTCGAGCAGATCGGCTTGTCGCTCGAAGTGCTCGATCAGCGCGGCGCGGTGCGCGCGGCGCTCCGCCGCGTCGCCGATCGAGTTCACCTGCAGCGATATCCCGTCGGCGAGACCCAGTTCCCGCCACAGGCGCGCGAGCATCGCGATCTGCTCGGCGTCGACGTCCGGCCCCGGGAATCCCAGCGCCTCGACGTCGAACTGGTGGAACTGGCGGTAGCGGCCCTTCTGCGGGCGTTCGTGGCGGAACATCGGACCGGCGAGCCAGACGCGCTGCGGTCGCTCGTAGCACAGGTTGTGCTCGATCGCCGCGCGCACGATGCCCGCGGTCGCCTCGGGCCGCAGCGTGAGGCTCTCGCCGGAGAGCCGGTCGTCGAAGGTGTACATCTCCTTCTCGACGATGTCGGTGTGCTCGCCCACGCCGCGCACGAAGAGCGGCGTCGGCTCGACGATCGGCACGCGGAGGTTCCGGTAGCCGTGGAGCGCGAAGACGCGGCGGGCGGTGTCCTCGAGTTCGAGCCAGAGGGCGGCTTCGTCCGGCAGCACGTCGTTCATGCCGCGGACGGCCTGGATCGGCGCGGTCTTGGGCCGTGCGGTGGCGGTGTCGTGGGGCGTCGTCATCGGGTCATGCTCGTGGCCTCCGCCGCTCGCGCGCGAAGGCCGATGGATTCGTGGCGATCTATTCCAGGCGGATGCGCGCGACGTTCTGGCGCGTGTGCGGCGCGAGGTCGACGGCCCTGCCGCGCCAGGCCGCGTCGACCACCGCTGCATTGCCGATGACGACATCGACCGGCGGCGCGACCTCGAGTTCGCGCGTCGATCCGGCCGATCCGGTGATCGACATCACGGCGCTGCCGGAGCGGTCGCGCACTTCGATCCACGATTGGCCCCGGAAGGCGAATCTGAGCTGGCTTCGCGCTGCGGCGGATCGCTCGCCCGCGGCGTCCTGCGCGACGGGGAGCGCGGGCGCACTGGCCGCGCCGGGCGAGGGCGCGGCCGCGGTGCCGGCGACCGGATTGGGCAACTCCGTCGCCTGGCCGGTCGCCGGAGCCGTCGCCGGTTCGTCGGGGCGCATTGCGGGCGCGGGATCGGCGGGCGCGGCGACAGGGGGAGCCGTCAGGGCCGACTCGGCCTTCGTCGCCGTTCCGCGCTCGGCCGCCGGCGGGCGCGCGAACTCGTAGAACGCGGCCACGCCGACGATCGCCGCGAGCAGCAGCGGAATCGCCCAACGCGCCACGCCCGAACGCGGGCGCGATTCGCGCGGCATCTCGCCGATCGACCGTCCGGCGGCCGACGCGAGCGTGCGCTCGGGCGCGGGCGCGTGACCGTCGCCCGGAAGCGCGGCGAGCACGTCGTCGACGTCGAGCTTGACGAGGCGCGCGTAGTTGCGCACGAATCCGCGCACGAACGTACGGCCGGGCAGGTTCGCGAAGTCGTCCCGCTCGATCGCGACGACCTGGCGCGGCGCGAGTTTGAGCTGCGACGCGACGTCCTCGACGGTGAGCCCCGCGATGCCGCGGGCCTGGGCGAGCAGCGCGCCCGCGCTCGGCGGAGCCGGGGGCGCGGCCTCGTCCGCTTCGGGACGCCCGGGTTCGTTCACTCGCAGCTCCCTCCCATGGCGCGCGTCTCCGCGCTGTTCGGGTAGCGGTTCTTGAGCTGCGTGACGTAGGAATCCTCGGCGGCCTTGTCGCCGAGCTTGCGCTCGACGCACATGCCGAGGAAGAGCCCCTCCGGAGGCGGGGCGGTCTGCGCCATGACGAAACGCATCAGCGCACGCGCCTCGTCGAGCCTCCCGGCGCGGTAGGACAGGAGAGCGAGGTTGTACGCGGCGATCGGGTTGCCGGGGCGGACGGCGAGCGCGCGCCGGAAGTACCGGTCGGCCGCCGCGGCGTCGCCGGCTTGCGCGCTGCACTTGCCGGCGTTGATGAGCGCGATCTCGGGCGACTTGTAGAGCGGGTTGCGCAACGCCGCCTCGAACTCTCCGATCGACTCCTGCGGCTTGCCGTGCGTGCAGAGGTACCAGCCCCAGTTGCCGCGGATCTCCGAGTCCGACGGCGCGAGGTCGAGCGCGCGCCGGAAGTTCGTCTCGGCCTTCGCGTTGTCGCCGAGTTCGGCGTAGACGAGACCGTAGATGCTGTAGAGCTTCGGGTAGGTCGGGTCGAACTTGACCGCCTCGGCGAGTTCCTCGAGCGCGACGTCGTACTGGCCGCGCTCGAAATACGCGGCGGCGAGTTCGGTGCGCAGTTCGGACTTGTAGCGCGGTGTGGCTTCCTCCTGCTTGATCGGAGGAAGCTGCTGCGGCTGGACCGTCTGCGGCGCGGGCTGCGTCTCCTTCTTCGACGAGAAGGTGTCGCATCCGGCGAGGGCGAGGACCGCGAGCGCGGCGGCGGGAACGGCGGAACGGATAGACATCGGCGGGTCGGGTTCGTCAGGGGCGGACCGCGAAGCTTCGCGTCGCGAGCGGGCGGATCACCCGGTTCTTCACGCGGCCGGCGAGCTGGCCGCAGGCCGCGTCGATGTCGTCGCCCCGCGTCCTGCGGATCGTCGTGACCAGGCCCGCGTCCATCAACCGGCGCTGGAACGCGACGATGCGCTCGCGCGGACTCGCGCGGAACCCGGTTCCCGGGAACGGATTGAACGGGATCAGGTTGAACTTGCAGGGCAACTCGCGCACGAGCGCGACGAGCGCGTCCGCCTGCGCCGGCGCGTCGTTCACGCCGTCGAGCATCACGTACTCGAAGGTCACGAAATCGCGCGGCGCGACCTCGAGATAGCGGCGGCACGCGGCCAGCAGTTCGGCGAGCGGGTGCTTCCGGTTGATCGGAACCAGATGGTCGCGCAGCGCGTCGTCGGGCGCGTGCAGGCTCACCGCGAGCGCGACCGGGCATTCGGCGGCCAGGCGGTCCATCTGCGGCACGAGTCCCGAGGTCGACACGGTCACGCGCCGGCGCGAGAGTCCGTACGCGTGGTCGTCGAGGAAGAGCCGCAGCGCGGGGATCACGCGGTCGAGGTTCGCGAGCGGCTCCCCCATGCCCATCATCACGACGTTGGTGACCGGTGCGCGGCCGGCCTCGACCCAGGGCCAGGCCGACGCGGGCCGCGGTTCCGCCACCCAGCCCGGCGATCCCGGGGCGGGCGGGGCGTCCGACAGGAGCGCCCGGTTCGCGTGCCAGAGCTGGCCGACGATCTCCGCGACGCCGAGGTTGCGGTTGAAACCCTGTGCTCCGGTGGAGCAGAACCGGCAATCCATCGCGCAGCCGGCCTGCGACGAGACGCACAGGGTGCCGCGGTCGTCCTCGGGAATGAACACCGCCTCGACCGCGTTGCCGTCGCCGACGTCGAACAGCCACTTGCGTGTGCCGTCGGAGGCCGTCGTGTCTCGGAGCACCGTCGGGCCCTCGATGCTGTCGTGGGCCGCGAGCGAGGCACGCAAGGACTTCGCCAGATCGGTCATCGACGCGACGTCGCCGGCGAGGTGCCGGTGCAGCCAGCGCGACACCTGGCGGGCGCGGAAAGGCTTCTCGCCGCGTGCGGCGAAATGGCGCTCCAGGCCTTGCGGGTCGAGGTCGAGGAGGTTCACGACGCCGTGACGGTCAGCGGGAGTAGACCTGCGATGCCGGGAAGAAATAGGCGATCTCGATCGCCGCGGTCTCCGGCGCATCGGAGCCGTGCACGGCGTTCGCGTCGATCGACGACGCGAAATCGGCGCGGATCGTGCCGGGCGCCGCCTTCTTCGGATCGGTCGCGCCCATCAGGTCGCGGTTCTTCGCGATCGCGCCGGGGCCTTCGAGCACCTGGATCATCACCGGGCCGGAGGTCATGAACTCGACCAGATCCTTGAAGAACGGGCGCGCCCGGTGCACGGCGTAGAAGCCTTCCGCCTCGGCACGCGAGAGATGCGCCATGCGGGCGGCGACGATCTTCAGGCCCGCGCCCTCGAAGCGGGCGTAGATCTGACCGACGACGTTCTTCGCGACGGCGTCCGGCTTGATGATGGAAAGGGTGCGTTCGACGGCCATGCTGGGCGCTCCGACAGGATTATTCCGAGGAAATTCAATATTGTAGCATCGGTGTCCCCCGGGCGCATGCGCCGCGACGCGGGGCGCGCTCGCGCGGCTGCCCGGATCGGCGGGAACGGCACGACAGGCGTGCGGGCGCGAAGGGGCCGACGGAGCGCGCCGGATCGGTCCGGCGCGCCCGGCGGCTCAGAACAGCAGGTCGGGCAGGAAGAGCGTGATCACCGGCACGTAGGTGACGACGACGAGGAAGGCGAGCAGCAACAGCGTCCACGGCAGCGCCGCCTTCACGACCTGTCCGATCGACATTCGCGTGATGCCCGCGGTGACGAACAGGTTGAGGCCGACCGGCGGCGTGACCATGCCGATCTCGAGGTTCACCACCATGATGATGCCGAGGTGGACCGGATCGATGCCGAGCCGGGTCGCGATCGGGAACAGGATCGGCGCGAGGATCAGGATGATGCCGGTCGGCTCCATGAACATGCCGGCGATCAGCAGCAGGATGTTCACCACGACCAGGAACTGCCAGCCGGACATGCCCCAGCCGACGATGATCTCGGCGATCTGCTGCGGGATGCGCTCGGTGGTCAGCACGTGCGCGAACAGGAGCGCGTTGGCCACGATGAACATCAGCATCACCGTGACCTTGCCGGCCTCGATCAGGACCTCCGGCACGTTGCGCATCCCGATGTCGCGGTAGACGAACACCGCGATCACGAACGCGTAGACCGCCGCCACCGCGGCCGCTTCCGTCGGCGTGAACACGCCGCCGTAGATGCCGCCCAGGATGATGACGATCAGCAGCAGGCCCCACAGCGAATCGCGCCCGGAGGTCAGCACCTCGCGCAGCGTCGCGCGCGGCTGCGTCGGGAGCTTGATGATGCGCGCGCGAAACCAGATCGCGACCATCAGCAGGAGGCCGAGCAGGATCCCGGGGATCACGCCGGCCATGAAGAGCTTGCCCACCGAGGTTTCGGTCGCTGCGCCGTAGACGACCATGACGATCGACGGCGGGATCAGGATGCCGAGCGTGCCCGCATTGCAGATCACCCCCGCCGCGAAGTTCTGCGAATAGCCGGCCCGCACCATGCCCGCGATGACGATCGAGCCGACGGCGACGACGGTCGCCGGCGACGAGCCGGACACCGCGGCGAAGAGCATGCACGCCATGACCGAGGCCATCGCCAGCCCGCCGCGCAGGTGGCCGATGCAGGCGTTCGCGAAGCGGATCATCCGCTTCGCCACGCCTCCGGTGGTCATGAACGCGCCGCCGAGGATGAAGAACGGGATCGCCAGCAGCGTGTAGTGCTCGGACGTCTCGAACAGCTTGAGCGACAGCGACGCGAGCGAGTCCTGCGCGAACAGCATGATCGTCACGAGCGAGGACAAGCCGAGCGCGATCGCCACCGGCATGCCCATGAACATGAACGCGAACAGCAGGACGAACAGCGCGAGGGTGGTCATCGCGCGTTCCCTCCGGGCTCGTCCTGGCGCAGCTTGAGCGCGTCCTCGGCCTCGTCGCCGACGAGGTGCGCCTCGCCGCCGCGCGCGAGCCGGACGAGCACTTCGGCGAAGCGGAACGCCAGCATCGCGAAGCCGAGCGGCAGGATGATGCGCGGGATCCACTGCTGGATCGGGATGTCCTGCATCAGGATGCCCACGTCGTACATCTTGCGCACGTACTGGTAGCCGCCCCAGGTGACGATGAGCGCGTAGGCGAGGCACAGCAGCGCGGCGGCGACGACGACCGCGCGCCGCGCGCCCCGGCCCAGCGACTTGACCAGCACGTCGACGCCGATGTGGGCGCCGACCCGGACGCCGTAGGACATGCCGACGAAGATCAGCCACGCGAACATGACGCCGGTGAGTTCCAGCGCCCAGACGAAGCTGTAGTTGAAGACGTAGCGCGCGACCACCTGCATGAAGGTGACCAGCGTCATCGCCGCCATCAGGAAGGCGACGAGGCCCTCCTCGAGGTGTTCGAGCCAGCGCATGGCGTCGGCGGGGCCCGCGGCGCGGACCCCGCTCCCGATGGGGCTACTTGTTGGACTTGAGCGCCGCGTCGATCAGGTCGCGGCCGATGTCGCCTTCGAACTTCTTCCAGACCGGTTCCATCGCCTTGCGCCAGGCGGCCACGTCGTCCTTCGTGAGCTTCTGGATGCGCGCCTTGCCGGCGTCGGCGATGCGCTGGCGGTCGGCCTGGTTGAGATCGTTCGCCATCTTGTTCGCGTAGGCGGTCGCTTCGGCCATGGCCTCGGAGAGTCCCTTGCGCACGTCGGCCGGCAGGCCGTCCCACCACTTGGCGTTGGTGACGACCATGTAGTCGATCACGCCGTGGTTGGTCTCGGCGATGGTCTTCTGCACCTCGTGGAACTTCTGCGAGTAGATGTTGGACCAGGTGTTCTCCTGTCCGTCGACCACGCCGGTCTGCAGCGCCTGGTAGACCTCGGAGAACGCCATCTTCTGCGGGTTCGCGCCGAGCGCGCGGAACTGGGCTTCGAGCACGTCGGAGGCCTGGATGCGGAACTTGAGACCCTTGACGTCCTCGGGCCGCTCGAGCTTGTCCCGGTTGGTCGAGAGCTGCTTCATCCCGTTGTGCCAGTACGCGAGGCCGACCAGCCCGCGGTTCTTCATCGAGGTCAGCAGTTCCTGTCCCTTCGCGCTCGCCTGGAAGCGGTCGACCGCGTCGACGTCGTCGAACAGGAACGGCAGGTCGAAGAGCTGGATCTTCTTGGTGTAGCGGTCGAACTTGGAGAGCGACGGCGCGATGAGCTGCACGTCGCCCAGGAGCAGCGCCTCCATCTCCTTCGCGTCGCCGAAGAGCTGCGAGCTCGGGAAGACCTGCACCTGCACCTTGCCGGGCAGCTTCTTCTCCGCCAACTCCTTGAACTTGAGCGCGCCCTGACCCTTGGGCGTGTGCTCGGCCACCACGTGGCTGAACTTGATGACGATCGGCTGCGCACCCGCGGGAAGGGCGAACGCCAGAGTCGCGACGAGCGCCGCGGCGAGCATGGAGCGAGCAAACATCGGATGGTCTCCTGTTCGGTGGAAGCCGGGTTCGGTCCGGGACTGGCCCCCCCTCTTGTGCGGCTTGCCGCATTCTAGCCCGGGTACCGGTCGGCGTGGGAGTCCGGCCGACCGGCGAGGCCCGCGGCCGCGCGCCGCGCCCCGCCGCTCGCGCGGCGCGTGATGCCTCTTGCCTGCCGGCCCGCGCCGGAGGGGGAGCGCCCGCTGGTCAGGCCGCTGCGGTCGCGTCGGGCATCGGCCGCCAGATCGGGACGAGACCCGCAGCGCCAGGCGGCGCTCGCCAGGCGATGTCGACGCCCAGTCCGGGCACCGCGACGAGCGCGTCGCCGGCCACCACGAGCGGCAGCGCGTCGCGCTCCCAGGGCGGCAGTTCGGCCTCCCGCAACAGCGCCTTGAGCGTGCGCCGGGCGCCCGCGCGTTCGAGCTTCAGGCGCTCGCCGCCGTGACGCGGACGGATGGCGAGACCCGCTTCGGCGTGGCGCGGGTCGACGCCTGCCCCGATGACGGCACGGAACTCGAGTTCGCCGTGCGGCAGCGCGACCGTCGTCTCGCCGCGCCAGTCGAGCAGAAAGGCGCCGGCCGGCGGCGCGTGCACGACGACGCGCCCGCGATGGCGGCCGACGATCGCGCCGGCGTGACGGATCTCGACCGAGGCGTCCTGCCTGGCGTGCGCGAGTTGCCGGAGCATCGCGTCAAGGCGCGCGACGGGCGGAGGCGGCAGGCCGCGCTCGTGCAGGAACCAGCGGAGCAGGTTGCGCGCCCGCGCCGCGTCGAGCGACGCGAGCGCGGCTGCGTCGATCGTTCCCGCGGTTTCCACGTAGCCCGCGGTGCGGGCGTCGATCGCGGCGAGCGCATCCAGCAATGCGGTCGCGTCGGCCTGGTGGGCGGCGGCCCGCGCGAGCGTCGCCGGATAGCCCGGGAGCGCTGCCGCGAAGGCGGGGACGACACGCGCGCGCACCGCGTTGCGGCGCAGCCGCGTGTCCGCGTTGCTCGGATCGTCTGCGTAGTCGAGCCGGCGAAGCGTCGCATACGCATCGATGTCCGCGCGCGGCAGCCCGAGCAGCGGACGGCACCAGACGACGCCCTCCGCGTCGCGCGCGGACGCCGGCATCGCGGCGAGTCCCGCGGGTCCGGCGCCCCGACCGAGCTGCAGGAGGAGCGTCTCGGCCTGGTCGTCCTGATGGTGGGCGAGCGCGACGACGAGCGCACCGTGTTCCCGGGCGAGTTCGCGGAGCGCCCGGTAGCGGGCGTCGCGCGCGGCCGCCTCGAGGCTCGTGCGCGGCCGCAGGCCGACGGCGACGCGGCGCATCGCGAACGCGATGCCGCGCATCGCGCAGGCGCGCGCGCAGGCTTCCGCCCAGCGGTCGGCGCCGGGCTGGAGACCGTGGTGCACATGGAAGGCGATCGCGCGGCGCCCCGCCGCGCCGAGCGCCTGGGCGCCGGCGTCGAGGAGCGTCATCGAGTCGCGACCGCCGGAGAGCGCGATCGCGATCGGTCCGTCGCCGTCCGGAAGCGAGGCGACCCAGTCGGCGAGGGCGCGGCGCAGCTTCGCGCCCGTCCGGTCAGCCGGGGTTGAGCTCCTTGAACTTGCCATAGGAGACGATCCGGTCCTCGCGCCGCTCGACCAGTTCGTCGAGCGGCAGGTCGGAGAGCGACTTGAGCGCGTCGGCCAACGCCTTCTTGAGCGACGCGATCATCGCCGCGGGGTCGCGATGCGCCCCGCCGACGGGCTCGTTCACGATCCTGTCGACGAGGCCGAGCTGCTTCAGGCGCGGCGCGGTGATCCCGAGGATCTCGGCCGCTTCCGGGGCGTGGTCGGCGCTCTTCCACAGGATCGAGGCGCAGCCCTCGGGCGAGATCACCGAGTAGGTCGCGTACTGCAGCATCAGCGTGACGTCGCCGACCGCGATCGCGAGCGCGCCGCCGGAGCCGCCCTCGCCGATGACGGTCACGATGATCGGCGTGCGCAGCCCCGCCATCTCGAACAGGTTGCGGCCGATCGCCTCCGACTGGCCGCGCTCCTCGGCGCCGATGCCCGGGTACGCGCCGGGCGTGTCGACGAAGGTGAAGAGCGGCAGGCCGAACTTCTCCGCGAGCTTCATCAGGCGCAGCGCCTTGCGGTAGCCCTCGGGGCGCGGCATGCCGAAGTTGCGGTGGATCTTCTCCTTGGTGTCGCGGCCCTTCTGGTGGCCGATGACCACGCAGGGCCGGCCGTTGAAGCGCGCGAGTCCCCCGACGATCGCCGCGTCGTCGGCGTAGCTGCGGTCGCCGTGCAGTTCGCGGAACTCGGTGAACATGCCGGCGACGTAATCGAGCGTGTAGGGACGCTGCGGGTGGCGCGCGACCTGCGCGATCTGCCAGGCGGAGAGCTTCGCGTAGATGTCCTTGGTGAGCTGCTGGCTCTTGCGCGTGAGCCGCGCGATCTCGTCGGCGATGTCCACCGCCGAATCCTCGTGCACGAAGCGCAACTCGTCGATCTTCGTCTGCAGTTCCGCGATCGGCTGCTCGAAGTCGAGGAAGGTCTGCTTCATCCGGTCGGCTCCGTGGACGGGTCAGGGATGATAGCGCAGCGCGCCGGGCCGTGCGGCGGGCGCGTTCAGGCGGAGAGCGCGTCCCGGAGGAGCTTGCCGCCGCTCGCGAACAGCAGCACGTAGGTCACCTGGTAGAAGACGGCCTCCGGCAAGCGCCGGTGCAGCCAGACCCCGAGCCGGATGCCGATCGGTGCGAGCGGGGCGAACAGGAGCGAGGTCGCGAGGTTCGCCGCGTTGAGCTGCCCGAGCATCGCGTACGGGACGAGCTTCGCGTAGTTGACGATCAGGAAGAAGACGACCGAGGTCGCGACGAACGTGGTCTTGTCCGGCCGGTGCGGCAGGAGGTAGATCACGAACGGCGGCCCGCCCGCGTGCGCGAGCGTGCTCGTGAAGCCCGACACCGCGCCCCAGAACGTGCCCGCGACGCGGCCGGGCGGGGCGGTAGCGCGCGCGAGCCGCGCGGCCAGACGCTCGGAGAGGCGGAACCAGCGGTTGAGCGCGAACAGGACCGCGATGGCGCCGACGACGACGCGGATCGCGTTCACCGACATCGCGCCGAACGCGAGCCCCCCGAGCGCGATGCCGGCGAGCGCGCCGGGCACGAGGACCGCGAGGTGCGTGCGCGACCAGCGTCCGCGCCAGGCGTGGACGCCGAAGAGGTCCATCGCGCACAGGATCGGCAGCATGATCGCCGCGGCGGTCGGCGGCGCGATGAACATCGACATCAGCGGCACGCCGATGCCCGCGGCGCCGCCGCCGAAGCCGCCCTTGGCGATGCCGGTCAGGAGGATGCCGGCGATCGCGACCGGGTAGAAGAGGAGCGGGAACTCGGGGAGCGTCATCGGCTCACCCGACCGGCGGGAGTCCCGTGGCCGGTTCGCGATTGCGGGTGCGCCAGGCGGCGAACGCCTCGTTCGCGATCACGGCGGCGAGCACGATCGCGCCGCCGACGAGCGTCGTCGTGCCCGGATGCTCGCCCATCAGCGCCCACACCCAGATCGGGCCGAGGATCGGCTCGAGGAGTCCGAGGAGCCCGAGTTCGGTGGCGGTGAGCTGGCGCGACGCCGCGGTGGCGAGCAGACAGCCGGCGCCCAACTGGATCGAGCCCATCACGGCGAGGACCGCGAGGTCGCCGGGCGTCGCGGTGAACGGCGACGCGAGCGGCGCCGCCACCGCGATCGAGACGACGCCCGCGACCAGCACCTGCGGCAGCATGTCGACGCTCGCGTGGTACTTCCGCAGTACCGTGACCTGCGCCGCGAAGAAGCAGGGCACGCCGAGCGCGAGCAGGTTGCCGACGAGTTGCCCCGAGTCGATCGCGTCGCCGAACATCACGACGATGCCGGCGAACGCGACCGCCATCGCGATCCAGGTTCGCGGGGGCACCGCCTCGCGCAGGAACACCCGGCCGGCGATCGCCGCGACGAACGGCGCGATGCTCATCAGCACGAAGGTGTTGGCGACCGTCGTGCGCGTCAGCGACGCGATGAAGAAGAAGAAGGTGCAGGCGAGGAAGACGCCCGACGCGAGCCCCGGTGCGCCGACCGCGCGAATCGCCGCGCCCGTCTTGCGGCCGTGGAGGACGGCGAGGACGCCGGCGACGAACAGCACCATGAAGGTGCTGCGCCAGAACACGATCTCCCAGGCGTCGTCGAGCGACTGGCGCCGCACGAGGAAGCCGCCCGACGACCAGCAGGTCGCGGCGACGATCATCATCGCGATCGCGCGACGGCGGGCGGCGGCAGGGGTCACGGAGGCGGAACGCGACGACGCCGGCGGATGCCGGCGCGCAGGGACACTCTAGCACAGCGCAACGACGGCTCCTGCGGCCTTAGAATGTGCGCGACCTCAGGGAGGGACGGATGGCGACGCACAGGATCGCGGTGATGCCCGGCGACGGCATCGGCAAGGAAGTGATGCCCGAGGGCCTGCGCGCGGTCGAGGCCGCGGCGAAGAAGCACGGCGTGTCGCTCGCGTTCACGCACTTCGACTGGAGTTGCGACTACTACGCGAAGCACGGCCGCATGATGCCGGAGGACTGGTTCGAGACGCTCTCGGGCTTCGAGGCGATCTACTACGGGGCGGTCGGCTGGCCCGCCACGGTGCCCGACCACGTGTCGCTGTGGGGCTCGCTGATCCCGTTCCGGCGCGGCTTCGACCAGTACGTCAACCTGAGGCCGTGCCGGCTGATGCCGGGCATCGCGACGCCGCTCGCGCACCGGAAGGCGGGCGACATCGACTTCGTCGTCGTGCGCGAGAACACCGAGGGCGAGTACTCGTCGGTGGGCGGGCGGATGTTCGAGGGCACCGAGCGCGAGATCGTGTTCCAGCAATCGGTGTTCACGCGCAAGGGCGTCGACCGCGTGCTGCGCTACGCGTTCGAACTCGCGCGCACGCGGGACGCGAAGCACCTCACGTCGGCGACGAAGTCGAACGGCATCTCGATCACGATGCCGTACTGGGACGAGCGCTTCCGGGCGATGGCGGCGCGGTATCCGGACATCCGGACCGACCAGTACCACATCGACATCCTGTCGGCGCACTTCGTCCAGCGCCCGCAGGTGTTCGACGTCGTCGTCGGCTCGAACCTGTTCGGCGACATCCTGTCGGACCTCGGCCCCGCGGTGTGCGGCACGATCGGCATCGCGCCGTCCGCGAACCTCAACCCGGAACGCGATCACCCGTCGCTGTTCGAGCCGGTCCACGGCTCGGCGCCCGACATCGCGGGCCAGGGCATCGCCAATCCGATCGGCCAGATCTGGTCGGGGGCGCTGATGCTCGAGTTCCTCGGTCATCGCGAAGCGGGAGCGTCGATCGTCGCGGCGATCGAGCGCGTACTCTCCGATCCGTCAGCGCCGCGCACGCGCGACATCGGCGGACGCGCCTCGACGGTCGAGGCCGGCAAGGCGATCGCCGCAGCGATCTGACGCGTCGCCGGCGGGCGGCGTCGGGCGGTTTGTGGCAGTATGTCGCCCGCGCGTGACACGCTGCCGGACGCGAAGCGCGCGAAAACCCGGGAGAGCATCGGAATGCCCCTGCAGATCGGAGTGCCGCGGGAAGTCTTCCCCGGCGAGAAGCGCGTCGCAACCGTCCCCGACGTCGTCGAGAAGCTCGTGAAGCTCGGATTCCGCGTCGCCGTCGAGTCCGGCGCGGGCGATGCCGCCAATTTCGCGGACGACGCCTACCGTGCCGCGGGCGCCGAGATCGTGCCCGCGGCGGCGGCCCTGTGGGCCGGCTCGGACATCGTCTTCAAGGTGCGTCCCCCGACGTCCTCCGAGGTCGGGCTGATGCGCGAGGGCGGGATGCTCGTCGACTTCATCTGGCCGGCGCAGAACCCCGAGCTCATGGCCCAGCTCGCCGCGAAGAAGGCGACGGTGCTCGCCATCGACGCGCTGCCGCGCCAGCTCTCGCGCGCGCAGAAGATGGACGCGCTCACCTCGATGGCTGGCATCAGCGGCTACCGCGCGGTCGTCGAGGCGGCCAACGCCTTCGGCCGGTTCTTCAACGGGCAGGTGACGGCCGCGGGCAAGATCCCGCCGGCCAGGGTGTTCATCGCCGGCGCCGGCGTGGCCGGGCTCGCGGCGGTCGGCACGGCCGCCAACCTCGGCGCGATCGTGCGCGCCAACGACACGCGCGCCGAGGTCGCCGACCAGGTCAAGTCGCTCGGCGGCGAGTTCGTGCCGGTCGACTACGTCGAGGAAGGCAGCGGCGGCGGCGGCTACGCGAAGGTCATGAGCGAGGGCTTCCAGCAGGCGCAACGCGAGATGTACGCGAAACAGGCGCGCGACGCCGACATCATCATCACGACCGCGCTGATTCCGGGCAAGCCCGCGCCCCGGCTCATCACGGCCGAGATGGTGCGCTCGATGCGGCCCGGAAGCGTCATCGTCGACATGGCGGCGGAGCAGGGCGGCAACTGCGAGCTCACCGAGCCCGGCAGGGCGGTGGTCAAGCACGGCGTGACGATCATCGGCTACACCGATCTCGCGAGCCGCCTCGCGACGCAGGCCTCGACGCTCTACTCGAACAACCTGCTGCGGCTCACCGAGGAGCTGTGCAAGGCGAAGGACGGCAACGTCGTCGTCGACATGGAGGACGACGCGATCCGCGGCCTGACCGTCGTCAAGGATGGCGCGATCACGTGGCCGGCGCCGCCGCCCAGGCTGCCCGCCGCGCCTCCGCCGAAGCCCGCGGCGGCGCCGGTCGCCGCCGCGAAGCCGAAAGGCCACGGCGAGCCGTCGGGACCGATGTCGCCCGGCAAGGCGGCGCTGCTGTTCGGCGTCGGCGCGGTCCTGTTCCTTCTGATCGGCCGCTACGCGCCGGCATCGTTCCTCGGGCACTTCACCGTGTTCGTGCTCGGCTGCTTCGTCGGCTACATGGTGGTCTGGAACGTGAAGCCGGCGCTGCACACGCCGCTGATGAGCGTCACCAACGCGGTGTCGTCGATCATCGCGATCGGTGCGCTGGTGCAGATCGCGCCGAACCTCTCGGCGCTGCCCGCCGGCGTGACGCGTCCCGACGCGCTGATCCGCTGGCTGTCGATCGCCGCCATCGCGCTCGCCACCGTCAACATGTTCGGCGGCTTCGCGGTGACGCGGCGCATGCTCGGCATGTTCCGCAAGTAGGGGCGGCGCGACCATGAGCACGAGCCTCGCCACCGTCGCGTACCTCGGCGCGACGATCCTCTTCATCCTGTGCCTCGGCGGCCTGTCGAACCAGGAAACGTCCCGCCGCGGCAACCTCTACGGCATGGTGGGCATGACGATCGCCGTGCTGGCGACCGTGTTCGGCACGCAAGTGTCGTCGGCCGGGCTGCCGTGGATCGCCGGCGCGATGGTCGTCGGCGCGATCATCGGGCTCTACGCGGCGCGCATCGTCCAGATGACGCAGATGCCGGAACTGGTCGCGCTGATGCACAGTCTCGTCGGGCTCGCGGCGGTGCTGGTGGGCTATGCGAACTTCGTCGATCCGGCGGTCTCGGCGACGCTCACGCCCGCCGAGAACGCGATCCACGAGATCGAGATGTACGTCGGCGTGCTGATCGGCGCAGTGACCTTCTCGGGATCGCTGATCGCGTTCGGCAAACTCTCGGGCAAGATCGGCGGCAAGCCCCTGCTCTTGCCCGCGCGCCACTGGATCAACCTCGCCGGCCTCGTCGTCGTGGTCTGGTTCGGCTGGCGCTTCGTCGCCTCGCACGACGCGGGTTCGGCGACGACCGCGATGGTCGTGATGACGGTGATTGCGCTCCTCTTCGGCGTCCACATGGTGATGGCGATCGGCGGAGCGGACATGCCGGTCGTCGTGTCGATGCTGAACAGCTACTCCGGGTGGGCCGCTGCGGCGACCGGCTTCATGCTGTCGAACGACCTCCTGATCGTCGTGGGCGCACTGGTCGGGTCGTCGGGCGCGATCCTGTCGTACATCATGTGCAACGCGATGAACCGCAACTTCGTCAGCGTCATCGCGGGCGGCTTCGGCACCGACAGCGGCGCCGCGGCCAAGGGCGACGGCGCGGCGCAACCGGCGGGCGAAGTGCACCCGATCTCCGCGGTGGAGACCGCCGACCTGTTGAGGGAAGCGAAGGAAGTCATCATCGTCCCGGGTTACGGCATGGCGGTCGCGCAGGCGCAGCACACGGTCTACGAGATCACCAAGGCGCTGCGCGAGCGCGGCGTCAACGTGCGCTTCGGCATCCACCCGGTCGCGGGGCGGATGCCCGGACACATGAACGTGCTGCTCGCCGAGGCGAAGGTGCCCTACGACATCGTGTTCGAGATGGACGAGCTGAACGAGGACTTCCCCGACGCCGACGTGGCGATGGTGATCGGCGCGAACGACATCGTGAATCCCGCCGCGCAGGAGGATCCGGCAAGTCCGATCGCCGGGATGCCGGTGCTCGAGGTCTGGAAGGCGAAGCACTCGGTCGTCATGAAGCGCAGCATGGCGTCGGGCTACGCCGGCGTCGACAATCCGCTGTTCTACAAGGACAACAACCGGATGCTGTTCGGCGACGCGAAGAAGATGCTCGACGAGGTTCTCGCGGCGCTGAAGGCCTGACGTGGTCCGGCGGTTCCTGTCGGCGCTGGCGGCATGGCTCGCGCTCGCGCTTCCGGCCGGGGCGCAGGCGATGCAGATCTTCGTGCAGACGCCGGACGGCCCGACGATCGCGATCGAGGTCGAAGGCAACGACACGATCGGGAACGTCAAGCAGAAGGTGCAGGACCAGGAGGGGATTCCGGCCGCCCGGCAGCGGTTGTACTACGCCGGCGAACTTCTGGTGGACAGCCGTACGCTCGCCGACTACGGCATCCAGAAGGAATCGGTGCTCGTGCTCGCGTTGGTCCGCGATGCCTTCGCGGTGCCTGCGTCGGGCGGCGCGGCGCTCGCGATGGTCTCGCTCGCGCTCGCCATCGCCGGCCGCCGCCGCCTGCGCCCGAGGATTCGCCCCGGCTAGCCGACGCCGGCCGTCGACGCGAGCCGCCACGCGGGCGGCGCGGTCGGCCGGATCGCCGGCGTCCCGGCGACTTCCGCGGAACCGCCCGGCGCCTACTTCATCTTCGCCCAGACCGGCCACACCTGGTTGTCGGCGCGATGCGGGACGTCGACGTTGCTGCGCGCGGCCCAGGGGATCACCTGCCGGTGCAGCGGCAGCGTGTAGATCTCGTTCTTCTGGATCTCGAGCGCGCGGCGAATGAGCGCGAGACGCTTGTCCGGATTCAACTCGACCTTGACCTCGGCGACGATCGCATCGAACTTGGGATCGCTGTAGCGCCCGTAGTTGAAGTCGCCGTCGCCCTTGCCGTTGTAGGTCGACAGCACCGGCTGCAGCGTGAAGATCGCGTCGGTCGACGCGCCGCCCCAGCCCAGCATGAAGAGGCTCGTGTCGAGCTTCTCGAGCTTCGGGAAGTATTGCGCGCGCGGCAGCGTGGCGAGCTTGGTGTTCACGCCGATCTTCGTCCACATCGCGGCGAGCGCCTGGCAGATCTTCTCGTCGTTCACGTAGCGGTTGTTCGGGCAGTCGAGCTGCACCTCGAAGCCGTTCGCGTAGCCCGCGTCGGCGAGGAGCTTCTTCGCGGCGGCCGGGTCGTAGGCGAAGCGCTTCTCGATCTCGGGCGTGGTCTGGACCGGCGAGGGCGTCATCGCGCCCGAGGGCTTCGACAGGCCCCGCATCGTCGCCTTGTGGATCGCGTCGATGTCGATCGCCTTGTAGAGCGCCTCGCGCACCCGCTTGTCCTTGAACGGGTTCTTGCCTTTCACGCTCGAGTAGAGCAACTCGTCGCGCGCCTGGTCCATGCCGATGAACACGATCCGCTGCTCGAAGCCGTCGATGACCTTGACGCCCGGCGTCTGGTGCAGCCTCGGCACGTCCTGCGGCGCCGGGTCGTTGACGATGTCCACGTTGCCGGCGACGAGCGCCGCGAGCCGCGTCGCGTCGTTGGCGATCGGCGTGTAGACGACCTCGTCGACGTTGCCGTCGAAACGCTTGTCCTTCCAGCCCCACCAGTCGGGGTTGCGGACCAGCACCGTCTTGACGTCCGGCTCGCGCGACCTGAGCGTGTAGGCGCCGGTGCCGTTGGCGTGGCGCGCGGTGATCATCTCCTCCTTCGCCTTGAAATCGAGCGGCTTCATGCACTTGTTCTTCTCGCACCACGACTTCGACATGATGAAGAGCGTGACGAGATGCTCGAGCTCGATCGGATTCGGGCCGCTGGTGACGAACTCGACCGTGAGGTCGTCGATCTTGCGCGGCTTGCCCGCGGCGTTCGAGTAGGCGCGGATCTGCGAGGTGTCCTCCGCCGCGCGCTGCATCGAGAACACCACGTCGTCCGCGGTGAACGGCGTGCCGTCGTGGAACTTCACGCCCGGCCGCAGCTTGAAGCGCCAGGTCGTCGGATTCAACTGCTCCCAGGACGTCGCGAGGCCGGGAATGACCTTGAGGTCCTTGTCGCGCATCACGAGCGTGTCGTAAATGAGCCCGTTGATGTTGTTGGTCAGGTTCTCGTTCTGCGAGAGCGGGTCCATCGTCTGCGGATCGCCTCGGCCGGCCCAGCGCAGCGTCTTCGCGTCGGCCATCGACCCGACGGCGAGGAGGGCGGCGACACAGGCGGCGAGCGCGAGCTTCGGGACGGGTGCGTTCCTGGCGGGGCGGTTCATGGCGTCCTCCGGGGTGGGGGGGTGGCGCGGACCGGGGTGCCGGTGCGGGCCGGGCGAAACGGGCGGATCATAACGGAGCCGCCGGCGCGGCGGTAGGACGGTAGAATCCGCGCCCCGGCGCCCCGCGATCCGCCGCGCATCCGGAACCGCGGTTTCCTGCCATGACCGCCCACCCCACCGACGCCCGCGCGCTCGCCGCGCGGCTCGACGACACGTTCGCCGCCGACGCCGCGCGACTCGCCGCGCGCATCGGTGAGGCCAAGGCGCGTCGGGCGGGCGCCGACACGTGGCGGAAGCTCGCCGCCGACGTGGAGCGCGCCGTCGCGCGCAAGGCCGCGCGCGTCGCGACCCGTCCGACGCTCGCGTTCCCGCCCGACCTGCCGGTGTCGCAGCGCGCCGAGGACATCGCGGCCGCGATCCGCGCTCACCCGGTCGTGATCGTCTGCGGCGAGACCGGCTCGGGCAAGACGACCCAGCTTCCGAAGATCTGCATCGCCGCCGGGCGCGGCGAGCGCGGACTCATCGGCCACACGCAGCCCCGGCGGCTCGCAGCGCGTGCGGTGGCCGCGCGCGTCGCGCAGGAACTCGGCTCGCCCGTCGGGGGCGCGGTCGGCTACAAGGTGCGCTTCGCCGACCGGACCTCGCCCGACGCGTGGGTGAAGCTGATGACCGACGGCATCCTGCTCGCCGAGACGCGCGGTGACCGAAGCCTCCTCGCGTACGACACGATCATCGTCGACGAGGCGCACGAGCGCAGCCTCAACATCGACTTCCTGCTGGGCTATCTGAAGCAGCTCCTCGCGCGCCGCCCGGACCTCAAGGTCGTGATCACCTCGGCGACGCTCGACGCCGAACGCTTTGCGCGCCATTTCGGCACGGACGCCGACCATCCGGCACCGGTCATCGAAGTGTCGGGGCGGCTCTATCCGGTCGAGGTCCGCTACCGCGCCGTCGGTGGCGACCCCGACGACGAGTCGACCGACGATGAGGGCGACATCGAGGAGGCGATCGTCGACGCCGCGGGCGACCTGTGGCGCGAGGGGCCGGGCGACATCCTCGCGTTCCTGCCCGGCGAGCGCGAGATCCGCGAGACGGCGGAGTTGTTGCGCGCCGACCTGCGCCGCCGGCCCTGGGGCACGGCGGCCGAGATCCTGCCGCTCTACGCGCGACTGTCCCCTGAGGAGCAGCAGCGCGCGTTCGCGCCGTCGAACGGTCGGCGCATCGTGCTCGCGACCAACGTCGCGGAGACCTCGCTCACGGTGCCGGGCATCCGCTACGTGATCGACACCGGGCTCGCGCGCGTCAAGCGCTACGCGCCGCGCAACAAGACGACGCTGCTGCGGATCGAGAAGATCGCGCGCGCGAACGCCGACCAGCGCGCCGGCCGCTGCGGCCGCGTGCAGGACGGGATCTGCGTGCGCCTGTATGCGCAGGACGACTACGATGCGCGGCCGCGCTTCGCGGAGCCCGAGATCCTGCGGAGTTCGCTCGCGAGCGTGATCCTGCAGATGGCCGCGCTCGACCTCGGCCCGGTCGACGCGTTCCCGTTCGTCGAGCCGCCGCTCCCCCGCGCGATCGCCGACGGCTACCAGCTCCTCTCCGACCTCGGCGCGGTGGACGAGACGCGCGCTCTGACGGCGGTGGGCCGCGAACTCGCGAAGCTGCCGCTCGACCCGCGCATCGGACGCATCGTGCTCGAGGCGCGCACGCGCGGCTCTCTGCCCGAGGCGCTGGTGATCGCGAGCGCGTTGTCCGTGCCCGACCCGCGCGAGCGCCCGCTCGACAAGTCGCAGGCGGCCGACCAGGCGCATCTGCGCTTCCGCGACGAGCGCTCGGACTTCCTGTCGCTCGTGAACCTGTGGCAGGTGTTCGACGCGCTCGCGGGCGAGAAGCTCTCCCACCGCCGCCAGGTCGAACGCTGCCGCGCGATGTTCGTCAACCACCTGCGGATGCGCGAATGGCGCGACGTCCACCGCGAACTCGTGCGGACGCTCGAGGAAGGCGGCTGGACGTGGAAGCCGGAGTTTCCGGCCACCATCGATGCCGTCCGCTACCGGGCGATCCACGAATCGCTGCTCGCCGGGCTCCTCTCCAACATCGGACTGCGCGACGGCGAGCCCGGCGGCGGGGCGCGGCACGAGGCGCCGGGTCGACGGGCGCCCGCCGAGAGCTACTCCGGCCCGCGCGGGCTGCGCTTCCACCTGCACCCGGGAAGCGGACTCGCGAAGAAGGGCGGGCGTTTCATCCTCGCGGCGGAACTCGTCGAGACGACGCGCCTGTACGCGCGCTGCGCCGCGCGCGTCGAGCCGGAGTGGATCGAAGCGGCGGCGGGCGAGCGTGTGACCCGCGAGCAGTTCGATCCCTCGTGGGACGCGAAACGCGGCGAAGTCGTCGCGCGCGAGCGGGTGTCGTTCCAGGGACTGACGCTCGTCGCTTCGCGGCCGGTGTCGCTCACGGCGCTCGATCCTTCGCGCGCGCACGAGGTGTTCATCCGCGAGGCCCTGGTGCCGGGCGACCTCGCGACGCGCGGCGCGTTCCTCGCGCACAACCGCCGGCTCGTCGCGGAGGTGGCCGATCTCGAGCACAAGGCGCGCCGCCAGGACGTGCTCGTCGACGAAGACGCGCTCGCGGCGTTCTATGCGGAGCGCGTCCCCGCCGACGTGTCGACGACCGCCGCGTTCGAGCGCTGGCGCGTGGCCGCCGAGGCGCGCGATCCGCGGCTCCTGTTCATGACGCGCGAGATCCTGATGCGTCACGCCGCGAACGACGTGACGGCCGAACTCTTTCCGGAACACCTCGAGTTCGCCGGGACGAACTACCCGGTCAAGTACCGCTTCTCTCCCGGCCATCCGCTCGACGGGCTCACGCTCACGGTGCCGCTCGCGCGGTTGAACCAGCTCGACCCCGGCGCGCTCGGCTGGCTCGTGCCCGGCATGCTGCGCGAGAAGGTCCTCTGGTACCTGAAGGCGCTGCCCAAGGGCCTGCGGAACCGGCTCGTCCCTTTGCCGCCGGCGGTGACGGCGTTCCTCGAGCAGGCGTACTCCGGTGCGACCTCGCTGCCGGAGGCGATCCGCGGATGGCTCGGACGAAAACTGGGCGAGTCGCCGGCCCCCGACGTGTGGGACGACATGGTGCTGCCCGCGCACCTCGCCATGAACATCGTCGTCGTCGACGCCTCCGGCGCCGAACTGGGTTCGGGACGCGACCTCGCCGAGCTTCGCTCTCGACTCGGCGAGGCGGCGAAGGCGAGTTTCGCCGCCGACGGACCTGCCTACGGCAAGCGTGGACTCACCCGATGGGACTTCGGCGATCTGCCCGACACACTGACCATCGAGCGCCGGGGCGGGAAGCTCGTCGCGTTCCCCTCGCTCGTCGACGAAGGCACGAGCGTGGCGCTTGCGCTCGCCGACACGCGGGAGGCCGCACAGGCGTCGACGCGTGCGGGTGTCGTGCGCCTCATCCGCCTGGCCCTGCGCGAAGCGATGGCCCGCTACGAGAAGGGCGGGCCGGGGTTCGCGCAGGCTGCCCTCGCACTCAAGCCTGCGGTGCCCACCGACCGGCTGCTCTCCGACCTGCTCGACCTCGTCGCCGACCGCGCGTTCCTCGCCGACGATCCCCTGCCTCGCGACGCACGTTCGTTCGACGAGCAGGTCAAGCGGGCGCGAACCCGACTTCCGGCCGTCGCCGACGGGGCGTTCCGGCTGCTCGGTACGATCGCCGCCTCGTACCACGCGCTCGGCACGACGCTCGCGGGTGCGCCACCTGCGCTGGCGAGGCTCGCCTCCGACCTGCGCGCACAGCGGGACGAACTCGTCCGACCGGGGTTTTGCGTCGCGACCGGATGGGCCCAGCTTCAGCACGTCCCGCGCTACCTGGAGGCCATCGGCCGGCGCTGGTCCAAGGCGAAGGAACGGCCGGACCGCGAGGCGCGCCACGGGCCGCAGGTCGCCGACTGGGTCCGGCGCTGGTCCGAGCGACGCGACCGGGACCGGACGGCCGGTAGGGTGGACCCGGCGCTCGACGAATTTCGCTGGCTTCTGGAGGAACTCAAGGTGTCGCTGTTCGCCCAGGAGCTCAAGACCCCGTATCCGGTGTCGCTGAAACGGGTCGAAAAAGCCTGGGCGGCGCTTGGCGGCCGCTAGCCGGCGGCCCTGGCGCTGGTAGCTCAAAATCCTCCGTGCTACAGTGGCTTGGCGTCCGCACCTGCAGTAGTTTGGCGGAAATGCCGGCGCTCGGCCCGCGGCCGGGAACGCGCCCAGTCGGGCGCGAGGCCCGGCGGAACGGGTCATCAGGGGACCGGAACCCAGCGTGAACGTGCCGACGGCGGAAACTTCGGCGCGGCGTCCAACGCCGCGCGAGCTGTCGAAGATCCTGGGCGATTGCCGGGATCTGGCGGTGCATCGCCTGATGCTCGCGTTCTCCGCGATGCTCGACCGCGTCGGGGACCTCCTGATGGATCGCGCGGCGCGCACCGACGTCCGCGACGAGCAGACGCTCTACCTCGACGCGCGCGGCCTGCTCAAGAGCGAGCGCCCGACGCTGATGGCGGAGTTCGAGCGGCGCCTGCGCGAGCGCGTCGACGACCGCATCGCGAACCGGGAGACCCCCAAGCCGGACTACTCGGCGGTCGATCCGACCAAGCTCACGCTCGTCGACACCGCGTCGATGGACGAATCCGTCGTCACCGGCAACATCACGCGCATCGTCGAGAACGCGTGTCACGAGGAACTGGGGCTCCTGAACCGCGGGCTCGGGCATCTGCTCGGCCGGCCCGATCTCGAAACGCCCGACAATCCGCTCGCGCCGACGACGATCGTCGACGCGTTCGCGGACGCCCTGCGGCAACTGAAGAGCGAGAGCCGCATCAAGTTCCAGATCCTGAAGGAACTGAACCAGGCCTCGCTCGGCGACATCGCGTCGATCTACGGCGACATCAACCGGCACCTCGCCAACCTGCACGTCATCCCGGCGTCGATCCGTCCCGCGATCATCAACCGCGCCGCCGGCGCGGACGCACGCCGGGCGGCGGCGGAAGGCAAGGCGCCGCATCCCCCGACATCCTCTCCGTCGGCCGAGGTCGACGTGATGGCGCTGTTCCGGCGGATGTTCGGCACCGCCGGGGGTGCGCCGGCCGCGATGCCCCACGCCGGCGGTGGCATGGCGCCGCATGGCGGGGCGTCCGCGATGCGCCCTTCGGCGGCGGGTGACGATCTCCCCGAGATCGGAATGCCGATGGCGATGTCCGGCGGCTTGCCGCCGGTGACTTTCGCGCCGATGGCGCCGACGCCGTCGGGTTACGTTCCCGGCGCGCCGATCATCGCGACGCAGATGCTGCACGAGGGGCTTACGCGCCTGCAGGCGGGGCAGAGCGGCTTCGACCTGGGCGGTGGCGCGCTGGTCCAGTTCTCCGGCATCCCGGAAGGCCTGCACAACGTCCTGCGCGACCTGCAGGAGTCGCCGCTCGGACGCAAGGCGAACCAGCTCGAATCGATGACCATCGAGATGGTCGCGATGCTGTTCGACTTCATCTTCGAGACGCGCGATCTGCCCGACGGCATCAAGGCGCTGCTCGCGCGGCTGCAGATCCCGGTGCTCAAGGCGGCGATGCTCGACGGCGCCTTCTTCGCCAAGAAGTCGCATCCGTCGCGCCTGCTCGTCAACGCGTTGGCGGAAGCCGGACGGGGCTGGTCGCCCGCGATGGGGAACGACGATCCGCTCTACCGCAGGATCGACGCGATCGTCCACCGGATTCTCGACGGCTTCTCCGACGACCTCGCGGTCTTCGACGAGCAGCGCGCGGAACTCGAGGCGTTCCTCGCCGAGGAGGAGCGCAATGCCGAGGCCAACATCCACACCTCGGCCGAGGAGATCAACCTCCGGGATCGCGCCGAGATCTCCGCCAACGTCGCGCGCGGCGAGGTCGAGCGGCGCATCGAGGCCTCGCCGGTGCCGCGCTTCCTCGCGGGCTTCCTGCGCGAGCACTGGCAGGGCGCGATGGCCCACGCCTACGCGACCGACGGCGACCAGAGCGAGGCGTTCGGCGCGTCGGTGGCGACGCTCGAAGACCTGGTGTGGAGCGTTCAACCCAAGCGCACCGCCGAGGACCGCAAGCATCTCGTCGCGCTCCTGCCCTCGCTCCTGAAGCGCCTGACGAGCGGCGTGCGGGGACAGGACTGGTCGCCGCACGCGCGCGAGTCGTTCATGGCGAACCTCGTCGAGGCGCACGCGGCCGCGGTGAAGCCGACGTTCGCCAACGTCGAATCGCCGACCGCAGCGGTCGCGGAGGCGGCGAAGGCGCAGGCCGAGGTGGCGAAGGCCGCCGGCGACGAGCGCGCGGCCCGGCAGGCCGAGGCGCTCGCCGAGGCGATGGCGCCCGCGGAACCCGCGCCGCCGGTCGAGGAGCCGGAGGTCCGCGACGACCAGTACCTGGAGATCGCGCGCAGCCTCGAGCGCGGCATGTGGATCGAGTTCGAGGGCGACGACGGCCACCTCGCGTTCGCGAAGCTCGCGTGGGTGAGCCCGCTGCGCGGCACCTACCTCTTCACCAACCGCCAGGGCCAGAAGGCGCTGTCGATGACCGCCGAGGAACTGGCGGAGCGCTTCCGCGCCGACCGCGCGCGCCCGGTCGAGGCCGAGCCGCTGCTCGATCGCGCGCTGTCCAACGTCATGGGGCAACTCGAGACGCGCCTCCCACCCGCGGCGCAATGAGCGCCGCAGCGGCATCGCTCGCGATCGGCGTCGTGATCGTCGGCGACGAGATCCTGTCGGGCAAGCGGCAGGACAAGCATCTCGCCCATGCGATCGCGACGTTGCGCGCACGTGGCCTCGCGATCGACCACGCGAGCTTCGTGGGAGACGACCTCCCTCGACTCACCGCGCTCTACCGCGCGAGCTTCGCGCGCGGCGAACTCGTGTTCTCGTTCGGCGGCATCGGCGCCACGCCCGACGACCGGACGCGGCAGGCCGTCGCGGCGGCGCTCGGCGTCGCGCTCGAGCCCCATCCCGAGGCGGTCGCGGAGATCGAGGCGCGCTTCGGGCTCGAAGCCCATCCGCATCGCGTGCGGATGGCCGAGTTTCCTGCGGGTGCGCGCATCATTCCCAATCCGTTCAACGGCGTCGCCGCGTTCTCGGTGCGCGATCACCATTTCTTTCCCGGATTTCCCCAGATGGCCTGGCCGATGATGGACTGGGTGCTCGACACACGCTACCCGGACCTGCGCCGCGAGAGCGCGGTCGAGCGCGCGATCGCGGTCTACGACGTCGGCGAGAGCCAGTTGCTGCCGCTGATGGACGAGAACGTCGCGCGCTTTCCGGCCGTGAAGCTCTTCAGCCTGCCGGCGTTCCTGCCGGGCGGCGGGCGCCGCATCGAACTCGGCGTGCGCGGACCGCGCACCGACGCGGACGCCGCGCTCGACCATCTGGTCGCCGGCGTGCGGGCGGCAGGACACCGATACGAAGCGCTGGATCCTCCGGCGGAGCGTACCGGGTGAATGCAGCGAGCGGCATGGACGGCAGCGGCCGCCACTACGACGAGATCGCGGTCGGGGAATCGTTCCGACGATCGCTGACGGTCACCGACGCGCACCTCGTGCTCGGCGCCGGCCTCATCGGCGACTTCAACCCGCACCATGTCGATGGCGCGTACGCGGCTCAGGCTCGGTTCGGCACGCGCATCCTCCACGGCGTGATGACGAGCGCCATGATGGGCGGCGCGGTCGGCATGATCTTCCACGGCACCGCGATCGCGCTGCTCGAACACGCGACGCGCTTCACCGCGCCGGTGCGGCCGGGCGACACCGTGACGACGACCTGGACCGTCGTTGCGAAGGACGACAAGCCGTCGCACGGCGGCGGCATCGTGACGCTGCGCGCCGTCGCGACCAACCAGCGCGGCGAGACCGTCGCGGAAGGGAGCGCGAAGATGCTCGCGCATGCGACGGCGGGGTGGCTCGGCGCGAAAAACGGGTAGCGCAGCCCCCAATTTCGCGGCCGGCGCAATCAAAGGGGTCAGACTCGATTGATGAGCAAGACGTCGCCAGCTCAATCAAAGGGGTCAGACTCGATTGATGAGCAAGACGTCGCCAGCTCGTTTGTCCCTCATCGATTGCGCGTGGCGCGTCGGTCGCCGTCAGAATTTCAATCGAGTCTGACCCTTTTGGACGTCGCGGCGAGCGAGCGCACGCATTCCCCGACGAGCGCGGGCCCCCGGTAGACGAGGCCGGTGTAGAGCTGCACGAGGCTCGCGCCGGCGGCGAGCTTCGCCGCCGCGTCCTCGCCCGAGCAGATCCCGCCGACGCCGATGATCGGCAGCGCGCCGTCGAGCGCTCGTGCGAGCGTGCGGAGCACCTCGTTCGAGCGATCGAAGAGCGGCCGGCCGGAGAGTCCGCCGCGCTCGTCGGCGTGCGGCATCCCGGAGACGGCGTCGCGGGCGAGCGTCGTGTTGGTCGCGATCACGGCGTCGACGCGCCGCGCGACCAGCACGCGCGCGAGGCCGCCGATCGCGTCGTCGTCGAGATCGGGCGCGATCTTGATCGCGAGCGGCAGCGCGTGCCCCAGCCTCTGCACGTGCTCGTCGCGGGCGGCGGTGAGGCGGGCGAGCAACGCGTCGAGCGCGGTCTCGGACTGCAGGTCGCGCAGCCCGGTCGTGTTGGGCGAGCTCACGTTGATCGTGACGTAGCTCGCCACCGGCGCGACCGCCGCGAGGCAGGCGAGGTAGTCGTCGGCCGCGCGCTCGTTCGGCGTGTCGGCATTGCGGCCGATGTTGCAGCCGAGGATGCCGCGGTAGCCGGACGCCCGCACGTTCACCACGTAGCGTTCGACCCCGCCGTTGTTGAATCCGAGCCGGTTGATCAGCGCCTGCGCTTCCGGAAGCCGGAACATGCGCGGCCGGGGATTGCCCGGCTGCGGACGCGGCGTGACGGTGCCCACCTCGAGGAAACCGAACCCGAGCGAGGCGAGGCCGGGCAGGTGCGCGGCGTCCTTGTCGAGCCCCGCCGCGAGGCCGACGCGATTGGGGAAGTCGAGTCCCATCACCCGTATCGGGTCGGCCGGCAGGCGCGGCGCCGTGCAGCGCGCGAGACCCGTCGTCGCGGCCGCATCGAGCGCGGCCAGCGTCATGGCGTGCGCGCGCTCGGGGTCGAGCGCGAACAGCGCGGGACGGATCAGCGGATAGAGCATCGGGTTGCGCGATGCGAAGTCCGGTCGACGCAGCATGCTGCGCCGGAGCACCGGGCGGCGGGCGCGGCGATGATACCATCGGCGCGCCGTGCGACCTCGTCCGACTCGCGCGGGATCTCCGCTTCGTCGTCGCGCGGATCCGGTCCTGCGTTACCTCCTCGCGTGCGCGTTGGCGCTCGCCGCGCCGACGGTCCTCGCGCAAGCCGCGAAGGACGCGCGCAGAATCGCCTACGGCCCGCGTGACGACGTTCGCGCGTTCGCCGCCGAGATCGCGGCGGAGACCGGGCTCGACCGGACGCGAGTCGAGCGCTGGCTCGCCGGCGCGCGCTTCCAGCCGCGCATCGTCGCGTTGATGAGCAGGCCGATCATCGCGCCGCCGAAGTGGTTCGAGTACGCGCCGCCGTTCCTGTCGTCCGCGCGCGTTTCGGACGGCGTCCTCTGGTGGCGCGCGAACGCCGACGCGCTCGCGCGCGCCGAGGCGAAGTGGGGCGTGCCGCCGGAGATCGTCGTCGCGATCGTCGGCATCGAGACCAACTACGGCCGGCTGCTCGGGGGCTTCCGCGTGATCGACGCGCTCGCGACGCTCGCGTTCGACTACCCGCGGCGTGCGCCGTTCTTCCGCGGAGAACTGAAGGAGTTCCTGCTGCTCTCGCGCGAGCAGGACTTCTCGCCGTTCACGCCGAAGGGGTCGTTCGCCGGCGCGATGGGCGTGCCGCAGTTCATGCCCGGCAGCGTGCGCCGCTACGCGGTCGATTTCGACGGCGACACGCGCATCGACCTGTGGAAGAGCGGGCCCGACGTCGTCGGCAGCGTCGCCAACTATCTCGCGCGCCACGACTGGCAGCCGGGCGGGACCACGATCGTGCCCGCGGCCATCGACGCCGACGCGCGCGACGGTGTGCTCCGCAAGCTCGACGGGGGGCTGAGCGAGCGGCGCAGCCTCGACGCCTGGGCCGCCGACGGCGTGCGTCCGGCGACGCCGGTCGGATCGGCCGACGAACCGGTCGGCTTGCTGCTGCTGGAGGAATCCGACGGCGGGGCGAGCACCTGGATCGCCGGCCCCAACTTCTATGTCGTGACCCGCTACAACCGCAGCCGCCTCTACGCGACCGCGGTGATCCGCCTCGCGGAGGCGATCAAGGCCGCCTACTGACGGAAAGGATCCGCGTCGCGGTCCTGGCCGAGCATGGCGGCGCGGACATGCGCTACCAGCGCGCGGGTCGAAGGATCGGTGGCGGCGGAAAGCTCACCGGTGCCCTCGAGCGCCGCGGCGATCGGCTGCGCGAGGATCTTGCCCAGTTCGACGCCGAACTGGTCGAACGGGTTGATGCCCCACAGCAGGCCTTCGACGAAGGTGCGGTGCTCGTAGAGCGCGAGCAGCGCGCCGAGCGCATGCGCATCCAGGCGCGGAGTCAGCAACGTCGTCGACGGACGATCACCCGGACTCGCGCGCGCGGCGAGCGCGGCGGCGTCGATGCGCTCGCCGCGTCCTCGCAGATCGGCGGCCACCTCGTCCGCTGAACGTCCGACCGCGAGCGCCTGGGCCTGGGCGAGCGCGTTCGCGACGAGGAGCGCGTGGCGTCCCGGGTCGCCTTCGGCCGGCACCGAAGGAACGACGAACTCGACCGGCACGACGTCGGTCCCCTGGTGCAGCCATTGGAAGAACGCGTGCTGGCCGTCGGTGCCCACACCGCCCCACAGCGCGGGCGCGGTTCGGCCGCCGACCGGCGCGCCCTCGCGCGTCACGCGCTTGCCGTTGCTCTCGAGCGACAGTTGCTGCAGGTAGGCCGGGAGGAGCGCGAGCGCCTCCGCATAGGGCACCACGACGCGCTGGCGCAAGCCGAGCGCGTTGGCGTTCCAGAAGCCCGCGAGCGCGAGGATCACCGGCAGGTTCGACGCGAGCGGCGCCGTGGCGAAGTGACGGTCCATCGCGTGCGCGCCGTCGAGAAGCGCCGCGTGCGCGCGATTGCCGAGCGCGGCGGCGATCGTCACGCCGACCGACGACCACAGCGAGAAGCGGCCGCCGACGCCGTCGTGCATCGGCAGGACGTCCTGCGGCGCGATGCCGAACGCCGCGGCTGCGTCGGGCCGAGCCGTCGCGGCGAGGAAATGCCGGCCCGTGTCCGCGCCGGGAGGGAGCGACGCGGCGAGCCAGGCCTTCGCGGCAGTTGCGTTCGCGAGCGTCTCCTGCGTCGAGAAGCTCTTCGACGCGACGACGAAGAGCGTCGCGGAGGGGTCGAGGCCGGCGAGCGCGCGGTCGAGCGCGACCGGATCGACGTTCGCGACGAAGGACACGCCGACACCGGCCGGCGGGCGCGATGGCCGCAACGCGTCGACGACGAGCCGCGGCCCCAGGTCCGATCCGCCGATGCCGAGGTGCACGACGTGGCGGAACGGCACGCCGGTCGCGCCCCGGCGCACGCCGCGGGCGAGTTCGTCCGCGATCGCCGCGACCTGTTCGCGCATGGCGCGAAACGCGCCGCGCACGTCGACGCCGTCGACGACGAGCGGCGCGGACGCGCGGTCGCGCAGCACCGGATGCAGCACCGGGCGCGCCTCGGTCACGTTGATCCTCTCGCCGGCGAAGAGCGCGGCGATCCACCGCTCGATGCCCGAGTCGGACGCGAACGCGCACCATTCCGCCAGCACTTCCGGCGTGATGCGTTCCTTCGCGAGGTCGACGCGGAAGCCTTCCCACGCGAACGTCAGCCGCTCGACGCGATGCGGGTCGCGTTCGAAGAGCGATGCGAGCGGCGTCGCGGTGAGGGTTCGCGCGGCCGCGCGGAGCGAATCGGGGAGTTCGACGGTCATATACACTGCGATTGTAACCACGCTCCGTTCCGACGATGCCCGACGTCCGCACTCCGCCACCTTCGAACGACGACGCGGACAAGGACCGGCCGCTGCGCGAGGACACGCGGCTGCTCGGCCGCATCCTCGGCGAGGTCTTGCGCCAGCAGACGGGCGAAGAGGGCTATGCGCGCGTCGAGGCCGTCCGCCAGGCGGCGGTCCGGTTCCGGCGCGGGGAGGGCGAAGAGGCGGAAGCGGCCCGCGCCGAACTCGCGCGGCTCCTCGACGGCCTGCCGATCCCGCAGGTGCTCGACGTCGTGCGCGCGTTCTCGTACTTCTCGCAGCTCGCGAACCTCGCCGAGGACGTCCACCAGAACCGGCGCCGCCGCATGCACGCGCTCGCCGGATCGCCGCCGCAACGCGGCAGCCTGGAGGCTTCGCTCGCCTCGCTCGCCGCCGCGGGCGTCGGCGCCGCGGCGATCGCCCGGTGGTGCGCACATGCGCGCCTGTCGCCGGTCCTGACCGCGCATCCGACCGAGGTGCAGCGTCGCAGCATCCTCGACGCGGAGCGCGGCATCGCCGAACTCTTGTCGCGGCACGACCGCCGGGCGCTCACTGCGCCCGAGCGCGCCGACGTCGAGCGGCGCCTCGCCCGCCGCGTGCTCGGGCTGTGGCAAACGGCGATGCTCCGCCTGTCGCGCCTGCAGGTCGTCGACGAGATCGAGAACGGTCTTGCGTACTACCGGTACACGTTCCTCGACGGATTGCCGTCGCTCTACGCGGACTTCGCCTCGCGCCTCGGCAGCGAGGCGCTCGGCGGGGACCTGCTGCCGCCGTTCCTGCGGATGGGCTCGTGGATCGGCGGCGATCGCGACGGCAATCCGTTCGTGACCGCGCGCACGCTCGTGCAAGCCGTGCGCGCGCAGTCGACGGTCGCCTTCACGCACTACCTCGACGAGGTGCACCGGCTGGGGAGCGAGCTGTCGCTGTCGTCGCGGCTGGTGCGGCCGACGCCGGCGCTCCTCGAACTCGCGGGTGCGGCGAACGACGCGAATCCCCATCGCCAGGACGAGCCGTATCGCCAGGCGCTGATCGGCGTCTACGCGCGCGTGGCCGCGACGGCGAAGGCGAAGTCCGATGCCCCGATCGCGCGCGCGCCGCAGGTTGAGCGGCCCCCCTACGCGTCGCCCGCGGAGTTCGACGCCGATCTCGCCACCATCGCCGCCTCGCTCGCCACGCACGGCGGGTCCGCGCTCGCCGAAGAGCGGCTCCTGCCGTTGCGCTACGCGGTGGCCGCGTTCGGCTTCCACCTCGCGTCGATCGACCTCCGGCAGAACGCGGACGTCCACGAGGTCGTCGTCGGCGAACTGCTCGAACGCGCCGGCGCGGTGGCCGATTACGCAGCGCTCGACGAGCCGGCGCGCGTCGCCGCGTTGGCCGCCGAGCTCACGAACCCGCGCCCGCTGCGCTCGCCGTTCCTCGACTACTCGGAGCGTGCGCGTAGCGAGTTCGCGATCGTCGACGCGGCGGCGTCGGTGCACACGGACTACGGCGCGGACGCGGTGCCGTACTACGTGATCTCCAAGTGCCGGTCGGTCTCCGACCTGCTCGAGGTCGCGGTGCTGCTCAAGGGCGCGGGGCTCGTCCGCGACGGCCGCAGCGCGCTCGACATCGTGCCGCTGTTCGAGACGATCGACGACCTCGAGGGCGCCGGCCGGATCATGCGCGAGGCGTTCGCGCTGCCCGCGTGGCGCCGGATCGTCGAGGGCCGCGGAAACCGCCAGGAGATCATGCTCGGCTACTCCGACAGCAGCAAGGACGGCGGCTACCTCGCGTCGAACTGGGCGCTCTACCGCGCGGAGCGCGATCTCGTCGAAGCGTTCCGGGGGGCGGGCGTCACGCTCGCGTTGTTCCACGGGCGCGGCGGTACCGTGGGGCGGGGCGGCGGGCCGTCGTACGACGCGATCCTCGCGCAACCGAAGGGCAGCGCGAACGCGGGCCTGCGGCTCACCGAGCAGGGCGAGATCATCGCGAGCAAGTACTCGGACCCGGAACTCGGCCGCCGCAACCTCGAGACGCTCGTCGCCGCGGCGCTCGAGGCCGCGCTCTCCGACGCGGAGCAGCTCGGCGACCGCGCCGAACGCTACTACCGCGCGCTCGACGAACTCTCCGCGCACGCGCTCGCGGCGTACCGCGATCTCGTGTACGGCACGCCCGGGTTCGTCGCGTACTTCCGGGCGTCGACGCCGATCGCCGAGATCGCCGAGCTCAACATCGGCAGCCGGCCGGCGTCGCGTACGGCGTCGACGCGCATCGAGGACCTGCGCGCGATCCCCTGGGTGTTCAGCTGGAGCCAATGCCGCCTGATGCTCCCGGGCTGGTACGGCGTCGGCAGCGCCATCGAGGCGTGGCGGCGCGAGCGCGGCGACGCGATGGACCTCCTGCGCGAGATGCATCTGCGCTGGCCGTTCTTCGCGTCGGTGCTGTCGAACATGGGCATGGTGCTCGCCAAATCGGATCTCGCGGTGGCGTCGCGCTACGCGGCGCTGGTGCCCGATGCCGCGCTGCGCGACGCGATCTTCGGCCGCATCGCCGCCGAGCATTCCCGCACGCTCGCCGTCCTCGCCGAGATCACCGGCCAGGACCACCCGCTCGCCGACAATCCGACGCTCGCGCGGAGCCTGCGCAACCGCGTCCCCTACCTCGATCCGCTGAACCACCTGCAGATCGAGCTCTTGACGCGCTACCGTGCCGGCCAGACCGACGAGCGCACCAAGCGCGCGATCCACCTGACGATCAACGGGCTCGCCGCGGGCCTGCGGAACAGCGGCTGATCCGCCGGTGGACCGCCCGGGGATATCGCCACTTGGGCTGCGACACAGGAAACGAACAGGAATGGTTCGCATTCTTATTGACATCGGCGCGCGACGCCGCTAGAGTGAACCCCAGTCCATTCCCTGTCCGCAGGCTCCCATGCCCCGCCTTCGACCCGTGCTCCTCGCCGCGGCGCTCGCCGCCGTGCTCCCCCTCGCCGCCGCCGCCCAGGAACAGGTGGTGAACGTCTACTCGGCGCGGCACTACGCGACCGACGAAGCGCTCTACGGGAACTTCACCAAGGCCACCGGCATCAAGGTCAACCGGATCGAGGCCGGCGAGAACGAACTGCTCGAGCGCCTCAAGGCGGAAGGGGCGAACAGTCCGGCCGACATCCTGCTGATCGTCGACGCGTCGCGCCTGTACAACGCGCAGCAACTGGGGCTGTTCCAGCCGGTGAAGTCGTCGATCCTCGATACGCGCCTGCCCGCGTCGATGCGCGGCACCAACGACGAGTGGTTCGGATTCTCGAGCCGGGCGCGCATCATCGTCTACAACAAGGCGATGGTGAATCCGGCCGACGTATCGACCTACGCATCGCTCGCGGATCCGAAGCACAAGGGCAGGATCTGCGTGCGCTCGGGCTCGCACCCCTACAACCTGTCGCTGGTGGCCGCGATGGTCGCGCACATGGGAGAGGCGAAGGCCGAGGAGTGGGCGCGCGGCGTGGTCGCGAACTTCGCGCGCGCGCCGAAGGGCGGCGACACCGACCAGATCAAGGGTGCCGCGGCCGGCGAGTGCGGAATCTCGATCAACAACTCGTACTACTACGCGCGCATCCTGCGCTCGACCAAGCCGGAGGACCGCGAGATCGCGTCGAAGACCTGGCTCGTCTGGCCCGACCAGGCCGGCCACGGCACGCACATCAACGTCGCGGGCGCCGGCGTGCTCAAGCACGCACCGCACAAGGACAACGCGGTGAAGTTCCTCGAGTACCTGGCGAGCGACGACGCGCAGCGCTACTTCGCCGACGGCAACAACGAGTGGCCGGCGGTGAAGAGCGTGCAGGTGAAGAACCCCGCGCTCGAGGCGATGGGGCCGTTCAAGTCCGACGACCTGTCGATCGCGACGATCGCGAAGAACATTCCGGCGGCACAGAAGATCGTCGATCGCGTGGGCTGGAGGTAGCCCGCGGCATCGTCTCGCGCCGTCCGCTGGCCGGCGCTCCACGACGCGCTGGCGGGGGTTCGCCCATCGCGCGTCGTTCGCGGCAGGCTATCCATAGGCGATGGACAGCCGCAGACGGGCGACTTCCCGACTCGGGTCGTAGACGAGGAAGGCGCCGGCGAATCCGTGCCGCGAAGGCGTCCACAGCGTGCGCATGAAGGCGACCTCGGCCAGCGCCGCGAATCTCGGGTCGTCCAACGAGTCGCCCGCGGCGAGCCGCACGACCCGGCTCCCGCGGGTCGCGTCGTGCGTCGGCGTGGCAACGTCGAGCGCCACGACCAGTCGATCGAATTCGCCGGGCGCAATCGCCAGGTCGCAGCGCGCGATCCGCGACATCCATCCGCCGCTGCAGGACAGGAGGCGATGGTGGACCCCGGTTTCGGTCAGGAGATCGACGGACGCCTGCTCGAAGGGTTGGCAGCCGGCGAGCAGGCAGACGAAGAGCAGGGCGCCGAGCTTCATCGCCGGCCCAGGCACGATGCAGACCCGATGGGTGGCGTGCGCGCGCACACGCCTGGTCAGCGCCTGCATGACGATTCGACCGAGAACCCGCGTGGGTTCACCTGGTCGCCCGCGTCACCTCCGAGGTCTCGGCACATGCTGGTCCACGAGGATCGGATTCCCGTCGGGATCGGTCAGCATCAGGCTCGCGGGTCCGGTCGACGTCGCGTCCGCCTCGGACACGAGGGCGAGCCCGCGGTCGCGGAGGATCCGCTGGATGTCGCGAACATCGTCGAAGTCGTTCAACCGTGCGCCGCTGCGGTCCCAACCGGGATTGAACGTCATCACGTTCCGGTCGAACATCCCCTGGAAGAGTCCGATCGTCGCGGTCTCGTTCTGGAGGATCAGCCAGTTCTGTTCCTGGTCGCCGCCGATCGCGCGGAACCCGAGTTTCTCGTAGAAGGCGCGGGATGCGCCGATGTCCTTGACGGCGAGACCGATCGAGAAGTTGCCCAGGCGCATGGTTCGTCTCCTGTCGATGTCAGAAGAAGAGGGGGACTGTGCCGGCGTGACGACGGTCCGACAGACTACCGCAACGGTCCTCGCCTGTCGCAAATGGCGTGGCCGGGTCGTGAACGTCGAACCTTCGGGGCGGCAGCGAAGCCACCCTGCCGGCGCCGGCTATGGAAGCGCTTGCAGGCCCTGACCCGGCGCCGATACGCCGGCCGCGGACGGCCGGGAGTCCCGCCGCCGCATCGCCGCCCGCGAGAGCAGCACGATCGGCAGCAGCCCGACCGCGACGATCGCGAGCGACGGCACCGCAGCCTCAGCGAGACGTTCGTCGCTCGCGAGCGAGAACGCCTGCGTCGCCAGCGTGTCGAAATTGAACGGCCGCAGCACGAGCGTGGCCGACAGTTCCTTCATCACGTCGACGAACACCAGGAGCAGCGTCGCCGCGACGCTGCGCGCGAGGAGCGGCGCATGCACGCGGCGGAAGGTGCCGATCGTGCCGGCGCCGAGGCTCCGCGCGGCAGCGTCCATCGCGGGCGTGATGCGCTGGAACGCGGGTTCGATGCCGTTCCACGCCACCGCGAAGTAGCGGACCTGGTAGGCGTAGACGAGCGCGACGACGGTGCCGGTCAACAGGAGTCCGGCGTGCGCTCCGGTCGTGCGCCGGATCGCGTCGGCGAACCAGCCGTCGAGCGTGGAGAGCGGCAGCAGCACGCCGACCGCGAGCACCGTGCCCGGGACCGCATAACCCAGCGTCAGCACGCGCGTCGCCGCTCGCACGGCGGCGCCGGGCGCGAGCCGGTTCGCATAGGACACGGTCGCCGCGAAGGCCACCGCGACGACGGTCGCGATGGCGGCGACGCGAACGCTGTTCCACGCGCCGTCGACGAAGCGCTCGATGCCGGGGATCTCGGGCTCGGCGAGCACGAGGCGCACGAGCAGCAACACCGGAATCACGAATCCGACCGCGAGCGGCACGCTGCACAGCACCGCGAGCGTGGCGCCGCGCGAACCGCCGATGCGCGGCCGGGCGTCGGGCGCGCCGGCGCGCGCCCGGGCGCTCGAGGTGCGCGCCGCGCCGCGAGACGCGCGCTCGAGCCAGAGCGCCGCGAGGACGAACGCGAGCAGCGTCGCCGCGAGCTGCGCGGAGGCGGCGCGGTCGCCCAGCGTGAACCACGCGCGGTAGATGCCGGTGGTGAAGGTGTCGACCGCGAAGTAGGCGACCGTGCCGAAGTCCGCCAGCGTCTCCATCAGCGCGAGCGCGACGCCGCCCGCGATCGCCGGACGCGCGAGCGGCAGTTCGACGCGCCAGAACGCGCGCCGCCGGTCGAGGCCCAGCGTTCGCGCCGCCTCGACGAAGGCCGCAGGACGTTCGGCGAACGCGGTGCGCGCGAGCAGGTAGACGTACGGATAGAGCGTGAAGACGAACATCGCGGCCGCACCCGGCAGCGAGCGAACGTCCGGGAACGCGTGGCTCGCCGCCTCCCCGAACGCCCGGCGTAGCGTCGTCTGCACCGGCCCCGAGTACTGCAGGAAGTCGGTGTAGGCGTAGGCCATCACGTAGGTCGGCATCGCGAGCGGCAGCAGCAGCGCCCACGCGAACATGCGGCTGCCGGGGAAGCGGTACTGGGCGAGCGCCCAGCCGGTCAGCGTGCCGCCGAAGGCGACGCCCGCGCCGACCAGCACTACCAGCGCGAGCGTGTTCCCGACGTAACGGGCGAGCACGGTGTCGGCGAGGTGCGACCAGGTGTCGCTCGCCCCCGGCGCGATGCCCCGCACCACGACGGCGAGCACCGGGAGGAGCGCGAGCGCGGCGAGCGCGAGGGCGGCGAGGACGAGCGGGCGACGACCGTTCATGATGGGGCGATTATAGGAGGCGGGCCGTCCGGCTATAATCGGCGCGACGCCCCGCATGCGCATCCTGCTCTCCAACGACGACGGCTATTTCGCGCCCGGGCTCGAGCGGCTCGCCGCCGCCCTCATCCCGCACGCGGACATCACGGTCGTCGCGCCGGAGCGCGACCGCAGCGGCGCGTCGAATTCGCTCACGCTCGACCGCCCGCTGTCGGTGCGCCGCGCCCCGAACGGATTCCTGTTCGTCAACGGCACGCCGACCGACTGCGTGCACCTCGCGGTGACCGGGCTCCTCGACCACCTGCCGGACATGGTGATCTCGGGCATCAACCTCGGCGCGAACATGGGCGACGACACGATCTACTCGGGCACCGTCGCCGCCGCGACCGAGGGCTTCCTGCTCGGCATTCCGTCGATCGCGATCTCCCTCGCGTCGAAGACCGCGAAGCACTTCGAGACCGCGTGCGAGGTCGCGATCGACCTCGTGAGCCGCCATGCGCGCACGCCGGCGGGAAGCTGGCTCATCAACGTGAACGTACCCGACGTGCCGCGCGCCGAGGTCCGCGGCACGCGGATCACGCGGCTCGGCCGGAGGCACAAGGCGGAGGACACGATCCGGATGACGAGTCCGCGCGGCGAGACCGTCTACTGGGTCGGCGCGGCGGGCCCGGCGGCGGATGCGGGCGAAGGCACCGATTTCCACGCGGTCGATTCGCGGCAGGTGTCGATCACGCCGCTGCAGGTCGACCTCACGAACCGCGAACGCATGGACGAGGTGGGCGCCTGGCTCGCTGCCTGACCGCCGGGGAGGGCGGGAGGATGGAGAAGCAGGGGATCGGGATGACGTCGGCGCGCACGCAGGCGCGCCTGATCGAGCGGCTGCGCGGGGAGGGCATCCGCGACGAGGTCGTGTTGTCGGCGATGCTCGCGATCCCGCGCCACCGCTTCGTCGACGAGGCGCTCGCGATCCGCGCCTACGACGACGTGCCGCTGCCGATCGGGCACGGCCAGACGATCTCGCAGCCCTGGGTCGTCGCGCGCATGACCGAACTCGCGCGGAACGGTCGTGACCTCGACGGCGTGCTCGAGATCGGTACCGGCTGCGGCTACCAGACCGCGGTCCTCTCGCGCATCGCGAAGAAGGTGTGGACGGTCGAGCGCATCGGGGCGCTGGTCGCGAAAGCCCGGCGCAACCTGCAGGGACTCAAATGCGGCAATGTCGCGCTCAAGCACGGCGACGGGAGCGCCGACCTGGGCGAGGACCTGTCGGTCGATGCGATCGTGGTCACCGCGGGGGCGACGCACGTGCCCACCGCGCTGCTGCGCTATCTCAAGCCCGGTGGGCGCATGGTGATTCCGCTCGCCGGATCCCCCGAAGAAGGCGAACGCGGCGTCCAGTACCTGACCGTGATCGAGATGGGGCCGGGCGGCGTGAGGGAGCAACGTCTCGATGCGGTAAGATTCGTGCCACTGCTGCCGGGTCTCGCCTGACGCGCTCGCGCGGCCGGGCGCCCCGAGCGCCCGGATGACGACGAGCCGAACCACCCTTTCGATCCCGCGCGTCGCCGCGCTCTTCGCGGCCGCCGCGCTCGCCGCAGGCTGCGCGACGCGCACGCCCGCTCCCGTCGTCGACCGCCCGGCGGTTCCGCCGCGCGCCGCACCGTCCACCGCGCCGCTGCCGCCGCCGCATCCGGCGGCCGCGACGAAACCCGGCGAACCCGACTGGCGCCCGCCGACCTACACGGTCAAGCGCGGCGACACGCTCTACCAGATCGCGCTCGAGCACGGACTCGACTACCGCGACCTCGCGGCGTGGAACGGCATCGAGAACATCAACGTGATTCGCGTCGGGCAAGCGCTGCGGCTCACCGCGCCGGGCAGCGAGCCGCCGCAGATGGCTGCGGGCGCGGACGCGGGCGCGCCCGGGACCACGGTGACACCGTTGCGCACCGTGCCGCCGGTCACGGCCGGCGCGCCTCGATCCGATGCGGCGGGCGTGGCGTCGGGAGGCGCGCCAGTGCCGCCTGCCGTGGCGTCCGCGTCCGTGCCGCCGACCGCGGCCGCCGCGGATCGGTTGACGAAGACCTCGCCCAAGGCGATCAAGGAGCCGTGGTCGGAGCAGGCGATGCGCGACGTCGCCCGCCTCGCATCCGCGCCGGATACGCCGGCTGTCAAGCCGCCGGCGCCACCGCCGACGACGATCGCGAGCGCGCCGCAGACGAGCACCACGCCGTCGAACGCGGCTGCTTCGGCGGCCGCGAGTGTCCCCGCCACCACGCCGCCCGCGCCCGGACCTTCGCCCGGCGACGACGAAGGGCTCGACTGGGTGTGGCCCGCGAAGGGCAAGGTCGTCGCGCAGTTCTCCGAGAGCGCGAGCCTGAAGGGCATCGACATCGGAGGCGCCGCGGGCGATCCGGTCGTCGCGAGCGCGCCGGGCAAGGTCGTCTACGCGGGCAGCGGCCTGCGCGGCTACGGCAAGCTCGTCATCATCAAGCACAACGCGACCTACCTCACCGCCTACGCGCACAACGCCGACATCCTCGTGAAGGAAGGGCAGGCCGTCGCGCGCGGTCAGAAGATCGCGGAGATGGGGTCGACGGACGCCGATCGCGTCAAGCTGCACTTCGAGATCCGGCGCCTGGGCAAGCCGATGGACCCGTTGCGTTTCCTGCCGCCCGCCTGACGCCGGCCGCTCCCGCCCGCCGATGGCCGCCGCCGCGCCCGATCCGCTCGACGAGGACGGCGACGCGGCGCACGAATCGGAACCGGTCGCGCACGACGCGCTGACCGCGCCGCTGCCGCTCGACGAGCCCGCGCCCGGCCTCGCCGCCGACTTCGTCGCCGACGTCGCGCAGCTCTACCTGAACGAGATCGGCCAGCATCCTCTGCTGTCGGCCGACGAGGAACTCGCCCTCGCGCGCGCGGTGCGCGGCGGCGACTTCGCCGCGCGGCAGACGATGATCGAGCGCAACCTGCGCCTCGTCGTGTCGATCGCACGCCACTACGCGCACCGGGGACTCGCGCTGCCCGACCTGATCGAGGAGGGCAACCTCGGCCTCATGCACGCGCTCGACAAGTTCGACCCGGAGCGCGGGTTCCGCTTCTCGACCTACGCGACGTGGTGGATCCGGCAGGCGATCGAGCGCGCGATCGTGCAGCAGGCGCGAACGATCCGCCTGCCCGCGCACGTGATGCGCGAGCTCTCCGTCGTGCAGCGCGCGCTGCGTTACCTCGAGAACCATCCGCCCGCCGACGGCCGCGACGCGACGATCGAGGACGTCGCGCACCTGATCGACCGTCCGGTCGACGACATCGCACGGCTGGTGCGATGGCAGGAGCACGTGCTCTCGCTCGACGCGCCGCTCGACCGTGATCCGTCGGTCACCATCGCCGACGCGCTCCCGGACGAAGGCGCGATGGAGCCGGAGCTGATGCTCCACCACAACGCGCTCGAACGCTCGGTGGCCGAGTGGCTGGCCGGGCTGCCGGAGCGCCAGCGGCGGGTGATCGAGCGGCGCTACGGCCTGAACGGCGCCGAGGTCGCGACGCTCGACGAACTCGCGCGCGAACTCGGCGTCACGCGCGAGCGCGTGCGGCAGATCCAGATCGAGGCGCTCGACCGGTTGCGTGCGCGGCTCGCGGCATCGGGGCTCGATCGGGATGCGTTGCTGTAGGCAGGGGTCGGAGTCGCGGTTCTCGCGCGAACGAGCATCGCGAAGTCGCAGCGCCGTTGCACGCGAGAATGGCGGCTCTGACTCCGATCTACGTAGCGGCGCGCAGTTCGCCGGCCGCCGGCAACACCTCGACCGCCCGCTCCAGCGTCGCCACGAGCGCCTCACGCTCGCCCGGCCGCGCGGAAGGCGGACCGTAGCGTAGCGCGGCGTAGGATTCGGCGATCGCCGAGAACGCGATCGCGAACTGCGGCCAGCGCGCGCTCGCGCGCGCCGCGAAGGCGATCGGCCCTTCGTGCGGTTGGCGCGGCAGCCCGGCCCGCTCGAGACGCGTGCAGGCCTCGTGCCACAGCACCAGCTCGCGTTCGCGCCGGGTGCGGGAGAGTCCGATGAACGCGAGCGCGACCGCGGCCCACGCGAGGCCGAGAACGCCGGCGATGGCGGCGATCTGCCAGCCGGCGTAGCGGTCGATCGTGAGGTCGCGCCACAGTTCGCGCTGGCGGTCGCGGTTGAAACCCACGACGTGGGTGCGCCAGGCGTGGTTGAGCGCATCGAACGCGAGTTGCGTGCTCTTGAGCCAGCCGGCGTCGAGACGGGCGAAGAGCGGTACCGGTTCGCCGGCGGCGACCGCGCGCGCGAGGCCCATCTCGATGCGCGAGGGCGCGACGGTCGCCGTCGGGTCGACGCGCCGCCATTCGCCGTCGACGAGCACCTCGGCCCACGCGTGCGCGTCGGACTGCCGCACGATCAGGTAGCCGCCGCGCGGATTCCACTCGCCGCCCTGGTAGCCGGTCACCACGCGCGCGGGAACGCCCGCGGCGCGCATCATCACGACGAACGAGCCGGCGAAGTGCTCGCAGAAGCCGCGGCGCGTGTCGAACAGGAACGCGTCGACCGGATCGCGGTCGAGCGGCGGCGGCGACAGCGTGTAGACGAACGGCGCCGCGCGAAACCAGGCGAGCGCCGCGGCGACGGCTCCTTGCGGATCGGGGTTCGCGGCGCGAAGTTCACGCCCGAGTTCGACCGTGCGCGGATTGCCCCGCGGCGGCAGGCGCAGGTACTCCTGTCCCTCGCCTTCGTCGGCCTGCGGGAACGCGTCGCGCAGCATCGAGAGCTGGCGGTAGCGGAGGACCTGCGACACCGGCGTGCGTGCCACGAGCTGCTGGTCGCGCGTGAGCAGTGCATGGCTTTCGTCGCCGCCGGGATCCGCGTCGGCGCCGGCCGGTCGCGGCAGGCTCGCCGGCAGTTCGAGGGCGAAGAGCCAGGGTTTGCCGTGCGGCTCAAGCGTGACGGTGTACGCGACGCCCCCCGGACCGGGCGGCGTGAGATGGCCCGGCATCGAGCGCGGCACGAGCGTCCACGCGCGTCCATCGAAGCGCGACAGCACCGGTCCGCGCCAGTAGCGCTGCGCGGGCGGCGGAACCGCGCCGTCGAAGTCGACGCGGAACGCCACCGCGTCGGAGAGCGACAGCTCGCTGATCGACCCCGGCTCCATCGAATCCGACAATCCGGTCGTCGCGCCCGCTTCGGCCGGCACGCCCCACAGCGGGCCCGCGATACGCGGGAAGAGCACGAACAGCAGCGCGGCGATCGGAATGCCCTGCACGATGAACTTGCCGGTGCGCGCGAGCGCGACGCCCGGCGGACGAGGGGGCAACGCGTTCGGCGGACGCGAGAGCGCGTCGAGCGTGCCGCCCAGCACCAGCAGCGCGGGCAGCGCCGCGAACGCGGCGAGCGGCGACTGGCTCGCGAAGAACGGCGTGACGAGCAGGAACGAGGCGAGCGCGACGAGCAGCGTGCCGTCGCGGACCGTGCGCGTCTCGAGGAACTTGATCGCGACGAGGATGAACAGGAATGCGACCGACGGATCGCGGCCGAGCAGATAGCCGTAGGAGGCGCGCACGGCGAGCGCGGCGGCGAGCGCGAACAGCACCAGCGTCCACGACGGGATGCGCGCCGGGGCGCCGGGGCGCGCGCGGTCGCGCCGCAACAGCAGCAGGCGCAATCCGCAGAGCGCGATCCCGAACGCGGCGACCCAAAGCGGCAGATGCGGCGCCTGCGGCAGTTGCGCGCAGACGATCAGCGCGCCGATCCAGCGGATCTGCGTCGCCGAGAGCGCGGGCGACACTCGAGCGTTCCGGCGCCGTGCGCGACGCAGCTTGGCGCTCACCACGAGTCTCCGCTGCGCGCGAGCGCGAGCATCGTGAGCGCCGAGCGGCGGTGGTCGCGGTCCTGCCCCGGCGGGAGCGCCGCGCCGGGCACGCGAAGCGAGAACGGACGCGCCGCGCGTTCGGCCGCGAGGATCCAGGCGGTGAGGCGCGAGAGCTTCGTCTCGTCGTCGAGGGCGCGCGGCAGTTGCGCCCAGTCGAGCCCGACCGGACCGCCGCCTCCGGAGCCCTCGAACTCCTTGGTGTACCAGCCGGCGCCGCGCGCGACCGCCTTCCAGGCGACGCGTTGCGGCGGGTCGCCGGGCTGGAATTCGCGCAGGCCTGCGAACTCCGATTCGTCGCCCTGTCCGGGTGCGGAGAGGTCCTGTCCATGCGCGCCGGGCGGCAGCGGAGGCGCTCCGGGTTCGGGTGCGGGGTAGACGACACCGGCGAGCGGGAAGTGCACGTACGACCACGCGCGCCACAGCCCGAGCGGCTGCGTCGACGACAGCGTCACGCGCCCGAGCGCATGGCGTCCGCGCCGCGGCGCCGGCCGTTCGACGCGCACGTTCACCGTCGTGCCGGCCGGAATGTCGGCGACCACCGGTTCGGCGTCGATGGCCCGGACTTCGAGGGCCTCGCGGGTGCGCTCTCCGCCGCCGAGCGAGAGCGCGTACGCGATGCGTCCGCCGGCGAAGGTCTCGCTCGCGGCGAGCGGGCGGATCTCGACCCCGGCGAGGTTGCGGAACGCGTGCAGCAGCGACGCGGCGACGAGCCCGGCGAGCAGGAACGTGACGACGAAGCCGAGCGAGAGCGCGTAGTTGAGCGAGGTCAGCAGCATGATCGCCAGCGTGGCGATCATCGTCGTCCCGCGGCGCGAGGGCAGGATGTAGATGCGCGAATGGCGCAGCACGACCTCGTCGCCGTCGCCCGGAGCGAGACGCAAGAAGCGCTGGCGCCAGCGCGCCCACGCTCCGGGCGCGGGTGCCTGTGCCGCGATCGACGCCATGGCCTGCGCTACGGCAGCGGTACGGAGCGCAGCAGCGTGGCCGCGACGAGCGCGCCGGCGCGCGCACCGCCGGCGAGTCGATGCCCGGCGACCGCCGGGAACACCGCCTGCACGTCTTCGGGGAGCACCATCGGACGGCCGCCGACGAGCGCCCAGGCGCGCGCGGCGTTGAGGAGCATCAGTCCCGCGCGCGGAGAGAGGCCGCGCCGCGCTCCGGTGTCGGAGGTCGGGGCGTTGCCGGGATGGCCGCGGCTCGCCGCGAGCAGCGCCTGCACGTAGTCGAGCAACGCGGGCGCGACGTGCATCGCACTGGCCTCACGCTGCCAATCCGCGAGCGTCGCGGCGTCCGCGAGCGCGGGCAACTCCGCGATCCGCGCGCGGCGGTCGCCGCCGGCGAGGAGGTCACGCTCGGCTGCCGGATCCGGGTAACCGAGTTCGAGCGCCATCAGGAAGCGGTCGAGCTGCGATTCGGGCAGCGGATAGGCGCCGATCTGCTCGACCGGATTCTGCGTCGCGATCACGAAGAACGGATCGGGGAGCCGGCGCGTCTGGCCGTCGATCGAGACCTGGCGCTCCTCCATCGCCTCGAGCAGCGCGCTCTGCGTCTTCGGCGGCGCGCGGTTGATCTCGTCGGCGAGCACGACCGAATGGAAGATCGGCCCGGAATGGAACCGGAAGGCGGAGGAACGCTCGTCGTAGATCGACACGCCGAGCACGTCGGCGGGCAGGAGATCGCTCGTGAACTGGATGCGCGCGTACTTGAGCCCCAGCGCCGCGGCGAGGGCCTGCGCGAGCGTCGACTTGCCGACGCCCGGGATGTCCTCGATCAGCAGGTGGCCGCGCGCGATCATGCAGGCGAGGGCGAGCTTCAGCATCTCGTCCTTGCCGACGACGATGCGGGCGAGTTCGCGCAGGATCGCCTGCGCGCGCTGCGCGACGGGAACGATCTGGGAGGCGGGGCGGACGCTCATCGGGTGGGCCAAGGCCGGGGCTCCGGGCACTCTAGCCGCCCGGGGCCGCTTCGTCACCCCCGACGATCGCGCGCTACACTCCGTCCGTCCGGAGCGCGGTTCGCGCGAACCGCCGACGCCGGGCGCCCCGAACGATCGCAAGCCTTCCCGCGCCGTGCCCACCGCCTACATCACGCATCCGTCCTGCCTGTTGCACGACATGGGGCCCTACCATCCGGAGTGTCCCGACCGGCTCCCCGCGATCGGCGACCGGCTGATCGCCGCCGGCATCGACGGGTACCTGCGGCACTACGAAGCGCCCGCGGTGACCCGCGAGCAGTTGCTTCGGGTCCACGGGGCGGCCTACCTGTCCGAGATCGAGCACACGAGCCCCGACCACGGCCTCGCCTACCTCGACCCCGACACCGCGCTGTGTCCGCACTCGCTCGGCGCCGCGCGCCACGCCGCGGGCGCGGTGGTGCTGGCGACCGACCTCGTGATGTCCGGCGAGTGCCGCACCGCGTTCTGCGCGGTTCGCCCGCCGGGGCACCACGCCGAGCGGCGCCGCGCGATGGGTTTCTGCCTCTACAACAACGTCGCGGTCGGAGCGATGCACGCGCTCGACCACCACCGGCTCGATCGCGTGGCGGTCATCGACTTCGACGTCCACCACGGCAACGGCACCGAGGACGTGTTCGCCGGCGACGAGCGCGTGCTGATGGCGTCGATCTTCCAGCACCCGCTCTACCCGTATTCCGGCGTCGACCAACCGGCGCCGAACATGGTCAACGTGCCGCTGCCCGAAGGGACCGGCAGCGACGGCTTTCGGGCTGCGGTGCGTGATCGCTGGCTGCCGGCGCTCGAGGCGTTCCGGCCGCAGGTGATCTTCGTGTCCGCGGGTTTCGACGCGCACCGCGAGGATCCGCTCGCGGGGCTCGCGTTCGTCGACGCGGACTACGGCTGGGTGACGAGGGAACTCGTGGCGGTGGCGGGCCGCCATGCGAAGGGCCGCATCGTCTCGACGCTCGAAGGCGGCTACGCGCTCTCCGCGCTCGGCCGCAGCGCGGCCGAGCACGTCAGGGCACTGGTCGAGGGCTGACCGGCGCTGCGCTTCGATGCGAGAACGGTCGCAGGCGCAGCTTGGGCCCAGATGGCGAACGGGTCGGGCAGTGGGCGTCGAGCGACGGTGGGGTTCGGCGATCGGCGGCCGAACTTTCCGGTACCACGGGGCCATGCTCGCGGAAGTTCGTCGGACACCCGGGCCGCGACTTCGGAAGGACGTGGATTTTCCCCGAACTGCGCGTGAACCACGATGAAGCGACGCGAATTTCTGGAAGTGTGCGGTGCGATGGCCGGTGCGGCGGGACTGGCCGCTGCGGACGCGGCCCGAGCGCAGGCCGGGAGCCGGAGCTACCGGCCGGCGCTCCTGGTCGACATCCACGGCGTCCCGATCCTCGCCACGAAGCTCGCCGCCGAGACCAACTTCGTGTTCCAGTACCCGTACGCGGCGACGCCGTGCTTCCTGCTGCGCCTGCCGAAGGCCGTCCGGTCGCCGGCGACGCTGCGGCGCGAAAACGGGGCGCGCTACGAATGGTCGGGCGGCGTCGGCCCGGATCGCACGATCGTGGCGTTCTCGGCGATCTGCGCGCACAAGCTCGCCTACCCGACGAAGGAAGTCTCGTTCATCCGCTATCAGCGCGAACGCTCGCCCACCTCGGGCGGCGCGGTCATCCACTGCTGCGCCGACCACAGCGTCTACGATCCGCTCGAAGGCGCACGCGTCGTCTCGGGGCCGGCGCCCCAGCCGCTCGCCGCGATCGTGCTCGAGTACGAGGCGGCGACCGACCACCTCACCGCCACCGGGACGGTCGGCGCCGAGCAGTTCGACGCATTCTTCGCGAAGTACGAGTTCAAGCTCGCGATCGACTACGGCGGCCGCGGGCGTCGCCCGGTGGAGGCGACCACCGTCGTGCGCGAACTCTCGGCCTACTGCCGCAACACGATCCAGTGCTGACGCGACGCTCGGTGCTACCGCGTCGCCGGACGCCCCAGCGCGATGAACGCCATGAGCGAGGCTAGCGACAGCCCGGCCGAGACCGCGAGCGCTGCACCCGTGCCGGCCTGTTCGAGCAGCAGGCCGAACGCGACCGGCGCGCAGGCCTGCGAGACGCGCGCCGCCGCGGCGATCGTGCCCTGGCGGAATCCGTAGCCCGAGGGACCGAACAGCGCGAGGGGCAGCGTGCCCCGCGCGATCGTCAAGAGTCCGTTGCCCGCGCCGTACAGCAACGCGAAGACCGGCGCCGCGAACCCGGCGCCCCCGGCGAACGCCAGCACACCTGCGCCGATCGGATTGAGACTCGCCGCGACCCGGGCGACTGCGGCCGGGTGCGGTTGCCACCGGTGCATGCTCAGGAATTCCGCGAAGCGCGCGGCCACCTGCGCGGGGCCGACGAGCGATGCCGCGGCGATCGCCGCCGCGGTGCTCGCGCCGGTGTCCTGCAACAGGCGCGGCAGGTGCGCGCTCATCGACGTCGACACGAACGCGACAGCGGCGAACGCGAAGCCCAGGAGCAGCATCGCATGGCGGGGCGTCGCTCCCGCGTGCGCTGGCGCATCGACCTCGACGTCGGGGTCGTCGGGTTCGCGGACCGCGCGCCGCGGCACGGCAACGAGGTAGCACGGCAGCGTCACGACCAGATGAACCGCGGCCCACGCGAGGCAGGCCGCGCGCCAGCCGACCACGTGGTCGAGCCAGGCGGACACCGGCCAGCCGAGCGTGCTCGCGAATCCTGCGAGGAGCGTGATGCCGGTGATCGGCGAGCGCGCGGCGCGGCCGTACATCGCGGCGAGCGCAGCGAACGCCGTGTCGTAGAGCCCGAGCGCCATGCCGATGCCGAGCACCGCCCACGCGAGCACGAGCGACACCGGGCCTTGCGCCCCCGCGAGCAGCGAGAGTCCGGCGGGCAGCACGAGCGCCGAGGCGGCGAGCACCTTGCGGCCGCCGGTCGCGTCGATGTGCCGCCCGATCGCCGGGCCGAGGAATCCGGTCAACGCCAGCGCGATCGAGAACGCGCCGAACACCCAGGTGCGCGAGAGCGCGAGCGTGGATGCGATCGAGTCGGCGAGAACCGCGGGCAGGTAGTACGACGACGCCCACGCGAGCGTCTGCGCGGTCCCCACCGCGACGACTACGCGACTGCGTCGCATGGTTGGACGTTGAACGTCAAACGTCCAACGTCGAACGTTCAACGTGCCTCACCCGACGATGAGGGCGGCCACCACGCGCCGACCCTCGCCGGAGAGGATGTTGAACGTGCGGCAGGCGGCGGGTGTCGCCATCGTCTCGACACCCACCCGGGCGTCGATCAGCGGAACGAGCGTGCGCGGGTGGACGAACTTCTGCACGGCGCCGCTGCCGAGGATCACGAGTTCGGGTCGGTGTTCGAGCAACGCCGCGAGGTCGGCGGCTTCGAGCGCGTCGAAGCCGTGCGGCGCGAACCCGGGGACCATGCGGTCCGGCGCCAGCACGACGTTGTCGCGCACTTCCTGCGCGCCGACCCGGATCCATCCCGGACCCGCTCCGGTGACGACGATGCCGGCGCCTGAGTCGAGGGAGAGCTTCACGTCGGTCGTGCCGGTCGATGGTGCGTTGCGGTAAACCCGCGGATTGGCTACGATTATACGGTCGCCTGCCCCGGGATCCGCCCGGGGACCGGCGGCGCGTCGCTCGGACGGTTCCGGGCGCTTACGCGAGAGCCCGCCATGCTTCCTCCCCCGAAACGCTTCGACCGCCTCGAGCGGCTGCCCCCCTACGTCTTCGCGATCACCACCGAACTCAAGATGGCCGCCCGCCGCCGCGGCGAGGACATCATCGACTTCGGCATGGGCAATCCCGACGGCCCGACGCCGCCGCACATCGTCGCCAAGCTCGTCGAGTCCGCGCAACGGCCCGATACCCATGGCTACTCGGTGAGCAAGGGCATCCCGCGGCTGCGCCGCGCGATCTGCCACTGGTACCGGGCGCGCTGGGGCATCGAATTCGACCCCGAGAGCGAGGCGATCGTCACGATCGGGTCGAAGGAGGGCATCGCGCACCTCGTGCTCGCGACGATGAATCGCGGCGACACGGTGCTCGTCCCCAACCCGAGCTACCCGATCCACATCTACGGGCCGATCATCGCCGGCGCCGACATCCGGCAGATCCCGCTCGCGCCGGGCGTCGACTTCTTCGCCGAACTCGAGCACACGATCAGGATGAGCTTTCCGAAACCCAAGATGCTCATCCTGAACTTCCCGGCCAACCCGACCGCGCAGTGCGTCGAACTCGACTTCTTCGAGAAGATCGTCGCGCTCGCCCGCGAATACGGTATCTGGGTCGTCCACGACCTCGCCTACGCGGACATCTGCTTCGACGGCTGGAAGGCGCCGTCGATCATGCAGGTGCCCGGCGCGCGCGACGTGGCGGTCGAGTTCTTCACGATGTCGAAGAGCTACAACATGGCCGGCTGGCGCGTCGGCTTCATGGTCGGCAACCGCGACCTCGTCAACGCGCTCGGCCGCATCAAGGGCTACCACGACTACGGCACGTTCACGCCGATCCAGGTGGCCGCGATCGCCGCGCTCGAAGGCCCGCAGGACTGCGTCGCCGAAATCGCGATGCGCTACCAGCGCCGCCGCGACGTGCTGGTGCGGGGCCTGCACGAAGCCGGATGGATGGTCGACAACCCGAAGGCGTCGATGTACGTGTGGGCGAAGATCCCCGAGGCCTACCGCGCCGCGGGTTCGCTCGAGTTCACCAAGCGCCTGCTCGCGCAGGCGAAGGTGTCGGTGTCGCCCGGCGTCGGCTTCGGCGAGTTCGGCGACGGCCACGTGCGCTTCGCGATGATCGAGAACGAGGCGCGCACGCGGCAGGCCATCCGCGGCATCAAGCAGATGTTCCGCGACGACGGCCTGTCGCAGGCCGCCTGACCGCATGAAGGCGCTCCACGTCGGATTGCTGGGATTCGGGACCGTCGGCCGCGGCGTGTTCGACGTGCTGGCGCGAAACGGCGAGGAGATCGCGCGCCGGGCGGGACGCCCGATCCGCGTCGCGTGGATCGGCACGCGCACACCCGACCGCGCGCGCGCGGCGCTGCGCGGCGCGGACGGCGTCGGCCTGACCGACGACCCGGCGAAGGTCGCCGCGCATCCGGACGTCGACATCGTCGTCGAGGCGATCGGCGGCATCGAGCCGGCACGCACGCTCGTGCTCGACGCGATCGCGCGCGGCAAGCACGTGGTCACGGCGAACAAGGCGCTGCTCGCGCTCCACGGCAACGAGATCTTCGCCGCCGCGCACGCGAAGGGCGTGATGGTCGCCTTCGAGGGCGCGGTCGCCGGCGGGATCCCGATCATCAAGGCGCTGCGCGAGGGCCTGACCGCGAACCGCATCGAGTGGATCGCCGGCATCATCAACGGCACGTCGAACTTCATCCTCTCGACGATGCGCGCGACCGGTGCGTCGTTCGCATCGGTGCTCGCGGAGGCGCAGAAGCGCGGCTACGCCGAGGCCGACCCGACCTTCGACGTCGAGGGCATCGATGCCGCGCACAAGCTCACGATCATGGCCGCGATCGCCTTCGGCGTACCGATGCGCTTCGACGGCGCCTACCACGAGGGGATCACGAAGCTCACGCGCGAGGACATCCGCTACGCCGAGGAACTGGGCTACCGGATCAAGCTCCTCGGCATCGCGCGGCGCAAGCGCGAGGGCTACGAGCTTCGCGTCCACCCGACGCTCGTCCCGGCGAAGCGCCTGATCGCCAACGTCGAGGGCGCGATGAACGCCGTGCTGGTGAAGGGCGACGCGGTGGGCGCGACGCTGTACTACGGCGCCGGTGCCGGCGCGGAGCCGACCGCGAGCGCGGTGATCGCCGACCTCGTCGACGTGACGCGCATGCACACGGCGGACCCGGAGCACCGGGTGCCGCACCTCGCGTTCCAGCCCGACCAGCTCTCCGACGTGCCGGTGCTGCCGATCGGCGAGGTCGAGACGAGCTATTACCTGCGGATGCGCGTCGAGGACAAGCCCGGCGTGCTGGCCGACATCACGCGCATCCTCGCCGACCGCGAGATCTCGATCGACGCGATGATCCAGAAGGAGCCCGACGAGGGCGAGGAGCAGACCGACATCATCCTGCTCACCCACCGCTCGGTCGAGAAGCGCGTCGTCGACGCGATCCGCGCGATCGAGGCGCTCGCCACCGTGCGCGGCCGCGTGGTGCGCATCCGGCTCGAGGACCTCGCGTGAGGCTGGCGTGAGGTACCTGTCCACCCGGGGCGCGTGGCGCGACGCGCCGCAGCCGTTCCTCGCGATCCTGCTCGAGGGCCTCGCGCCCGACGGCGGGCTCGCCGTGCCCGAGCGCTACCCCGCGTTCGCGCCGGGCGAACTGGAGGCGCTGCACGGTGCGCCTTACCGCGACATCGCCTTCGACGTGCTCTCGCGCTATGCGAGCGACATTCCGGCGCCGGACCTGAAGGGGCTCGTCGCGCGCGCCTACGCGCCGGAGAAGTTCGGGAGCGAGGCGATCGTCCCGGTCGAGTGGCTGGAGAGCGGACTGGGCCTCCTGTGCGCGTCGAACGGGCCGACGCTCGCGTTCAAGGACGTCGCGATGCAGCTCCTGGGCGAGCTCTTCGAGTACGCGCTCGCGCGCGAGGGGCGCCGGATCACGATCCTCGGCGCGACCTCCGGCGACACCGGCTCGTCGGCCGAGGTCGCGATGCGCGGCCGGCGCGGCATCGAGGTGTACATGCTCTCGCCGAACGGCCGCATGAGCCCGTTCCAGCAGGCGCAGATGTACTCGCTCGCCGACGCCAACATCCACAACCTCGCGGTCGACGGCACCTTCGACGACTGCCAGGACATCGTCAAGGCGATCGCCGGCGATGCGGCGTTCAAGCGCCGTTACGCGATCGGCGCGGTCAACTCGATCAACTGGGCGCGCGTCGCCGCGCAGGTCGTCTACTACGTGCACGGCTACCTCGCCGCGCGGAGCGCGCCGGGCGCGCCGGTCGACGTCGCGGTGCCGTCGGGCAACTTCGGCAACATCCTGGCCGCGCACGTCGCCAAGCGCATGGGCGTGCCGCTGCGAAGGCTCATCCTCGCGACCAACGAGAACGACGTGCTCGACGAATTCTTCCGCACCGGCCGCTACCGGCCGCGCGGCGCGGCCGAGACGCGCGCGACGTCGTCGCCGTCGATGGACATCAGCAAGGCGTCGAACTTCGAGCGTTTCGTGTTCGACCTCGTCGGGCGCGATGCGGGTCGCCTGCGCGCACTGTGGGACGATCTCGCGCGGCAGGGGTCGTTCGACCTCGGCGGCACCGACGCCTGGCGCGGCATGGCCGATTTCGGGTTCGTGTCGGGCAGGAGCACGCATGCGGACCGCGTCGCCACGATTCGCGCCATCGCCGCGCGCTACGGCCGCGTCGTCGACCCGCACACCGCCGACGGCCTCAAGGTCGGGCTCGAGCAGCGGGACCGCGACGTGCCTCTGCTGTGCATCGAGACCGCGCTGCCGGCGAAGTTCGCCGCGACGATCCGCGAGGCGCTCGGGCGCGATCCCGATCGTCCGCGCGCCTTCGACGGCCTCGAGGCGCGCCCGCAGTACCGGACCGTGATCGCCAACGACGCCGGCGCGGTGCGCTCCTACGTCGCCTCGCACGCGCAGCCGGTGACCTGATGCGCGCGTTCGCGCGCGCGCTCGCCCGCAATCTCGCGGCGGGACTCCGTGTCGCGCTGTTCCTGCCGGTCCGTCGCCTGGCGTTCCGGATCGACCTCCGGCAGCTCCTCGCGCTCTTCGTCGTCTCCGCGCTCGTCGATGTCGCCGCGGACGCCATGCGCTACGGCGACGGCGCCGCGTTCTCGTGGCGTGGCCTCGGCAACGAGATCTACTCCGGCGGCATCCTGATTCTTGCTTCCGCGCTGATCGCGCTCCTGAACCGCGACCGCGCGCTCGTGCACGCGATTCCGGTCATCGCGCTCTCGGCGTTCCCGGTCCTGCAGCTCGCGAACGGCCTGCCGTGGCAGGAACTCGGCGTGCCGGATGCATGGACCGGCGTCGTCGACGACGTGGTCCTCGCGTGGATCCTCGTCGTCCTCGTACGCATCGTCCACGTAGCGCTCGAGTACCGCCGCGGAATGCGCGCGGTCCGCGCGCTCGCGGGAGGCGTCGTGCTGGCCGTGCCGATCTTCCTGTCCTCGGCGATCATGACGCTCGAGCCGTGGTTCGCTCCGCCCGCACGCGACGCGCCCGATTCCCGCTACCCGAGCCCGGCCTCCGAGCCGGTGCTCTCCGAGCAGATGCGCATCCTCGACGAGGCGCTCGACGCGATCGAGGACGGCAGGCCGGGCGTCACCGACCTCTACTTCGCCGGCTTCGCGGGCGATGCGAACGAGCCGGCGTACCGCGCCGACGTCGAGGCTGCGCGGCACGCGATGGACGAGCGCGGGGGCGCCGCTGGCCGCTCTATCGTGCTCCTGAACGATCGGCGCACGCTCCTCACCGATCCGATCGCCTCGCTGACGCACCTGCGCGACACGCTCGACGAGTTCGCCGCCGCGATGGATCCCGACGAGGACATCGCGATGGTCTACCTCGCCGCGCCGAGCCGACGGAACGGCGAACTCGACGTGCGCATGCCGCCGCTCGAACTCGTCCCGATCAGCGCGGCGGGCGTGCGCAGCGCGTTCGACGATGCCGGCATCCGCTATCGCGTGGTCGTCGTGTCGGCCTGCAACGCCGGGGCCTTCGCCGACGAACTCGCCGACGACGACACCGCGGTGATCGTGGCGTCGGATGCCGCGAGTTCCTCCGCCGGGTGCGGCGTCGAAGCCGGCGCCACGGCGTTCGGGCGCGCCTTCTTCGAGGACGGCATGGGGAAGGGCGCGAGCTTGGCACAGGCCTTCGAGGTCGCGCGCGACCGCGTTGCGGCGCACGATCCCGCGATGCATCCGCGCATGCACGTCGGAACGGGCATCGCGGCGAGGCTCGCGGAACTCGGCCGCCCGGGTGGCGCGCAGCGACAGGCAGCGCTCCCGGCCGCGCGGCACGGGTAGACTCGCGCGATGGCAGCCACGCTCGAGGTGACATCGCTCGAACAGGCCTACGACCGTGTCCCGGTCGTGCGCGGGCTGTCGTTCTCGCTGCCGGCGGGCGCGATCGGTTGCCTGCTCGGGCCCTCGGGCTGCGGCAAGACGACGGTGCTCCGCTGCATCGCGGGCTTCGAGCCGGTCCGCGGCGGCAGCATCGCGCTGTCCGGACGCGTCGTGTCGTCGCCGGGCGTCGAGGTGCCGCCCGAGGAACGCGGCATCGGCATGGTGTTCCAGGACTACGCGCTGTTCCCGCACCTCGACGTCCTGCGCAACGTGGCCTTCGGACTCGCGCGCGCCACACCCGCGGAGCGCGACGCGCGCGCGCGAGCGATGCTCGAACTCGTCGGCCTCGCCGACGCGGCGCGCGCGTGGCCGCACGAGTTGTCGGGCGGACAGCAGCAGCGCGTGGCGCTCGCGCGCGCGCTCGCGCCCCGGCCCGGGCTCCTGCTCCTCGACGAGCCGTTTTCCAACCTCGACACCGACCTGCGCGAGCGGCTCTCGCTCGAGGTGCGCGCGATCCTCAAGGAGGCGGGGATCACGGCGATCCTCGTCACCCACGACCAGCACGAGGCGTTCGCGATCGCCGACGAGATCGGCGTGATGAACGAGGGAACGATCGAGCAGTGGGCGAGCGCCTACGACCTCTACCACCAGCCGCGTACGCGCTTCGTCGCCGATTTCATCGGCCAGGGCGTGTTCGTGCGCGGCGTCGCGGACGCGCGCGGGCGGCTTCTCACCGAACTCGGCGAACTCGACGGCGCGCCGCGTCCGGAACTGCGCGAAGGCGACGCGGCGGACGTCCTGCTGCGTCCCGACGACATCGTGCACGACGACGCGAGCCCGTGGCGCGCGAACGTGGTCGCCAAGACCTTTCGCGGCTCCGAGTTCCTCTACACGCTCGCCCTCGCGTCCGGCACGCGGGTGCTCGCGGTGGTGCCGTCGCACCACGACCACGCGATCGGCGAGCCCATCGGCATCCGGCTCGACATCGACCACGTCGTCGCCTTTCCCCGGCCCGACGAGGATGCTCCCGACCCGCAGCGCTGACGGGGCAACCGGGTGGTACGCAGAAGGTTGCCATCCGCGGTCCGAGGCGCAGTCGCCCCGATTGACCGGAGGCGGGCAATCGCGTTATACTTGACCTCCTTCCGCGGGGTGGAGCAGTCTGGCAGCTCGTCGGGCTCATAACCCGAAGGTCGAAGGTTCAAATCCTTCCCCCGCAACCAGATTCGAACGGCCCGCAGCGATGCGGGCCGTCCCATTTCCGGGACTCGTGACGCAAGGGTGCCGTTTCGATGCCGGCGAGTCGCTTGGTCGACGGAACGGTTCGACGTGCGGCGAGTCTCGGCCCGCCCGAACGGGCTGTCCGTCGGGGACGCGTCCTGCGACAGGACGATCGGCGTCCAACTGCGACCCGCCCTGGTTCCGCCCCGGAACTGCCGGTTGACCCAATGCAGGCACCTGAACGGGTGCGCCGGCATCGCGGCAATGTCTTTGAGCGCCTTCCGGGTCGGCTCGAGTCCAGCGGTCGCCCTCGAGGTCGAAGCGTGAGGGAGCAGTTCATGGACAGCCCATCGGCGAAACGAAAATCGTCCGCGCGCCAGGCGCCCCCGGTTCCTGGGCGCGAGCCGCGGCTTCCCGGCCCGATCGGGTTTCTCCTGGTGCCCGAGTTCACGGTGATCGCGCTCGCCTCCGCGATCGAGCCGCTGCGTATCGCCAACCGGTACCTGCCCGTCGCGTCGCGCTACGCCTGGTACACGATTTCGGTCGACGGCACCGACGTCCGCGACCGCAACGGCATCGTGATCCGTGTCGACCACACCTACGCGCGCGCGCCGCGATTGGGGACACTCATCGTCTGCGCCGATCTGCGTCCCGAACGCTTCCTCACCCCCGCGTTGCAGCGATGGCTGCAACGCTGCGACCGCGAAGGCGCGACGCTCGGCGGACTCGACACCGGCTCGATGCTTCTCGGCGCGGCCGGCCTGCTCGATGGCTGCGCGGTGACCGTGCATTGGGAGGTCGCCGGGGCGTTCCGAGATCGTTTCCCTCGCGCGGACCTCCGCCCGACGCTGTTCGAGGTCGGCCGCCGGCGAATGTCCTGCGCCGGGGGCACCGCGGTGATCGACATGATGCTGGCGGCGATCGAACAGGACCACGGCGCCGCACTGGCGCAGCGCGTCGCCGAGCACTGCCTGCACGAAACCATCCGCGCGGGTACGCAGGCGCAACGCAATGCGCCCGCAGCGGACCCGGGGCGGCATCGCGCCGTGACGGAGGCGCGGCGCCTTCTGGCCGCCGAGCCGGCGCGTGCGCTGGGCGAGCGCGAACTCGCGCGACGCGTCGGCCTGTCGGTGCGGCACCTGACGCGATTGTTCCGCCGAGAACTCATGACCACGCCGGCCGCGTTTCGACGTGCGCGACGGCTCGAGCACGCGCGGGCACTGCTGCGTCTGACCGACCTGCCGGTCACGGAAGTCGCGCTCGCCTGCGGGTTCGTCTCGGCGTCGCATTTCGCCCGCTGCTACCGGGTCCTGCACGGACATCCGCCTTCGGCCGAGCGGCGACTGCCGTTCGCGCCGCCGGCAGGCGAGTTTCCGGTTCCCGCGGCCTGATGCCGAACGGGCCGGCCCGCCGTGGCGGTCCGCGAGCGGCTGTCGAATGTCCGAAACAGGCTAGCGGCGGACGGCCGCGCGGACTACTTTCGTCGCGTGCCCCGCATGGACGGGGCATGCGTCGCAAGGAGACCGATCATGGTTCGACTCACGCCCAAGCCTGTCGCGGTGTTGCTTGCGCTCGGCCTCGTCCTCGCGTTGGCGGCGCCGGTCGACAGCCTGCCGCTGTCCAATCGACCGATCCGGATCGTCGTTCCCTTCCCTCCGGGCGGATCGACCGACGTCATCGCGCGCACGATGGGCCGGCGGCTGTCCGAGAAGCTCGGCCAGGACGTCGTGGTCGAGAATCGCGCGGGCGGCGCCACGGTGCCCGGGGTGCTCGCCGCCGTGAAGGCGCCCGCGGACGGACACACGCTGCTCCTGACGAGCGACGCATCGTTCGCGATCAACCCATACACGATCAAGGACCTGGCCTACGATCCGCTCAAGGACCTCGCGCCGGTCATGGTCGTGGGCACGGTGCCCAACTGGCTGGTCGTCCGCGCCGACCGGCCGGAAAAGACCTTCGCGGACCTGATCGATACGATCCGCCGCTCGCCGGGCAAGGTGTCGCTCACCATGAACGCTCCGGGCAGTACCGTCCACATCATGATGACCTCGTTCAAGCAACGTTCGGGGCTCGACTTCGAACTCGTCGCCTACAAGGGCTTGCCGCCGGCGCTGACGGACCTGTACGGCGGGCACGTGACGGGGACCATCGACCTCGTGGCGGGCACGGCGGAGCACGTGCGCGACGGCAAGCTTCGGCCGCTCGTGCTGTTCGACGAACGCCGCTCGCCGGTGGCCCCTGACGTACCGATCCCGTCGGAGTTCGGCCAGAGCATCCCGCCGATGGTGTCCACGTTCGCCTACTTCACGACCGCCGGCACGCCGCCTGCGGTGGTGGCGCGGCTGCACGGCGAGTTGGCCGCGATCGCGCGCGAACCGGAGATCGCCGCGCGGCTGAAGCAGATGGGCATCGACGCATCGTTGCTGTCGCCGGCGGACTCGGTGCGCTACGTGCGCGAGCAGTACGAGCGCTTCGGTCGCGTGATCCGGGAAACCGGGTTCAAGGTCGATTGACCGACGCCGCGTGAGCGGGTTGCCGACGTACTCCGGCGCGCCGGGCGCGAGCGCGTGAGCACAGCGTTGCCCTCGCGCGCAGATGTCGTCATCGTCGGCGGCGGGGTGATCGGCTGTTCGATCGCCTGGCATCTGGCGAAGCTCGGCATCACGGACGTCGTCCTGCTCGAACGGCGGCAACTGACGTGCGGCACGACCTGGCACGCTGCCGGCCTGATCGGACAGCTCCGCGCGACCCGCAACCTGACGACGCTCGCGCGCTACACGACCGAGCTGCTCGGCACGCTCGAGCGCGAGACCGGCCAGTCGACCGGCTTCCGGCAGAACGGCTCGATCAGCGTCGCCCTGACCGGGGCGCGACTCGAGGAGCTGAAGCGGCAGGCGTCGATGGCGCGCGGCTTCGGTCTCGAGGTGGAAACGCTCTCGCCCTCGGAGGTGCTCGCGCGCTACCCGCTGCTCGACGGTCGCGGGGTGACCGGTGGCTTCTGGTTGCCGCGCGACGGACAAGCCGATCCCGTGGGCGTGACGCTCGCGTTCGCACGCGGCGCGCGCTCGCTCGGCGTGCGCATCGTCGAGGGCGCATCCGTCCGGCGGATCCTCGTGCACGGCGGGGTCGCTACGGGCGTGCGACTCGACGACGGCGACATCCGCGCCGACGCGGTCGTGCTGGCCAGCGGCATGTGGTCGCACGCGCTCGCGCGCGACATCGGCGTGGCGGTCCCCCTGCACGCGGCAGAACACTTCTACGCCATCACCGAGCCGATCGACGGACTGCCGCGAGACCTGCCGGTCCTGCGCGTTCCCGACGAGGAGACATACGTCAAGGAAGACGCGGGGAAACTTCTCGTCGGCGCGTTCGAGGCGCGCGCCAAGCCGTGGGGAATGGGGGGCATCCCCGAGAACTTCGCCTTCGACGCGCTGCCCGACGACCTCGACCACTTCGGCCCTGTGCTGGAGCGCGCGACGGCGCGCGTGCCGGTACTGGCGCGTACGGGCATCCGCACCTGGTTCAACGGTCCGGAGAGCTTCACGCCGGACGACCGCTACCTGCTGGGCGAGACACCCGAAGTGCGCCGCCTGTTCGTCGCCGCCGGCTTCAACTCGATCGGCATCCAGAGCTCGGGCGGCGCCGGCAAGGTGCTCGCGGAGTGGATCCGCGACGGCCATGAGCCGATCGACCTCGCCGATGTCGACATCCGCCGCATGCACCCTGCGCAGGCGACGCGGCGCTACCTGCACGACCGGACGGTGGAATCGCTCGGCCTGCTCTACGCCGACCACTGGCCGCACCGCCAGTACACGACCGCGCGCGGGGCGCGACGTTCGCCGCTGCATGACCGGCTGGTCGCGATGCGCGCCTGCATGGGGGAGTTCGCCGGCTGGGAGCGCGCGCAATGGTTCGCCGAGCCCGGTGAACGCGCCGAGTTCGACTACGGCTGGGGTGTGCCGGCGTGGCACCGGGCCGCGCGCGACGAATGCCTGGCGGTGCGCGACCGTGTCGCGCTGTTCGACCAGACGTCGTTCGCCAAGTTTCGTGTCGACGGATCGGATGCGTGCCGTATCCTGCAGCGCCTGTGCGCGAACGATGTCGACGTGGCGCCCGGCCGGATCGTCTACACGCAGTGGCTGAACGAGCGCGGTGGCATCGAGGCCGACCTCACCGTCGCCCGGCTGGCGGAATCGTCGTTTCTCGTCGTGACCGGCGCGGGCGCGCAGGTGCGCGACTTCGCCTGGCTCGTGCGCGCGATCCCCCCCGACGCGCGCTGTACCGCGCTCGATGTCACGTCGGCGCAGGCGGTGATCGGGGTCATGGGGCCGGCTTCACGCGCGCTCCTGGAGGCGGCGAGCGGCGATCGCTTCGGCAACGACCGCTGCCCGTTCGGACATGCGATCGCGAGCGAGATCGGCTACGCTCCGGTGCGCGCCGCCCGCATCACCTATGTCGGCGAACTGGGTTGGGAGATCTACGTGTCGACGGAGTTCGCGGCCAACGTGTTCGACGCGCTCGTCGCCGAGGGCGCCGCCTTCGGCGCGCGCCCCGCCGGCTTCCAGGCCATGACTTCCTGCCGTGTCGAGAAGGGCTACCGCCACTGGGGTCACGACATCGGCGTCGACGACACGCCGCTCGAGGCCGGCCTCGGTTTCGCAGTGGCGTGGGACAAGCCCGTCGCATTCACGGGGCGCGACGCGCTCCTGCGCCGACGCGATGTCGGGCCGCCGCGCCGCCGCCTCGTGCAGTTCGCGCTCGCGGAGGCCGATGCGCTGGTGCACGGCGAGGAGCCCATCGCCTGCAACGGCTCGCTCGTCGGCCGCGTGACGTCTGGAGCGGTGGGCCATCGCGTAGGCGAGTCGCTCGCGATGGGCTACGTCACGCTGCCGGTGCCGGTCACCCAGGCCGAGCTGGACGCGCACGGATTCGCGATCGAGGTCGCCGGACGACTCGTCGCCGCGCGCGCGCGACTCGCGCCCCACTACGATCCGGCTTCCGCCCGGGTGCGCGCATGAGCGGCGGGGGCAGGGGGGCACCGGCCGACGCCATCCTCGAAGGCGGCACCATCGTGACGATGGACGCTGCGCGTCCATCGGTTGAGGCGGTCGCGCTGCGCGGCTCGCGGATCGCCGCGGCCGGCACCCGCGCGGAGGTCGCGCAGTGGCGCGGTGCCCGCACGCGCGTCGAGTCGCTCGACGGCGCCACGCTCTTGCCGGGATTCATCGAGGCGCACGGCCATCCGCTCATGAGCGCGCTCGCCTGGGGCGACGGAGTCGTCGACATCCGGGCGATTCACGTCCCGACCTGGGACGCCGCAGTGGAGAAGATGCGCCGTCGCGTCGCCAGGGCGGCGCCGGGCGAGGTCCTGTGGTTCATCGGCATGGATCCGCAGTTGCACCGCGGCCTGCGCGAGCCCACGAAGGCGGAGCTCGACCGCCTCGCGCCGAACAATCCCGTCGTGGTTCAGACCTCGAATCTGCACGCGCTCTACGTCAATACCGCCGCGCTCGCGGCGTTCGGGATCGACCGCGGCACGCCGGCGCCCGGGGCCGGCGCGATCGCGCCCGACGAGAACGGCGAACCATGGAAGTTCACCGAGTCGGCGACGCTGCTCTTCCGAGAGCCGTTCTACGCCCGAGGTGGGCCGGGGCAGGTTCGGCAGGAGCTCGATGGCTGGCTCGATCGCTTCGCCCGCGCCGGCTATACGACGAGCACCGAGATCGGACTCCTGCCCGACTGGTCGGCACACTACGCCGACCGGGTGTCCGGTGGCGGCGCGCCGATCCGCGTCTACGCCTATGAGCGACTGTTCGCCGACCGGCCGATCGTCGCGCGCGCGGACGCGCCGGTCGACGACTGGTTCGCGACCATCGGCGTCAAGCTGTGGGCGGATGGCTCGCCATTCGTCGGAAACATCTGGGTCGGTCGACCCTACCTCAACACTTCCCTCACCCTCGGGCGGATGGGACTGCCGCGCGACAGCACCGGGCACATGAACTGGCGTCCGGACGAGTTCGCCGCGCAGGTGCGCAGGGCAGCGGCGGACGGATGGCAGGTCGCGGTTCACGCGCAGGGCGACCGGACGATCGATGTGGTGCTCGACGCGTTCGAGGACGCGCTGCGCGACTTCCCGCGCGCCCGAGGCCCGTTTCGCCTCGAACACTGCGTGCTCATCCGCGACGACCAGCTCGAGCGCGCCCGCGACCTCGGCGTCGCGGTGAGCCTGTTCCTGCCGCACCTCTGGTACTGGGGCGAGGTCGTGCGCGACGAGATGCTCGGCCCCGAGGTCGCCGCTCGCTATGCGCCCAACGGCAGCGCAGCGCGCCTGGGCGTCCGCGCCTCGTACCACTGCGATTCGCCGATGACCTGGCCCAACGCGCTGCTCTGCCTGCACATCGCGGTCAACCGTGTCTCGCGCGCCGGTGCGACGATCGGTCCGGGAGAGCGCGTCGACGTCGAAACGGCGCTGCGCGCCCTGACCGTCGACGCAGCCTGGCAACTGCAGGCGGAGGACCGGCTCGGCAGCATCACGCCGGGCAAGCTCGCCGACTTCACGTTGCTGGGCGAGGATCCGCGCGGTGTCGACCCGATGCGGATCCTCGACATTCCGGTCCTCGGAACCTGGGTCGGCGGACGACGCGTCTGGTCGGGTTGCGAGCGCGCAGAGCGATGAAAGAATCGCGCCCGGTACCGATCGTGCTCCTGGCCGGGGCGCTCGGCGCCGGCAAGACGACGCTGCTTCGGCGGCTGCTCGCCGACCCGCGAGGACGGCGCCTGGCCGTGGTCGTCAACGACTTCGGCCCGCTCGCCATCGACGCAGCGCTCGTCGCCGACGTCGCCGACGACATGATCGCGCTCGGGAACGGCTGTCTGTGCTGCTCCGCGCGCGACGATCTCGCTGCGGCGGCGCTCGCGCTCTCGCGCGCGGTCCCGCCGCCGGACGCGATCGTGGTCGAGACGAGCGGCGTGGCGGATGCGAACGCGGTCCTGCGCGCGTTCACGACGGGCGTGCTCGGGCGCCGCTTCGTGCTCGAATCGGCGTGTTGCGTCGTCGACGCGGCGGGCTTCCCGGCGCTCGGCTGGTCCGAGAGCGAGCGCGTGATCGATCAGGCGGCAGCGGCCGACCTCGTCTTGCTGAACAAGTCGGATCTCGTCGAGGCCGGGGTGCTGGCGTCGATCGAGCGCGATCTCGCCGGCGCGTTGCCCGGGATGCGAATCGTGCGCACCGTGCACTGCGATCTGCCCGGGGCGCTCCTCGCCATGCCACGGGTCGAGCCGGGCGATGCGGCCCGTCGTCGGCGCCGACGGGCACACTCGTCCGGCATCGATACGGTCGAGACGCACGATGCGCGCTGGACCGCCGGTGCCTGGCACGCGCGGAGGCCGATCGACGCGCAAGCCTTCGCGGCGGCGGTGGACGCCCTGCCGCAGGCAGTCGTGCGCGCGAAGGCGCTGCTCGCGATCGCCGCGGACGCGGACCGACGCGACGCGACGACGATGATCTGCTGGCAGCAGGTCGGGCGCCGGTCGACCCTCGAGCGCCTCGAACGCGCGCCGGGCCGCGAAACGCCCGGACTGGTCGCATTGTGGCGGACAGGAACGCTCGACCGCCCGGAGCTCGATGCCCGGTTCGCGTCCTGCGGTCTCGAACCGGTCGCGCGGACCGACCACGCCCGATAGCGCTGCAGTTTCGTTTCCCGCAGGTGGATCGGGCAGGGAGCCGGGTCACCCCGGCCCTGCCCGATTCCAGCCCCGGGCGCCGCAGGGGTGCGCACGCAATGCCGTGCTGCACGTGAATGACGTGCCATCCTCGTGAAGCATGAAGACCAACGTCACGCTCAAGCTCGACGCCGACCCGCTGCGCGAGGCGCGCGTCGTGGCGGCCGAGGAGGGTCGCTCGATCAGCGCCATGCTTACCGATCGGCTGGAGGCGATCGTTCGCGAACGGAAGGCGTTCGACCGGGCGCGCCGGCGCGCGATCGCGCGCCTCGGGGAGGGGCTCGACCTCCGGTGGACGCCGCCGAAGTCGCGCGACGAACTCCATGAGCGATAGGTACTTCGTCGACACGAACATCCTCCTTTTCGCCCACGACTCGACGGCGGGCGAGAAGCACCGCAAGGCCAGGGCGCTGGTGGAGGAGCTGTGGGAGACGAGGGCGGGCGTCGTCAGTACCCAAGTGCTCCAGGAATTCGCCGTCAATCTTCGCAAGAGGGCGAAGAAGCCACTCGACGCACGAGCCACGCGCGAGATCGTGTCCGACTACTTCGCGTGGCATGTCGTCGTCAACGCGGGCGACGCGATATTGGAGGCGCTTGATCTCGAGGCTCGGTACCGCGTGTCGTTCCGGGACGTCCTCGTGATTCAGGCAGCGCATTCCGCAGGCGCGGAGGTCCTCTATTCGGAGGATCTCTCCGATGGCCAGCGCTACGGCACGGTAAGGGTCAGGAACCCGCTCGTCGATCGACCGGCCTCGCGGCGGCCGGTCGCGTAGTCCGATTGTCGGCGCGAACCTCGAACGACCGTCGGGCGAGCCCGCAGGACACGGACGAGCAGGGGAGCGCGTTCCCGAAGGCGCACCGTTCCGAGCTCGCTGGCCCGGCGTTCGCGGCCGATCGAGAACCGCCGCGCGCTGACGAGCGGCCCAGTCTACGCCGGCACCACCCGCGCCTCCGGTCCCTGGCCTTCGATGTAGACGCGCATGCCGCGCGCGAGCGCCGGATTGGGCGGCTGGGTGATCGCGACGAGCACGCCGCTCGTCAAGCGGACGATGACCTGCTGCGCGGCCTGCGGCTTGTCGAAGTAGCGGTTCTGCGCGATGTTGCCGCCGATCGCGCCGGCGATCGCGCCGGCCGCGATCGCGACATCGCGCCCGGTCCCGCCGCCGATGAGGCTGCCGAGCCCGGCGCCGGCCACGCCGCCGATGATGGCGCCGAGTCCCTGGTCGTGCGTGCTCTTGACTTCGGTGACGTTGATCTGCTCGACCACGCCCGAGCGGATCTCGATGGGCGCGGGCGCTCCGCCTCCCATGCCGCCGCCCGGACCCGCACATCCGACGAGCAATGCCGCAGCGGCCGCCGCGGCGAATTTCGACATCATCGACTTCATCAGGCTGCCTCCGGTTGCGGGATGACTCATTTCGGGAACATCAACTGCACCTGCGCGCGGATCTGCCAGTTCGACTGGTTGTCCGGCCGCTCGACGTTGTAGTAGGCGGAGAGCTGCATGTTCACCGGCAGCTTCCCGAAATGGAAGATCTTGCCGACGCCGCCCCCGATCGGGACGGTCCAGCGCTGCCCGCTGTCCGCCTTCCAGTTCACGGTGATGATCGGGGCGCTCGTCAGGTACGTGCCTCCGGGAAAGTTGTAGTTGAGGAACGGCTGGATCAGTCCGTTGTTGTAGGAGCCGCCCTGCTTGTTGCTGGTGAGCGACCAGACGTTGTTGACGAGCGCGCCGTAGACCCACGGGTTGCCGTGCTCCAGGTGCAACACGACCACCGACGGGCCGAGGCCCCAGTTCTTGTTGCCGAGCTGCGCGTCCGAGTTGGTCGGGATCTGGACCACCGGCCCGGCGCCCCAGATCCATTTCCCCGGCTTCGCCGGCGACAGGAACGCGGTGAACACGGTGTCGCCGACGCCGTTCTTGCCGTCGATGCCCGGGCCGAGCGAGGGATTCCAGATCACGGGCACGATCGTGCGCGTGATGATGTTCCAGTCCGCGTTGACCGAGACCGGGATCACCGGCTGGATGTTCAGGATGTTCTGCGTTCCCTTCTCGGGGCCGAAGTTGAGGTTCGTGTTGTTCTGGAACGGGACGCTGATCATGTTGCCGACCGGATTCTGCGCGAGCTTCGCGAGTTCCTCGGCCGAGAGCGCCGCGTTCGCCGTCGTGGTCCATGCGCATGCGGCGACCAGACAGCACAGGCGTCCGGTCCGCATCGCTCCGGGGAATGGGATTCCCATGGGATCCTCAGCCCGCTTCCTTGACCGCGGGGGGCTTCCAGGTGCCGTCGAGGAGCGACGGCGCCTTCTCGGAGGGCCAGTACATTCGCATCATGAGCACGAACTCGTCCTTCGGCGCCGGCAGCCAGTTCTGCTCCTTGTCCTTGCCCGGCGACGCGTTCTGCACGTAGAGGTCGATCGACCCGTCGGCGTTCTTCTTGAAATTGTTCCGCGAGCTGACCGTGTAACGGTTGATCGGATTGGGGACGAAGAAGTAGTCCTTGTCGTACATCGTGATCGACCAGAACGCGTTGGCCGGCGGCAGCTCGCCCTTGGGGAAGTGCACGACGTACTTGTTCTTGCCGTGGTACTTCTGGAGGAGGTCGGGACCCTCGGAGGTCGGATACACGGCGTCTTGCAGGCGGTTCGCGCCCAGTCCGTACCAGGTGATCATCGCGCGGTTCCGGAAGCCGGTGCCGTAGAGCCCGGTCTTCGTGAAGAAGAGCCAGCCGTGCTCGAGCTTGGCGTCGCCGGTGGCGATCGCCTCTTTGAGATATACGCTGATCCTTTCCTGCGCGGGCTTCGGGGCCGCCGCGATGCCCTTCGCGACCGCGGGATCGAGCTTCGAGACGTCGAAGTCCTGGCCCGGCACGATGCCGATCTTCGCGAGCTTCGCCACCATCGCGGCGTCCTCGGCGGCGGGAGGATTGGTCTTCAGAAGCTCGGCGAAGAGCCTGAAGTAGCTCGCGCCGTCCATCGCGTTGACCTGGTCGCGCGGCGACATCTTCATGTCGATCGACGCATCGACCTTGCCCGGCGCCGGCGTGTGGGGCTTGCCCCATGCGGAGAGCGGGACCGCGTTCCACTGGTCCTGCAGCGCATGCACCGCCTTGTAGTCCTCGGGCGTGCCGGTGCAATAGATGCGCCCGAGCACCCAGACCATCCCGGTCGGCGACTTGACCTCGGTGACGCCAGCCGGGAGCGTGCCCGACCAGCCCGGTCCGGTGATCGCGTACTTCTGCGGCTTGGTGCCGGTCGTCCGCTTCCCCGGGTCCTGGAACACGTTGGTCCAGCCGTCGAGCATCGGAAGCACGAAGTAGCGGTCCTTCATGTCCGGGATGCTGACGATCCACGGCTCCTTCGACACATCGAGCCAGACGATCGTGTAGAGCGTGTCCGCGTTCGGCGCGGTCACCGTGTGGTCGTCGACGGCCGGATAGCTGCGCAGGCGCGCGAACTGCCCCATCGGGGCCTTCGAGCCTTCGGGCTTCTCGACGTTGGTCGACACGCGGCGCGTGATCTCCATCGTCACCAGCGGGTAGGCGTACTGGTACGCCTCGATCGCGATCTCTCGCGCCTCCACCTCCCGTGCCGCTGACGCGACGGCCTTGGCGTCGGCTTCCATTTTCGCCTTCGCTGTGTCGGCTGCCGGGGCGGCGGGCTTCTGCTCGCCGCAGGCGACGAGACTCGCCGCGGCCGTGAGGATCATTGCAATGCGAAGCGTTGCGTGCATGTCGTGCTTTTCCTGTTCGTGGCCCGACCTGGGTCGGGCGGAGTTGCGGGGCGAACGATCGGCGCCGTCCCGTCCTGGCCCCAGGACCGACGCGGCGGGGATACGGCGGCAGGTTCGTCGCGCATCGTCCGCTCCACCGCAGGTACCCGTCCTCGGGGCAGGCGTGGATTTTCGGGCAGGTGCAGGCAGACCGCTACGCCGCCCCGGACACGGAATTGACCGTTTGCGACACTTTCCGCCAGACCATTCCAGCCCGCGAGTCACCCCACGCGCGTCCGGGACCGGGTTCATGCGCTAGCATTCGCGTCCTGCGCCGCCGCGACGAAGGCCTTGGCCAACCGGACCCGCCCTGTCGATGCTCCGATGTCACGCCTCGAGGCCCAGCTCGGGATCTCGTGGCGCGCGCTGCTCGCGATCGTGATTCCCCTCGTCGCGCTGCTCGCGGCCGGCATCTGGCTCGTGCTGCAACTCCTCCAGCCGATCCCGCCGCGGCGGATCACGTTCGCCACCGGTCCCGAGCACGGTGCGCTCCACCAGTTCGCGCTTCGCTATCGGGACATCCTCGCGCGCGACGGGGTGACGCTCGACCTCAAGGTCACGCGGGGCGTGGGAGACAACCTCGAGTTGCTCCGCGAAGCGCGCGGGGGTGCCGAGGCCGGGTTCCTGGTCGCCGGAATCGCGACCGAGGCCGACGCGCGAGTCCTCGAGAATCTCGGCAGCATCGCCTACGCGCCGCTGTGGGTGCTCTATCGCGGCGACGCCGAGGTGAGCGATCTTTCCGCCTTCCGGGGGCGCAGGATCGCCACGGGCGAGCCCGGAAGCGGCGTTGCGGTCCTCATCGGTCCTCTCCTCGCCGCCAACGGCATCACGCCGGCGACGAGCCAGCTCGCCGACCTGCCATTCGACGCCGCGCTCGCGGCGCTGCTGCGCGGCGACGTCGACGTCGCGTTTCTCGGCGAAGGGCCGCAGCACCCGGCGTTCATCGATGCGCTTGCCCAACCCGGCATCCGGCTGATGGACTTCGCGCGCGCCGAGGCGTACGCGCGACGCTTCCCGTGGCTGCATGCGCTGTCGTTGCCTGCGGGCACCTTCGACTTCGAGCGCAACCTTCCGCACCGCCCCGTCCGGCTGATCGGCACGACGGCGATGGTCGCCGCGCGCGATTCGCTGCACCCGACGATCGTCGACCTGCTGGTGGACGCCGCACGCGAGGTCCACGGCGGCAACGGCGTGTTCGAGACGCGCGGCGAGTTTCCGGACCTGCACCGGGTCGACGCGTTGCCGATGTCTGCGCAGGCGGTGCGCTACGCGCAGAGCGGACCGAACTTCCTGCGGAGCTACCTGCCGCTGTGGCTCGCCGATTTCGTTCAGCGCATCTTCACGCTGGCGCTGCCGTTCCTGGTGATCGCGCTGCCGGCGCTACGCTGGATTCCGTCAGGCATCGGCGCGTGGCTGGGCAACCGCATCGAGGCGCAGTACGCCTCGTTGCGCCTGATCGAGCGCCGGATCGCGGCGAAGGACGGCGACGCGGGCACCCTGGGTCGGGAACTCGACCGCGTCGAGGCGAGCGTCGCGGCAATGCGCGTTCCCGCGCGATTCGCCCCGCAACTGTTCCAGCTCCGATCGCACGTGCGGCTCGTGCGCCAGATGCTCGACGAGCATTCGCCGCGGCGTTGACGGCGCCCCGCCGGCTACGCGACCTTGGCTTGCGCGGTCAGTTCGGCCTGCCGGGAGCGCCAGCGCGACGGCCCGACGCCCGACCAGCGCTGGAACGCGCGGGTGAACGAGCTCGCATCGGCGTAGCCCAGCGTCACGGCGATTTCGCCGACGCGCATGCGCGTGTCCCGCAACAGGCGGCAGGCGTCGCCGAAGCGGATCTCGTCGCGGAGGTGGAGATAGGTCGTGCCCTCGGTCGCGAGCGCGCGATTGAGCGTGCGGACGTGCATGCCCAGCGCCTCCGCGGTCCGGGCCGCGGAGTATTCGGTGGTCGTCGCCCTCTGCTGCAACTGGCGGCGCACGTAGTCGGCGAAGCCTTCGCGCGTGCGCGACAGGAGTTCGTGGGCACGATCCTCCATCAACCGGTAGAGCAGCGGGTCCGCCGTGGGCACGGCACGCTCGAGCAGGCGGGCCGGGAACACGATCGCCGAGCGGTCGGCGTCGAATCGGGGGGTCACCCGGAAGAACCTGCGCCAGGGTGCGATCTCCTGCGGCCGCGCGAACGCGAACTGCACCGCTTGCGGCGCCCAATCGGGCATCGTCAGTTCGCGCAGCAGGTTGACGCCGACCGCGAGCGCGGCGGAATCGACCTGCGCCACGTGTCCGATCGAGTGATCGAACATCGCGTAGGAGAGCGTCACGAACGTGCCGTCGCTCTCCGCCCGTACCGCGGCGCCGCGGCTCTGCAGCTCGAAGTAGCGGTTGAGGAGCGAGATCGCGTGCCCGACCGTCGGCGCGCTTTTCATCAGGAACCCGATGGCGCCGAACACCGAGAGTGTCGCCCGACGTCCGACCCGCAGGCCGAACGACTCGGAGCCGGTCCGTTCGGCCCCGCGACCGGCGATCGCCGCGAGGGTCGCCATCGGAAGCGTGTTCTCGGGCTCTTCGAAATACGCGACGTCGAGACCGAACTCCGCGAGGAACGTCTCGGGGTCGACGTCGTACTCGGCGAGCACCGCCGGCAGGCCCATCACCGGCCCGACGCGGGCCATTCCGTTCGGAACCACGGCGGGCGGGTGCGGCTGGAGCTGGGGCGAGTGCATCGGTGGGGCGTCAATTGACGGCGGTGTCGCAAATTGTCAATTCCCGGTCCGCCGCCGTCAACACTTCATCCACGTTTCGGCACAGAATCATGAGCTTTCCGGGAGTAGCGGCTTCGCTTTCTCGCATCGTTCGCCAACCGTCCATCCAAACGTACGCATCCGCCAAGGTGCTTCGACCATGCATATCCGCCGCCTGACATTGAGTGCAGCAATCGCTGGCCTGTCCTTCGCCACCAGCGCCCCGGCGCTGGCGCAGGCGGCCGACAAGTGGCAGTTCACCGGATCGCTCTACGGGTACTTCCCGTCGATGGGAGGCAAGACGACGTTCCCGCAGTCGACCGACGGTACCGACGTCACCATCGATGCCGACAAGATCCTCGACGACCTCAAGTTCGTGTTCATGGGTTCGTTCGAGGCCCGGAAGGGGCGCTGGGGCGGATTCACCGATGTCATCTACATGGACCTCGGCAACAGCAAGTCGGGCACGCGGGACTTCGTGCTCGGAGGCCACCAGATCCCGGCGGACGTGCAGGCGAACGCCAGCTACGATCTCAAGGGCTGGGCGTGGACGCTCGCGGCGACCTACGTCGCGATCGACCGGCCCGAGTACTCGATGCAGGTGCTCGGCGGCGCCCGGATGCTGAAGCTCGAGCCCAAGGTGACCTGGGAACTCACGGGGAACATCGACTCGATTCCGCTGCCCGGACGCGCGGGCTCGCTGGAGGCGGACGACACGTACTGGGACGCCATCGTCGGCGTCAAGGGCCGCGCGAAGCTGGGCGCCGAGCGCAAGTGGTTCATCCCGTACTACCTCGACGTCGGCACCGGCGAGTCGAAGCTCACCTGGCAGGCGATGGGCGGCCTGGGCTACGCGTTCGGGAGCTGGGATCTCTTCGCCGCGTGGCGCTACCTCGACTACGAGTTCAAGTCGGGGAGCAAGGTCGAAGATCTGAACTTCAACGGTCCCGGCGTGGCGGTGCAGTTCCACTGGTAGCCCGCGGCGCCGCGGTAGCTCGGGAAGGGAAGTACGGTCGCCGGCCGCGCCGGCGGATGGCGAACCAGACAGGGAATAACACGATGAACGCCAAGCTCGCCTGGTCCTCGATCGGCCTCACCCTCGCGCTCGCCTCGGCGAGCGCCGCCTGGGCGCAGACGCCCAATCCGCAGCGCGAGGCGTACTTCGGCGAGACGCACCAGCACACGAGCTGGTCCTTCGACGCGTTCATCTTCGGCAACACCAAGACCACGCCCGCGGACTCGTACAAGTACGCCAAGGGCGACGCGATCCCGCACCCGATGGGCTATCCGATCAAGATCACGACGCCGCTCGACTGGATGGGCGTGACCGACCACTCGGAGTACGTGGGCGTGGTGCAGATGGCCAACGACCCGACCTCGGCGCTCGCCAAGACCGCGCTCGGCAAGAAGCTCGTGGTGCACGGCCCCGAGGACATCCAGCGCATCTACCTGCTGCTGGGCAATTCGATGATCGACGGCAAGCCGTTCAAGGAGTTGATGCAGCCGGCGGTCGCCGGCACCGTCTGGAAGCGCAACAACGAGATGGCGGATGCTGCCAACGAGCCGGGCAAGTTCACCGCGTTCTGTGCCTACGAGTGGACCTCGACACCGGACAACCGCAACATGCACCGCAACGTCTTCTTCAAGGACTGCGCGAAGGTGCCGCAGATGCCGTTCAGCTCGCTCGAGTCGACCGACCCGAGCGATCTGTGGGCCTGGATGGACAAGCAGCGCAAGGCCGGGATGGAACTGCTCGCGATCTCGCACAACGCGAATCTCTCCGACGGCCACATGTTCCCGATCGACGTCGACCAGAAGGGCCGGCCGATCGACGCCGCCTGGGCCGCGTCGCGCGATCGCAACGAGCGCCTCACCGAGATCAAGCAGATCAAGGGACAGTCGGAGACCCACCCGCTGCTGTCGCCGAACGACGAGTTCGCGAACTACGAGATCCTGAACTACCTGCTCGGCTTCCCGCCGGGGCGCTGGCCGACGATCCGCGGCAGCTACGTGCGCCAGGGCTTGAAGGACGGCATCGCGATGCAGCAGGCGCGCGGCTACAACCCGTACAAGACCGGCATCGTCGGCGGCTCGGATTCGCACAACACGGCCACACCCTACCGCCAGATGAACTTCTTCGGCGGCCATGCGTTGAACGACGGCAACATCAAGGAGCGCATGTCGGGCCATGTCTTCGCCGGCATGGACGTGCGGTATGAGAACCCGGCCGGGTTGACCGGACTGTGGGCCGAGGAGAACACGCGCGCGTCGCTGTTCGACGCGATGGCGCGCAAGGAGACCTTCGGCACCAGCGGCGTGCGCATCAAGCTGCGCTTCTTCGGCGGCTGGCAGTACGCGCCCGAACTCGTGAACGGCAACGAGTGGGTGAAGACCGCGTACGCGCAGGGCGTGCCGATGGGCGCCGACCTGCCGGCGGCGAGCGGCAAGGCGCCGTCGTTCGCGGTGTGGGCCGTCAAGGACCCGACCTCGGGCAACCTCGACCGGGTGCAGATCGTGAAGGGCTGGAGCAAGAGCGGCCAGAGCTTCGAGAAGGTCTACGACGTCGTCTGGGCGGGCGACCGCAAGCGCGATCCGCAGACCGGCAAGGTCCCCGCGATCGGCAGCACGGTCGACATCCCGAACGCGACCTTCACCAACACGATCGGCGCGGTCGAGCTGAAGACAGTCTGGACCGACCCCGACTTCGACCCGTCGCTCGACGCGTTCTACTACGCTCGCGTGCTGGAGATCCCGACGCCGCGCTGGACCACGATCCAGGCCAAGGAACTCGGCATCGCACCGCCGGAGGTCGTGCCGGCGACGGTGCAGGAGCGCGCGTGGTCGTCGCCGATCTGGTTCGCGCCGACGGCGGACGCCCGCAAGGCGGCGAAGGAGAGCCCGAAGGTCGCGGATCTCCTGAAGCGGGGCGCCAAGAAATTGAACGACGCCGAACTGCGCGCCTTCCTGGTCGGCAAGTCGACTTACGCGCAGAACAACGTCACCGGCGACAAGTTCGTCGTCGCCTGGAACGCGAACGGCCAGCGCCAGATCAAGTACATCAACCCCAAGGTACCGCAGCCGAGCGCGACGGGGGATCTCGAACGCAACGCCTATCTCGGATTGTCCGCCGCCTACCAGATCAAGGGCGGCAAGGTCACGTCGATGATCGGCAACGCGCCGTACGAGACCACTATCTACAAGCTCGGCGGCAAGCACTACGCCGCGCGCAGCAACGAGTTCGGCTACGCGAACTACGAGTTCATCCCGGTGCCACAGCAGCTCGGGACCGAGGTCCAGTTCAACATGCACGCCAAGTAGGCGGATGCACGCAACCGTTTCTCCCGAAACATGAAGGTCCGACGATGATTCGACGCACGACTCCTGCCATTGCATCCATCGCGCTGCTCGCGCTTCCTCTGCTGGCTGCGGCGCAGTCCGCCGCGATCCCCCGCGAGATCTCGACGCCGCCGCGGGTCGAGACCAGCATCGGCACGCTCGAGTTCAACGATGGTGCGCCGAGCGTTGCGACGGCCGGGAAGGTGCGCGACGCACTCGCCTTCAACAACGCGCTCGCGGTCTACAACAACAGCTTCCGCGGCGCGTCGGCCTACGCGCTGGGCAAGGGCTTCCGCAGCATCGGCGCCGAAGACAACTCGGTGGTGATCTTCTCCGAGCTGATGGACTCGAAGTCGCTGTTCCTGACGGCGAACGCGGACACGATCTACTACATGTCGCTGGTCGATCTCACGAAGGGCCCGATGGTCATCGAGCAGCCGCCGATGGGGCTCGGCACGATCAACGACATGTGGTTTTCCTGGGTCGTCGACGTCGGCTTCCCCGGCCCCGATCGCGGCGAGGGCGGCAAGTACCTGATCGTGCCTCCCGGCTACGACGGGCCGCTGCCCGACGGCGGCTACTTCATCGCCAAGGCGCGCACCAACCGCGTGCTCTACGCGACCCGCGCGAACCTGGTGAACAACGACCCCAGGCCTGCCGTCGAGAACATCAAGAAGCACCTGAAGATCTACGCGTACAAGCCGGGCGGCTTCGGCACGAGTATCGCGACGGCACTCGAAGGCAAGGTCCGGCTCGCCGGCAATCCACCGGTGCCCGAGACCAAGTTCGTCGAGGCCAGCGGCAAGGTATTCAACACGGTCCCGCCGAGCGACTACGGCTTCTTCGAGATGATCAACGAGAACGTCCAGCAGGAGCCCGCGACGAGCTACGACGTCGAACTGTCCGGGCAGCTCGCCGCGATCGGCATCGTCAAGGGCCAGCCGTTCAAGCCCGATGCGCGCATGAAGAAGATCCTCGCCGATGCCGCTGCGGTGGGCAACGCCGCGGGCCGCGTGCTGAACTGGCGCTACGTCGCGGCACATCCCGAATGGACCGTTTACCCCGGCTCGATGTGGGGCAACATGCTCTGGGAAGGCGGCGCGAACTTCGAGACGCCGCCGCCGCTGTTCAAGGACGGCATGTTCAAACCCTTGCCGCCGACCGGCGCGCGCACCCTCGACTCGCGCACCGCGTTCTACTACGCGTACACGCTCGATTCGCCGGGCATGATCATGCGCATTCCCGACGTCGGCTCGCAGTACCTGATGGGCTTCCTCGACGCGGCCGGCAATCCCTACGACGGCGCGAAGACCTACAAGGTGACGCTGCCCAAGGGCATTCCGGCGCGTGCGTTCTGGTCGTTCACGGTCTACGACAACCAGTCGCGCTCGATGCTCGACACGCCGCAGCGCTACCCGCGCGCCGGCAGCCAGAGCTATCCGTCGCCCGCGGCCGAAGCGAACGCCGACGGCTCCACGACAATTTATTTCGGCCCGACGCAGCCGTCCGGCGTCAAGCGCGGCAACTGGATCCAGACCGTGCCCGGCAAGGGCTGGTTCACGATCCTGCGCCTGTACAGCCCGCTGCCGTCGTTCTTCGACAAGAGCTGGCGGCCGAGCGACATCACGTTGGCCGGTTGAGTCGAGACTCCGCCAGCCAGCAACCGCACGCAGCGGACGGCGCCTTGCGCCGTCGCTGGTGCTGAACGTCGTGCCGCACGACAACAGCCTGTGCCGCCTGAGACACCGCCCGTTAGCCTTGCATAGAGAAATGGCGATGCAAAGCAGATGCCCCGCTGACACGCTCGTCACCGCAAGAGGGTTGCTTGCGACGGTCGTATTGCTCATGGTGCTTGCCGCCGGCGCGTCCGCCCAAACCGAACCGCTCGGCGGCCAGCCGGCGCCGGGCAGCAAGGCATCGGTCCCCGACCTCGAGGAGCAGGTCGTCTACCAGCGCGCCTTCGAAGCGGTGATCTGGTCCCAACCGGCCGTCGAGGTGTACCGGATCCGCAAGGGTGCGGAGGCGCTGGGCATCAAGGACAACGACGTCATGGCCATGGCACACACGCTCGGGCCACAGGATGAATTCCTGACCGCGAACAATTCGACGCCCTACATCATGGCCAACGCCGATCTGCGCGCCGGGCCGGTGGTGCTGGAGGTTCCACCCGCGTCGAAGGACGGGGTCCTCTACGGCCAGGTGGTCGATTCCTGGCAGGAGACGATCGCCGGCGTCGGGCCGTCGGGCCTCGATCGCGGCAAGGGCGGCAAGTACCTGTTCCTGCCGCCTGGCTACAAGGGCGAGATGCCGGCCGGCTATCTCGCGGTCCACAGCCCGAGCAACCGCATCCAGTTCGCCTTCCGGTCGATCAAGTTGCCCGGGATGACCGATGCGCAGGCCCATGCGTACTCGCACAAGTTGCAGATGTACCCGCTCGCGGATGCCGGCCATCCGAAACCGACGCGCTTCGTCGATCCGGGCAAGAAAAGGATCGCGACTCTTCCACGCTACGACTTCACCTACTTCCAGGACATCTACGGTGCCGTGAGCGACGAGCCGGTACGGCCGCGCGACAAGGCGATGATGGGCATGCTCAAGACCCTGGGCATCGAAGTCGGCAAGCCGTTCAGCCCGCCGCTCAAATACAAGGCGGCGATGGAGCGCGCGGTCGTGGACGCCTACTTCTACATGCAGCAGCGCTTCTTCGAAGTCCAGGCGCACAACCTCTACTGGCCCAATCGCCACTGGTCCTACTATTTCCTGCCGGACGCGCAGAACAGCATGAACTACGACCTGCCGGACGGATTGTTCTACACCCAGCGCGCAGACAACTACCACGGGGGCATCTACTACGCGCCCGGCATTCCACGCCTGGATCAGGTCGCGGCGTGGGCCAAGGAAGGCAGGGCGCCGGCAACGGTGTATCTCGCGTCGCTCGCCGACAGCGAAGGGCGTCCGCTCGAGGCCGGAAAGACCTACAGGTTGCGCGTGCCCGCGAACATGCCCGTCAAGCAGTTCTGGTCGCTGATCGTCTACGACGTGGCGACCTGGGCGTTCATCTACAGCCCGCTCGAACGGGTCGGCCTGAGTTCCTACGACGTTCCCAACATGAAGAAGAACGCCGACGGCAGCGTGGACCTGTACTTCGGACCGAAGCCACCGCCGGGCCTCGAATCGAACTGGATTCCGACCCAGGGCAAGCGGCCGATGCCCATCATCCGCATCTACGGCGGCACCGAAGCGTTCTGGGACAGGACGTTCGTGATGCCGGACGTGGAGCTTCTGCCCTGAGGCCAGAACGAGATGTTCATGGCCCATGCTTCGGAGATTGACGCGCGCACCTACCCGCTGCGGCACAATTAAACGCTGCCCGACTCAAGGTCCCATGCGTCAGTCGCGCCCGATGACGGTGGTCACCTGCCCCCGCGGGCAGGCGCCATCGTTCCATCGGGTCCCATGCCGTGGCGACGCATCAAGGTGGCGGGCAGTGAACTGAACACCGGTACGGCAGCCGTTGACGACCCGATCGAGATGCTTGTCCCACGCTGAGGAGCCCGAGATGTCCACACGAAACTCGCATGCCGCCTTGTTCGCTTCGATCGCCCTCGCATTCGGCGCGATGCACGCCCATGCGCAGGAGCGGCACGCCTACTTCGGGCAGACGCACCAGCACACGAGCTGGTCGCTTGATGCCTACATCCTCGGCAACACGCTGACCGGACCGGAGGACTCGTACCGCTACGCGATGGGCGAGCCCATCAAGCATCCGGCCGGCTTCGACGTGAAGATCAAGGCGCCGCTCGACTTCATGATGGTCACCGACCACTCCGAGTACGTCGGCATGGTCAGGCTGGCCAACGACCCGTCGTCGCCGGTCAGCAAGCTGCCGATCGCAGCCCGGTTGCGCGTGACACCGGAGAACCCGCCGATCAAGATCTTCCAGTGGCTCGCCGGCAGCCTCGGCAAGAACGAGCCGATCAAGGAGCTGCTGCAGCCCGATCTGATCCAGTCGGTGTGGGAGAAGAACAATGCCGCGGCCGAGAAGTACAACAAGCCCGGGAAGTTCACGACCTTCTGCGCGTACGAGTGGACGTCGATGCCGAAGAACCAGAACATGCATCGCAACATCCTCTTCAAGGAGTGCTCGCATGTTCCGGGTGCGCCGTTCAGCGCGATCGATTCGGAACACCCCGAGGATCTCTGGAACTGGATGGACGCCCAGCGCAAGTCCGGCAACGCGCTCATCGCCATTTCGCACAACGGCAATCTGTCGAACGGGCTGATGTTCCCGATCGACGTCGACAGCAAGGGCAAGCCGATCGACGCCGCGTGGGCCGAGCAGCGGATGCGCAACGAGCCGATCCACGAGATCAAGCAGGTGAAGGGCGCCTCGGAGACGACTCCGCTGCTGTCGCCGAACGACGAGTTCGCAGGCTTCGAGCTCATGAACTACCTGATCGGCCTCGACAACAGTTTCTCGAGGATCCACGGAAGCTACGTGCGCGAGGCCGACCTGAACGGCCTGGCGCTGCAGGCCACCCGCGGCTTCAATCCGTACAAGCTCGGCGTGGTCGGGGCCGGGGATTCGCACAACACGGCGACCGCCTACTCGCAGTCCAACTTCTTCGGCGACCACGGGCTGATCGATTCGACGCCCGAGAAGCGGCTGTCCGGCGAGGTGGCCTCCGGCATGACCGTCGTCGAAACCGGCACGTCGGGACTCGGCGGCGTCTGGGCTGAATCGAACACGCGCGAGGCGATCTTCGACGCCTTCCGTCGACGCGAAGTCTTCGCGACCAGCGGCGTGCGGCTGCAGGTGCGGATGTTCGGCGGCTGGGGCTACGACCGGCGCAGCCTCGATGGCAAGGACTGGGCGAAGGCCGCCTACAAGCAGGGCGTGCCGATGGGCGGCGACCTGCCCGCGCACGCCGGCAACAAGGCGCCGACGTTCATCGTGTGGGCGACGAAGGATCCCCAGGACGGCAACCTCGATCGCATCCAGATCGTCAAGGGCTGGACGAAGAACGGCCAGACCTTCGAGAAGATCTACGACGTGGCGTGGTCCGGCAACCGCAAGGTCGATCGTGCGACCGGCAAGCTGCCGCCGGTCGGCAACACCGTCGATGTCGCGAAGGCCACCTACCGCAACGACATCGGCGCGGTGGAGCTCAAGGCGGCGTGGGCCGACCCCGATTTCGACCCGAGCCTCCACGCGTTCTACTACGCGCGAGTCCTGCAGATCCCGACGCCGCGCTGGAGTACCTTCGATGCGGCGAAGCTCGGCGTCCCGCCGCCGAGCACGGTTCCGGCGACCGTCCAGGAGCGCGCCTGGGGTTCGCCCATCTGGTACACGCCCACCCAGGCGCAGGCCGCGAAGGCCCCGCCGGGCGTGACGGTCGCGGACTTGAAGCGAAGCGGCGCCACGGCGCTCACCGATGCGGAGCTCAAGGCGCTCGTGCTGGGCAAGACCGTGAAGCTCCGCGACACCGTCGGCGGCAACACCCTGTACGTGCTCTTCGGATTGAACGGGGAGCGGGTCGTCACGCTGCCGAAGGGAACGACGAGCAACGTCCTGGGTACTCCGAAGGCGAGGTACGAGATCAAGGACGGGCGCATCGTGGTGACCCAGCAGGAGACGCCGTTCGGCCTGACCGTCTACCGCTCCGGGGGCAAGTACATCGCTGCGCGCAGCAACGAGTTCGGCTACGCCAACTACGAAGTGCAGAGCATCGAGCGATGACCGAGGCGGATCACCTCGAAGTCTCGCGGGCGGACGCGCAGGTCGAACCGGGAGTCGTACGCGTCGAAGGTGCGCGTCGCCAAAGCGAGGGAGCGGGCGCCGCGTTTCCCGGGGCTTCGCAAGGTGCGGTGGAATCTCATGTCCAGGCGCCGCCGCCCCCTGACGGCGGTACGATCGGGCCGCGGTCGCGACGCGGGGGCATCCTTCGCGAGCCGCTGTTGCATTTCCTCGTTTCGGGTGCGGCGCTCTTCGGCCTGTACGCGTGGCTCAACCCGTCGGCGTTCGAAGCGCCCGACGACCACCGGATCGTCATCACCGAGGACGACCTGAAGCAGATCAGCGTCGTGTGGCTCGCGCAGGGGCGTCCTCCTCCGACGCCCGCCGAGATGGCGAGCCTGATCGAGGGCAAGGTCCGCGAGGAGGTGCTCTATCGCGAAGGGCTCGCCCTCGGCCTCGAGAAGAACGACACCATCGTCAAGCGCCGGATGGTGCAGAAGATGGAGTTCCTCGCCGAGGACCTGGCCTCGCTCGGCGAGCCTTCGCGCGACCAACTCGCGAAGTGGTACGACACGAATCGCGACCGCTTCACGCAGGCGCCGCGCGCCACGTTCCGCCACATCTACTTCTCGCCCGACCACCGCCATGGAAAGGCGCGCGCGGACGCCGAGCATGAACTCGCGAAGCTCGCCGGCAAGCCCGCCGACGCAGTGGACGCCACAGCGTCGGGCGATCCGTTCATGTTCCAGGCCTACTACCCCGACCGCTCCTATGACCAGGTGGCCAAGGCCTTTGGTCCAGGCTTCGCGCGCGCGCTCTTCGAGCAGACGCCCGGGGCCTGGCGCGGCCCGATCGAGTCCGGTTTCGGCTGGCACCTCGTCTTCATCGACGAGCTGACGCCGGCGCAGGTTCCGCCGTTCGACGAGATCGAGCCCGAGGTCAAGCAGGCGTGGATCGCCGAGCGGCGCGAGACCCTGAAGCGCGAAGCCTACGAGGCGATGCGCGCGCGCTACACGGTCGTGCTTCCCAGGCCGTCCTCGCCGGCGGCGAAATGACCCTCGGGCGAACGTTGCGGTCGGCCGCAAGGTGGGCGCTTCTGGCGCTCGTAGTCGTGTTCGCGCCGTTCGCCCACGCGCACGAGGCTCGCCCCGCGTACCTGCAGCTCACCGAGACCGGTCCCGGCCGCTACGACGTCGTCTGGCGTACGCCGCTCCTCTCGGGCATGCGCCTGCCGGTCGTCGTCCGGTTCCCCGAGGGGACGCGCGCCCTGACCGGACCCAACGAGCGCGATTTCAACGATTCGATCGTCGAGCGGCGCACGATCGAGATCGACGGCGGCCTGGAAGGCAAGTCGGTCGAGTTCGTCGGCCTGCAGGCGACGATCACCGACGTGCTCGCACGCGTGCAGACGCGCGACGGCAGGATGTCGATGACGCTCGTGCAGCCGTCGAGTCCGCGCCTCGAGGTGACCGCGCCTCAGGGGACGCTCGCCGTGTTCGCGACCTACGTCCGCCACGGCGTCGAGCACATCCTGCTCGGCATCGATCACCTGCTGTTCGTGTTCGGCCTGCTGCTGATCGTGCGCACGCCGTGGATGCTGGTGAAGGCGATCACCGCGTTCACCGTCGCGCACAGCATCACGCTGGCCGTCGCCACGCTCGGCTACGCGCACATTCCGGCTCCGCCGCTCAACGCCGCGATCGCGCTCTCGATCCTGTTCCTCGGGCCCGAGATCGTGCGGGTGTGGCGCGGCGAGACGAGCTTCACGATCCGCCATCCATGGATCGTCGCGTTCGCGTTCGGCCTGTTGCACGGGTTCGGGTTCGCGAGCGGGCTCACGGCGCTCGGCCTGCCGCAGGGCGACATTCCGCTCGCGCTCTTCGCGTTCAACGTGGGCGTCGAGATCGGGCAGCTCGCGTTCGTCGCGCTGATCCTGCTCACGGTGCGCGCGTTCAAGGTACTCGAGCTGCACTGGTCGAAGGCGATGCAACTCGCGCCTGGCTACGTCGTCGGGACGTTCGGCGCATTCTGGACGATCCAGCGCGTCGTGATGATGATCGAGGGCGGATGATGCTAACGTTCACCTTTCGGCAGGCGGGCCGTGGTTCCATGCCGCGCCGCGCCGGATGATTGGAGAGAGACATGCGACTTTCGTTCCACGCCAGGCTCGTCGTTGCCGCCGCGCTCGCGGCCACCTCGCTGCCGACATTCGCGCATTCCGAGACCGGTCAGGCGTCGGGATTTCTCACCGGCTTCGCGCACCCGTTCTCCGGGCTCGACCACATCCTCGCGATGGTCGCCGTCGGCCTGTGGGGCGCGCAGCTCGGCGCGCCGGCGATCTGGATCCTGCCGCTGACGTTCCCGCTGGTGATGGCGTTCGGCGGCTTCCTGGGCCTCGTCGGCGTGGGCATCCCGGGTGTCGAATTGGGCATCGCGGCCTCCGCGGTGCTGCTCGGCGCAGCGGTGATGACTGAGCGTCGCATCCCGCTCTTCGCCGCGGCCGCGCTCGTCGGCTTCTTCGCGATCTTCCACGGACATGCGCATGGCACCGAGCTTCCTCCCGGCCAGAGCGGGCTCCTCTACAGCCTCGGGTTCGTGGTGGCGACCGGTTGCCTGCACGCGATCGGCATCGCCGCCGGCGCCGTGCATCGCTGGCCCTCCGGCAAGGTCGCGTTGCGCGTCGCCGGAAGTGTCGTGAGTCTCGCCGGCCTCGTCTTCCTCTGGAGAGCGGTTGCGTGACAGCGTGCGCCCGGCGAGCCGCGGGGCGAGCAGCGGTCGTCGCGCTGTCGTACGCTCCATCGCTCGCGCACGCGCATCTCGTTTCGACCGGCCTGGGTCCGGTCTACGACGGCATCCTGCATTTCGCGCTGTCGCCGGAACTCGTGCTCCCGGTGTTCGCGATCGCGATCCTCGCCGGCCTGCGAGGCAGGATGCACGCGCGGCTCGCCCTCGTCGCGTTACCGCTGGCGTGGTCGCTCGGGGGCATCGCCGGAGAGGTGTCCGCAGTCGCGGTGCCCGACGCGCTGGCCTGGTTGCCGCTTCTGCTCGCGGGAGGCCTCGTCGCGCTCGATCTCGGACTGCCGCCGTTCGCGACGACGGCGATCGCCGCCGTGTTCGGCCTCGCGCTCGGCTTCGCGAACGGCGCTGCGCTGGCCCAGACCGGTGCGGGGATGCGCGGGGTGCTCGGCAGCACGGCGGCGATCTTCGTCCTTGTCGCCCTGGGCGCCGCGGCGGTGGCCGCCTGGAAATCGGGATGGTTGCGAATCGCCTGGCGCGTCGCCGGCAGCTGGATCGCCGCCGGGGGATTGCTGTTGCTCGGTTGGTCGCTGCGCTGAGGGACCGGTTCCTTCAACGCAGGAACATTGCCGCACCGGATGAGAACGTTCGAAACCACGACAGGAGCACACCGATGAAGACGTTCCGCACGTTGATCCTCGCCACGGCCGCGGGCCTCGCGCTCGCCGGCTGCCAGACGCAGCAGCAGATCGTCGACGAGATGCAGGCCGACGCCGTCCACACCGCACAGCGGCGCGGTGCGTTCGAGTTGAATTGCCCGGCCGCGAAGGCCGAGGTGCTGAGCAAGGAGATGATTCAGTCGCCGATCATGAACCCGCGCTTCGCACCCCCTCAGCGAGCCGAGTACACGGTCGGCGTGTCCGGCTGCGGCCAGCGCTCGACCTATCTCGTGGTGTGCGCCGAAGGCGGCAACGGCTGCATCGCGGCGGGGTCGCGCAACGTCGTGCGCTGAACGCATACCCGGCCGGCGATCGCCGGGAGGACTAACCTGGCGCAGCGCGATTGCGCGCGCGCGGGATTCGCGTAGGCTTCGCTCCTCGCCGCCCTCCCGCGGTCGGACATGGACCTCGCCCATCGGCTGCTTGGACCCTTCCTCGATCCTGCGCTGACGATTCGGTCCGTCGTCGCACGGGGCGTCACGCCGACATGGGCGGACGCGGGCGCGGTCGTGCCTGCGTCCGGCGCGGCAGCCATCGACGTGCTGCTGACCTCTCCCGCATCGCTGCAGGCGATGTTGGCGGAGGTCGATGACGGCTTCGCGTTCTCCGCTGTCGTGCTTCTCGCGTCCGCGCCGTCGCAGCGGGACGTGAGCGACATCGACCGGTTGCGGCGCGACCTCTTCGATCTCGGCCTCGTGTGGACCGCGTCGTGCGCGATTCCGGGCGGTGTCGCCCACGGCTTTCTCGCCTCGGCGTCGGTGGGGACGCTGCGCGGGCAGGGCGGGCTTGCGCGCGGCCGCGTCACGGTCTCGACGCTCGGGATCAACGGGCGCTTCGCGAACCAGCTCTTCCAGTACGCGTACGCGAAGCTCTACGCGCTGCGCCACGGTCTGGCGGCGGCGTTCCCGGCGTGGGAGGGCGAAGCACTCTACGCGCTCGATGATCCCCGCTGCACGGGCGAGCCGCTCGAGCGCTGGAGTTTCGCCGGCTTCAGCGACGACGATCGCAAGCTCTGGGATTGGGCGAACCCGCCGGCGGACCTGGATCTGGAAGGCTACTTCCAGGAAACGCCCGCGTGCTGGCGGCAGCATCGTCCGCTACTGCGGCGGATGTTCCGGCTCGCGGGCCGCCGTCATGAGGCCATCGACGCGTGGCGGCGACGCGTGACCGACGACGGCCGGAGGACGCTCGTCGCGGTGCACGTGCGCCGCGGCGACTATCGCCGGCTTCAGCACCAGTTGCCGTATTTCCGCCTGGTGCCCGAAGCCTGGTACGTCGAGTGGCTGCACTCGATCTGGCCGACGCTGCGCGATCCGCTTCTGTTCGTCGCGACCGACGAGCCCGATGCGGTCGGTCCGGCCTTCCGCGAGTTCGAGTCGGTGGCAGCGGAGTTCGACGAGCCGGCCGCGGCGCTGCCGGAGCATGTGCGCGACTTCGAGGTGTTGCGGCGGGCCGACCATCTGGCGCTGTCCAACAGCAGCTACCCCCGGATGGCCGCGATGCTCGCGCGCGACGAACAGCGTTGCTGGTTGCCGTCGATGCGCGAACGGCGCTTCCTGCCCTACGAGCCCTGGATCGACCCGGCGTTCTGGGAACGCTTCGCCGCGAACGGCGAGGCGGAGCCGCCGCATCGCTCGACACCGCGTCCGATGGCGGCGATGGTCGCGCGCCGAACCGACGCGCAGGTAGGTGCGCCGTCGATCCTGATCGACGTGACCGACCTGATGCGCTACCTCGGCGATCACACGACGCCGACCGGCATCCAGCGCGTCCACGCCGAACTCGTGCGGTATCTGCTCGCGCTCGCGCACCGACCGCCGATCCGCCTCGTCGCGCTCGATGGCCGCGATCGGCTCACGGTCATCGACGCGACCCGGTTCGTCGCACTCCTCGACGGGCTCGGCACGGGACCCGCGGCGCCGGCCGACGCGCGGTCCCGGATCGACGAACTCGTCGAGCGCTCTGTCCCGATCGCCGCCGGACCGCCCGACGTCTTCATCGCGCTCGGCGCGTTCTGGACCGATCGGCGGGCGGGCAGGCTGGCGCGTGCGCTCAAGGAGGCGGGCGCGACCATCGGCGTGCTGATCCACGACTTGCTGCCGGTCGACGCGCCCGAGTACTTCGCGCCGGGGTCGATACGGACATTCGTGAAGAGCGTCGTGGAGGCGGTCACGTTCGCCGATTTCGCCTTCACGACGACCGAGTACAACCGGAACTCGCTCGTGCGCTTCATGTCCGCCGGCGGCTTCGACTGCATGCCCGTCCACCTGTTGCCGCTCGCGCGCGAGCGGGCCGCGAACGCGCCGGCGGGACCGGACTTGTCGCCGCGGGTGGCGGCGATCCTCGGCACGCGCTTCGTGCTGTGCGTCGGCACGATCGAGGTGCGAAAGAACCCCTCCTACCTGTTCCAGGTGTGGAAGCTGATGGCGGCATCCGGCCGCAGCGACATTCCGACGCTCGTGTTCGTCGGCCGCAAGGGCTGGCTCGTGCGCGACTTCCTGGAGCAGCTCGAATCGAGCCGCGGCCTCGACGGCAGGATCGTGCTGTTGCACGATGTCTCGGACGTCGAGCTCGATGCACTCTACCGGCATTGCCTGCTGACGATGTTCCCGAGCTTCGCCGAAGGCTGGGGGCTGCCGGTGGGCGAGAGTCTCGCGCACGGCAAGATCTGCCTGTGCTCGGCGACCGGAGGCATTCCCGAAGCCGGCGGCGCGGCGGCGGACTATCTCGATCCGTACAACGCGCGCGACGGGCTCGAACGTCTCACGCGCTTTCTCGACGATCCGGAGTTGCGCCGGCGCCGCGAACGGGAAATCGTCGAACTCTTCGAGCCGAGGTCGTGGAGTGCGGTGGCGGAAGCGCTGCATGCCTCGACGCTGGCGCTGGCGCGCCAGGCGCGGTCCCCCCGACGGGCTCCCGTCCTGCGCCTCCCGATGGACCGCTACCTGCCGATCTCGAGCGATGCGGAATTGCTTCGCGGCGACGCCATCGACGGGTCGCTCTCCGCCGACCTCGCCTGCGTCTCGGGCTGGAGCATGCCCGGTGCCGGCGGAGTACGCGCCGCCGGGGAAGAAGCCTCGCTACGATTCAGGACGACGGCGCCGCCGAATGCCGATGTCGTCGTGGTCCTGCGGCTCGCCGCAGGCGCTGGCGCATGGCGCCTCGCGATCCGGTCGCAGGACGGCGCGCGGACCGACGTGGACCTCGAGCCCGGTGGCGAAACGGTCGGTGTGCTTGCTTGCCGGATCGGCGCGGACCAGGTCGTCGACCTGCGGCTCTCGACAACGCAGCGCGAAGGTACGTCGCCCGGTGCTTCATGGACGCTGCGGGGCTTGATGTTGTTCGAGCCGGGTCGTGCGGTCGACGCCGGCGATGTCATGGCCGCGCGGCGGTGGCCGGTCGGTGATCCGCGCGCAGGCGTTGCGCTCGAAGCAGATCGTGAGGAGGTTGCCGAAGCTTCGACGCGCGACGACCTTCGGCTGACCACCTCCGTGTCGATGGACGACCGGAACCGGGCCGCGTCGTTCGGCGCTTTCCTGCATTCGGGCGATACCTGGTGGCCGTCGGAAGCCTCGCCGCGGCTCGACCCGCCGATCGTCGCGGACGACGCGGACTTGCGGGTGTTCGTCGCCGGATGCGCGAAAGGCTCGCACGTCGGTCCGGTCGGCCACGACCGGATCCGGCTCGTGCGCCGCAGCGACGTGTACGTGTCGATGGCGCGATTCTCCGAGGGCGCGATCTTCGATCGCAGCGGCGTGTGGCGCGCGATGGGCTACCTGCGGGGTGCCCCGCCGGGATCGGCGCCCTGGCTCACCGTCGAGAGCGACGGTCTGCGGATCGACCGCGCTGCGCTGGCGGCGGCGCCGCATCACGACGCGTCGTGCCTCGTCTTCTACAACGGCAACCTGCACAACTACTACCACTGGGTCGCCGAAGGGCTGCTCGGTCTCGATCTCATGACGCGGGCGCTCGGGCCCGACGCCGGGCGCCGGATCCTGTTGCCGAAGTCGATGGACGTGGCGGCGGCGTTCGACCATCGGCGCGCGCTCGCCGCGGTCGGGCTGGACCGAGGCGTCGAGGAAGTCTCCGCGGATCTCGTGCACGTCCGGGAGGCCGTCTGGGTCGACAGCGACCTCGTCCAGACGATGCCCGCGCCCTACCTCGAGGACTTCCGGTGCGGCGTCGCGATGCGCCACGATGTCCCCGGAATGCGCCGCGACCGACGCCTGTTCATCGCGCGACGGGGACCGACGCGGACGATCGCCAACCACGCGCAGGTCCAGGAAACGCTGGAGCGCCTCGGCTTCGAGACCGTCTACCTCGAAGGCATGGACGTGGCGGAGCAGATCCGGCTCTTCCGCGGAGCCGCGTTCATCGTGGGCCCGCACGGCGCAGGCCTCGCGAACCTCCTGTTCTGCGCGGCCGGCACCCGGGTCATCGAGTTCATGCCGTCGATCGAATTCCGTCCGTTCTTCTGGCTGATCTCGGCGAAGCTCGACCTCGTGCATGGCATCCTGTTCTGCCCGACGTCGGCGGAACAGGGTTTCCAGGGCGCGCTCGGCGTCGACGTCGGCAAGCTGCAGGCGCTCGTTCGCCGCGTCGAGGCCGCATCAGCGTCCGGACGCAGCGGTGGCCCACCGTCGTCGGTGTCGAGCGCGGCGTGACGCGTCCCCGCCGCGCGTGGCGGGGAGCGGGTTCGCGCGCGGTCAGCGGAAGCGCCCCCGCAGCGCGAGCATCGCGTGCATGCGCGTCGTGGCGGCGCGGCCGGCCAGTTCCGTGGCGAGCGACGAGACCTCGCTGCGGTCGAGACCGAGGTCGCGCAACGTGCGATCGTCGAGTTCGTCGAGGCTCGTGCAGATCGACGCGGCCAGGCTGCGGGCGCGCCAGGCGTCGCGCGCGCGGCGCACGACGCCGGCGATCGCGCCGATGCCCGCGAGGATCGCGCTTCCGATGAGCCGCGAGCGCAGCCGCGAGACGCGGCGGTGCAGACCGACGCTCCAGGGGCGACGAACGGCCTCCGCGGGAGCGGCGGGTTCGGTCGGCGCCGGAGAGCTGTCGATCGCTTCCGCGTCGACGCAAGCCGGATCGTTGGCGGCGTGCGCGCGCACCAGCGCGGCGGTGCGCGACTCGCTGATGCGCGAGGGCGCGAAGGGGGGCGCGGTTCCGACCGGCGAGTGCAGTTCGCGTTCGACATGAGGCATGGCGGTTCTCCTGTTCGGTTTCGGTCAGGCGAAGGTGGGCGAGGGCGGCAATGGCGCCCTGCGCGATGCGGTGCCGGTTTCGGGACCGCCGGAACGAACGCAGGCGGGCTGCGCCTGCGCGTCTCCGTCGTGCGCGAACAGGCGATCGAGACCCGACACGCCCAGGGCGAGTGACGCGAAGGCGCCGAGCAGCACCGCGGCCGCGACGGTCAGCGTGCGCGCGTCGAAGGCTGCTCCCCCCGCGCCCGTGCGCAAACGCGGTTCGGCGGTCGATTCGCCGTCCTCGCTCGCTTCGCGCCAGGGCGCGTCGAGGTCGCGGTAGAACAGGCGGGTCCAGTGGGTTGCGACCTGAGGCGACGTTGGGTTCGATGACGACATCTGGTTCGCTCCTCTCTGCTTGAACGTTCGCATTCTGCGGAGCGTTCGTCGCGGGACGATTTCAGCGTGCGGCCCGATTTGTTTCCGGTATTTCGCCCGATCGCAGGACTCGGCGCCGTGGCGCGCGGAAGCGGCATCGGCGCAACGCCATCGCGCCGGTTTTGTTTCGTTTGTATCAACGGCGTACGGACCCGGTGCCGTCCGCCGGACCGCCGTCTATGCTTCGACCCTCGCCCGGACCGGGCGGAGCGGCGGCGGCGATCCCGCACGCCTCGAGGCGAACGACGATGAGGAGCGGGAACGAGGCGACGGACGTGGCACGGGGCGGCCCGGAGCGGTCGGACCGGCCACCACGGCGCACCGTCACGGCGGTAGGATTCGCGCTGCCGGCGAGGGCGAGCGGCGACGCCGAGGCGATCGCCCGGAAGCGGGAGGCGACATTGAACGCGAAAGCCACGATCCTCGTGGTCGACGACGAGCCCGACGTGCGCGAGGTCCTCGAGGAGTACCTCGCGAAGCACGGCTACGCGACGATGGGCGCGGCGAACGCCGATGCGGCTAAGGCGGTCGTCGCGAAGGCCGCGATCGACCTCGCGCTGGTCGACGTCACGATGCCCGGCGAGGACGGCCTCGCGCTCGCCCGCCACCTGCGCGAGCGTCACGCGTCGGTCGCGGTCGTGTTCGTGACCTCCGCGTCGACCGTCGTCGACCGGATCGTCGGCCTCGAGATGGGCGGGGACGACTACATCTCGAAGCCCTTCGATCCGCGCGAGGTGCTCGCGCGCGTGCGAAGCGTGCTGCGCCGGATGTCGGCCGCGAACCGCGCGGAACTCGGCGCCGAGCGCGTGCGCATCGGGCGCTGCGTGCTCGACCTCGCCGCGCACCGGCTGACCGATGAGGAGGGGAACGACGTGCCGATGTCGTCGCTCGAGTTCGATCTCCTGAAGGCGCTCGCCGAGCATCCGAACCAGGCGCTCTCGCGCGAGCGCATCCTGAACCTCAACCGGCGCGACTGGGACCCGTTCGACCGCAGCGTCGACCTGCGCATCATGCGGCTGCGCAAGAAAGTGGAACCCGATCCCGAGCATCCCCGCTACATCCGCACGGTGCGCAACGAAGGCTACCTGTTCGTGCCCGACGGGAACTGACGCGATGAACGGGCATTTCGGACTGTCTCGCCGCGGGTTCCTCGCGGGAGTCCTCGCGCTCCTCGGCTCGGCCACGGCCGGCTGCGACCGGCAGCCGGAGCCGCCGCTGCGGATCGGCACCAACGTGTGGATCGGCAGCGAGCCCCTGTACCTCGCGCGCGAACTCGGCAAGCTCGACCCGTCGGTCGTGCAACTCGTCGAGTACCCGTCGGCGAGCGAGGTGCTGCGCGCGTTCCGCAACCAGGCGATCGACGGCATGGTCGTGAGCCTCGACGAGCTGTTCGGGCTCGCGGCCGACGACTTCCGGCCGAAGATCGTGCTGGTCGCCGACGTGTCGCACGGCGCGGACGTCGTCGTCGGGCGCGCCGACATGAATTCGATGCGTGACCTAAGGGGACACCGCGTTGCCGTCGAGAGCAGCGCGCTGGGAGCGTTCGTGCTCGCCCGCGCGCTCGCGCTCTCGGGCATGAGCGCCTCGGATGTCGAGGTGGTCCACATGGAGTCGAACGAGCAGCCGGGCGCGTTCGCGAAGGGGCAGGTCGACGGCGCGGTCACCTTCGACCCCTATCGCGCGCAGTTCCTGAAGGCGGGGGCGGCGATCCTGTTCGACAGCACCAAGATCCCGGGCGAGATCGTCGACCTCCTGGCCGTCCGGCCCACCGCGATCGAGAGGCAGCCGCACGCGATCGCGGCGCTGCTCAACGGCTGGTTCGACGCGATCGACTACCTGCACCGCGATCCGAAGGACGCCGCGCGGCGCATGGGCATCCGCCAGCAGATCTCGGGCGAGCAGTTCCTCGCGGCGCTCTCCGGCCTGCGCATCCCGTCGCGCGAGGAGAACTTGAAGATGCTCGGAGGCCCGGCCCCCGAACTCGCCGTCACCGGCAAGCGCCTGATGGCGTTGATGCTCGAAGCGAAGCTTCTGCACGACGAGGTCGCGATTCCCGCGCTGCTCGAGCCCGGACCGCTCTCGCATCTGAAGCGATGAGCCTCGGGTCGCGCGCCTCGCTCAAGGTCACGATCCCGCTCGTGCTCCTCGGGCTGGCGGCGACGCTGTCGGCGGTCAACCTGCTCTACCACGCGCCGCGCGCCGAGTTCGCGGTCGAGCTCGCCGGCCGCGAACGCATGGCGCAGGAGATGTCCCGCCTGCAGAGCACGCTCGAGTACCTGCTGCTCAAGGGCGACACCGCGACCGCCCAGCACGAAGTGGCCGTGCTCTCGCACAACCACGACGTGGCCTTCGCGGCGCTGGCCGACGACCAGGGCGACGTGATCGCCTCGACCCGGCGCGCGTGGCTCGGCCGCCCGATCGCCGATGTGCTGCCCGCGGCCCGCCTCGAGGGCTACCGCGAGTACCGGCCAGGCTTGGGGATCGAAGCGACCGACACCGGCCTTCTGGGCCACACGCGGGTCCTGATGGGCAGCGAGCGCTCGGAGCTCAAGCCGTCGCGCCACGGCGCCGTGTTCCTCGCCTACGACCTCAAGGCGAACAAGGCCGAGGCCCGCGCGCTCGTGCTCCAGCAGTCGCTCATCTGGGCCGGCTGGGTCACCGCGGTCGCGCTCGTGATGTGGCTCGTGCTGCACTTCCTGCTCACGCGGCGCACCGCGCGACTCGTGCACGCGGCGGAGGAGATCGCGGCGGGCAACCACGCCGCGAGGAGCGGGCTCCGCGGGCCCGACGAACTCGGCCGGCTCGGCCGCGCCTTCGACGCGATGGCGCTCGAGGTCGCCGAGACGAATCGCCGGCTGCGGCAGGACCTCGAGGCGCGCGTGCGCATCCAGCGCGAACTCGAGAACAGCGAGGCGCGCCTCCAGCAGATCCTCGACAACGCGACCGCGGTGGTGTCGGTCAAGGACACCGAGGGCCGCTTCCTGTTCGTCAACCGTGAGTGGGAGCGCGTCTTCCGTCTCCGTCAGGCGGACGTCGTCGGAAGGACCGAGGAGGAGTGCCTGCCGCAGGACGTCGCGCGGCCGCACCACGCGAACGACCGCCTCGTGCTCGACGCGAACGCGCCGATGGAATTCGAGGAGACGGCGCGCCTCGACGACGGGACGCACACCTACATCTCGATCAAGTTCCCGCTGCACGACGCGGGCGGGCGCGCCTACGCGGTCTGCGGCATCTCGACCGACGTCACCGAACGCAAACGCTCCGCCGAGGAACTCGCGCGCCAGCGCGAGTCGATCTACCAGCGCGAGAAGCTCGCCGCGCTGGGCTCGCTGCTCGCGGGCGTCTCGCACGAGCTCAACAACCCGCTGTCGGTCGTCGTCGCGCGCGCCGTGCTGCTCGAGGAGCACGGCGAGCCGGCCACGCAGGCGGCGGCGGTCAAGATCCGTACCGCGGCCGAGCGTTGCGCCCGCATCGTGCGCACGTTCCTCGCGATGGCGCGCCAGCAGCGGCCGGAGCGGGGACCGGTCGACATCCGCGAGGTCGTCGACGCCGCGCTCGACATCGCGGCGTATGCGCTCCGCACGAGCGGGGTCGAGGTCGAGGTCGACTGTCCATCCGACCTGCCGCGCGTGCTCGCGGATGCCGACCAGCTCCATCAGGTGATGCTCAACCTGCTGATCAACGCGCAGCAGGCGCTGCAGGACCGTCCGCTGCCGCGCAGGATCCGCGTCGCCGGGCGCTTCGACGTGGGCCGGCGCGTGCTGGCGGTCACGGTTTCGGACAACGGCCCGGGCGTCCCCTCATCGCTCCGCGCACGGGTGTTCGAGCCGTTCTTCACGACCAAGCCGACCGGCGTGGGCACCGGCGTCGGACTCGCGGTGAGCCTCGGCATCGTCGAGGCGCACGGCGGCACGCTGACGGTGGACGCGTCGCCCGAGGGCGGCGCCGAGTTCACGGTGTCGCTGCCAGCGGGCGACGTCGTAGCCGCGGAGCGGGCGGCCGGGCCCGCACCGAAGGCGAGTGCCGCGAAGCGCTCGATCCTGATCGTCGACGACGAGCCCGACATTCGTGACGCGCTCGCCGAGATCCTGGGCGGTGCCCGGGGTCGCGTCGTTACCGCAGCGTCGGGCAGCGAGGCGCTCGACCGTCTCGCCGAGGAATCCTTCGACGCGATCCTGACCGACGTTCGGATGCCCGACCGCGACGGACGCGATCTCTACGAGGAGATCGTGCGGCGCTGGCCCGGCCGCGCCGAACGCGTGGTGTTCGTCACCGGCGACACGCTCGCGACGTCGCTGCGCGACTTCGTCAGGTCGACCGGCCGGCCGGTGATCGAAAAGCCGTTCCTGCCGGGCGAGGTGCGGCGCGTGGTGGCCGAACTCTCCGCGGCCGGCGGATCGACGCCGGCGGACTGAAGCGGCCCCCGGGTCGGGCGGAGCGGACGCGACAAACGAAACACGACGGGCCTCACGCGCACATCGGCCTGAAATACGCGATGCCCAGACTCCCGGCGGTCCCCACCGAATGTCCGGAGTCGCGTCATGCCCGTCCAGGCCACCCATTCTTCGCTCACCGTGACCAGCCGGGCCGCGTCCGGCGCCGGCATCGGCGCCGGCTACGGCAGCCTCATCGCCGGGTGCGGTACTGCCGTGGTCATGCTGCATGCGTCGCTGGGCTCGAAGGCGCAGTGGTCGCCGCTCGTCGCGGCGATGGCCCCGCGCTTTCGCGCGATCGCGCTCGATCTCCGCGGCTACGGCGACTTGCCGCCCGCGGGGCTCGGGATGTCATCCGGCGCCGACGACGACGTCCTCGCGCTGGAAGAGCGCCTCGACGGCCTCGTTGCGCCGCGCACGCGCTTCCACCTCGTCGGCCACTCGTACGGCGGCTTCGTCGCCATGCGCTACGCACGGCTCCATCCGGAGCGCATCGCGAGCCTCGCGCTCTACGAGCCGGTCGCCTTCCGCGCGCTGCCGGAGCACGATGAGTCGCTGGCGGCATTGCGGCGGCTCGCCGGAGTGGTCACGACGTCGGTGCATCAGGGCCACCGTCATCTCGCCTCCCAGGTCTTCGTGGACTTCTGGAGCGGAGACGGCGCGTTCGCGTCGATGCCGCTCCCATCGCGCGCTTCGATCGCGCGCCGCATCGGCAAGGTCGCGCTCGACTTCCGCGCGGCGCTCGCGTGGCCGGACGATCCGGACGAGCTTCGCGCGATCGACGCGCCGGCGTTCCTGATCGCGGGTCGCAGGAGCCCGGTGCTCGCACAGCGTATCGTCGCCTCGCTCGCGCACCGACTGCCGAACGCGCGCAGTGCGTGGGTCGATGCCGGGCACCTGGGTCCGGTCACCGATGCGGCCGACGTCAACGCGCTCGTCGCCGGATTCGTGGGCGAGTGCGAGGACGAGCGCGCGAGAGGGCGCGAGGCACGCGCCGCCTGACGGCGCGCGGGCGCGAGACGGCGGATCGGGCGAGGGTGCTGCTGCGCTACATCGTGCCGCAGTTGTCCTGGCGCATCCGGCGCTCCTGGATCGCCAGTTCGTCGCTCGCCGCCTTGCGATCGGGGGCGCCACCCGATGCGAGCAACGCGCGTTGCCGGTCGGCGATCGCCTTCGCGCTGCGGCAGCGGTCGCGCCGCTGCGCGTTCTCGCGGTCGGTCACGGCGCGCTCGACGTCCTCCGCGCTCGCCGCGAGCTTGGTTCCGCCGTACGCGGAGGCCGCGCAGGGTTTCGCCTGGAAGCTCACCGTACCGTCGGGGGCGACGCAGCGGACGAGTTCCGCCGACGCGGGCACGACCGCGAGGCAGGCGACGGCGGCGAGCGCGGATCGGACGATGAGGCGGCGCATGGTGAACGGTTCCTGAATCTTCGGAGTTGCCCCCGATCCAGCAACCGCTGTGCCAGAAGGCGCGCGACCGGCCTGTCCTCGGTCCGCCGGCCGACGAACGGCGGATCCTGCCGCGCTGGCGCTACAATCGAGCGATCGTGGCCATCGACCTTCGTTCCGACACCGTGACGCGCCCGACGGCTGCGATGCGCGCCGCCATGGCGGCGGCGCCGGTCGGCGACGACCAGTACGGCGAGGACCCGACGGTCAATGCGCTGCAGGACCGCGTCGCCTCGCTCCTCGGCAAGGAGGCGGCGATCTTCCTGCCGTCGGGCACGATGGCGAACCAGGTCGCGCTGCGCACGCTGACCCGGCCGGGCGACGATGTCCTCGTCAGCCGGGAGAGCCACGCGGTCTGGCACGAGATGGGCGGCTCGGCGGCGAACGCCGGCGTGCAGTTCACCGAGATCGGCGCACGCGGTGCCTTCGACGCGGCCGACGTGCTCGCGGCGCGCAAGCCGCGCGGCCACGTGATCTATCCGCCGACGACGTTGGTCGAGATCGAGAACACGCACAACCGCTCGGGCGGCATCGTCGTGCCGCAGGATGCCTGCGAGCGCGTCTGCGCGGTCGCGCGCGAGCACGGCTTGGCGAGCTTCCTCGACGGCGCACGGCTGTGGAACGCGGCCGTGGCCTCGGGGATCGGGCTCGCGGATCTCGCGGCGCCGTTCGACCTGGTCGCGGTCGCGCTGTCGAAGGGGCTCGGCGCGCCGGGCGGCTCGCTCCTCGCCGGTTCGCGCGCGACGATCGACCTCGCGGTCCGCTACCGGCGGATGTTCGGCGGCGCGATGCGGCAGGCGGGCATCTACGCGGCGGCCGGCGTCCATGCGCTCGACCACCACATGGCACGCCTCGCCGACGACCATGCGAACGCGAGACGATTCGCCGAACGCCTGGCGAAGTCCCCGCGCATCGCGCTCGACCTCGCCACGGTGCAGACCAACATCGTCGTGTTCGGCCTGCGCGACGGCGCACCGGACGGCGCCGCGGTCGTGGCGGCGGCGCGCGCGCAAGGGGTGCTGCTCTTCGCCTTCGGGCCGCGCACGGTGCGCGCGGTGACGCACCTCGACGTCACGCGCGCGCAGTGCGAGTCCGCGGCGGAGACGATCGCCGGCATCGTCGAGGCCGCCTGAGCCGGCCCGAGGCGGGCCCGATTTGACGCGCGAGGCGCCTCTCCGGTACCGTCGCCGGATGTCCTGCGCGCGCGGCCCGAACGGCCGGCGGCGACGATCCCCCCGAGGAGCCCCATGATGATCTCCGCACGTCTCAAGCACGCATTCGCACGCGCGTTCTGCGCGTTCGCCCTGGCGGCCGCCGCGTTCGGCGCACAGGCGCAAGGCACCGTCAACGTGTACTCGATCTGGCCGGAGAACTGGGCACGGCCGATGTTCGAGGAGTTCGAGAAGGCCACCGGCATCAAGGTGAACTTCGTGCGCTTCAGTTCCGGCGAAGCGCTCGCGCGCGTGACCGCCGAGAAGGGCAACCCGCGCATCGACGTGCTGTTCGGCGGACCGGTCGAGACCTTCGCCGCGGGCATCGCCGAGGGCCTGTTCGAGCCCTACAAGTCGCCGTCGTTCGCGAAGCTCCCCGCGCGCATGCGGCATCAGGACGGCCAATGGACCGCGATCGCCGACGATCCGCTGGTGTTCATGACCAACAGCAAGTTCCTCGCCGAGCACAACCTGAAGGCGCCGGCGTCGTGGAACGATCTCCTCGCCCCGGCCTACAAGAACATGCTCCAGATGGCCGACGCGCGGACCTCGGGGACCGCGGTCACGCGCATCTTCTCGATCCTCGAGGTGAACAACCGCGACGAGGACAAGGCGTTCGCCTACATGAAGAAGCTGCGGCCCAACGTCCAGCTCTTCACCAAGAGCGGCGGTGGCGGCACGTTGCCGGTCGGGCTGGGCCAGGCGGGCGGCGGCATCTTCTTCATCGTCGATGCGCTCGACACCAAGGCGAAGGGCTACGACGTGCAGATCAGCTTCCCGAAGGAGGGGATAGGCACGTCGGCGGAGGCGATCGCGCTCATCAAGGGCGCGAAGAACCCGGAACTCGGCAAGAAGCTCATCGACTGGGCGACCTCGCCCGCGATGCAGGGCCAGTTCGCGAAGTACAAGATCAACTTCGTGCCGGCGCATCCCGACGTGGCGCTCGAACCCTCGCTCGCTGCGGTGCTCAAAGGGGCGAACATCTTCCCGATCGATGCCGAGTTCGCGGGCAAGAACCGCAAGCGCATCGTCGACCGCTGGATCGCCGAGGTCCTCAATCCCTGATCCCGGCCGCGCCGGGCGCCCGACCGGGTCCCGGGGGCGCCCGCGCATCGCCGCCGAGACGACGTGACCGGCGCCTCGTCCCTGCGACGCGACCCCGCGGTCGCGCTGTCGGTCCTCGTCCTGTGGCTGCTGCTCGCGCTGTTCGTCGCCTTTCCGATGGCGATGCTCCTCGCACGCATCTTCTTCGACCAGGGGACGTTCAGCGCGGCGGGATTCATCGCGGTGCTGACCGACCGCCACCAGGTCCGGGCGTTCTGGAACAGCATGCTGCTCGGGGTCCTCGTGGGCCTCGGCGGCACGCTCATCGGCTTCCTGTTCGCGTTCACGGCCGCGCGCGCGCGGCTTCCGGGCTGGCTCCTGACCGTCGTCGACGCCGCGGTGCTGCTCCCGCTCGTCTCGCCGCCGTTCACCACGGCGATCGCGATCATCTTCTCGTTCGGGCCGCGCGGCCTCATCACCTATGAGCTGCTGGGACTGAAGGGCGTCACCGCCTACGGTCTCACGAGCACGCTCGCCTCCGAGATCCTGACGTTCTTTCCGATCGCCTACCTGACGCTGCGGCCGCTCATCGCCGCCATCGACTCCAACATCGAAGGAATGGCGCGCTCGCTCGGGGCCTCGCGCTGGCGCGTGTTCCGCACCGTGACGCTGCCGCTGTGCGTGCCGGGGCTCGCCAACGCGTTCCTGCTGCTGTTCGCCGCCTCGCTCGCCGACTTCGCGACGCCGCTGATCCTCGCGGGCAACCAGTTCCCGGTGCTGCCGACGCAGGCGTTCCTGCAGATCACCGGCATGTTCGACCTGCGCGGCGGCGCGGCGCTGTCGCTCGTGCTGCTCGTGCCGGCGCTCGCGGTGTTCCTGCTGCAGCGCTACTGGGTGAGCCGGCGCTACTACGTGACCGTGACCGGCAAGGGCGCGGGACAGGCGCCGCACGACAGCGTCACGCCGGCCGTGCGCGGCGTGCTGCTCGCGGCATGCGCGTTGGTGACGGTCGCCATCGTCTGGTTCTACGCGCTGCTCCTCTACGCTTCGCTCGTCGTGGCGCTCGGCGCCAACCACACGTTCACGCTCGCGCACTACCGGGTGATCTTCACCGAGGGGCTGCGGGTGATCCGCGACACGCTGATCATCGCGGCGTTCGCGATGCCTGCGGGAGGCCTCTACGGCATCCTGCTGGGCTACCTCGTGACCCGCAAGTCGTTCCCGGGCCGCCAGACGATGGAGGCGGTGTCGATGGTCAACTACGCGCTGCCCGGCACGATCGTGGGCATCGCCTACCTGATCGCGTTCAACGAGCCGCCGATCGAACTCGCGGGCACCGCGCTCCTGATCATCGCGTGCTACGTGTTCCGCTACGGCCCGACCGGCATCCGCGCGACGATCGCGCTCCTGCAGCAGATCGACCGCAGCCTCGAGGAGGCCTCGCAGGGGCTCGGGGCCGGCAGCGGCACCACGTTTCGCCGCGTGACGCTGCCGTTGATCCTGCCGGCGTTCTTCGCCGGACTCGGGGTCGTGTTCATCCGCTCGATGACCGCGATCAGCGCGACGATCTTCCTGGTGTCGGTCTCCTGGACGCTCATCACGGTGAAGATCCTCGAGAACATCACCGAGCTGTCGCTGGGGCCCGCGGCGGCGTACTCGGTGCTCGTCGTCGTCATCGTGTTCGTGGTGATCGCGCTGATCGGCCTGGTGCTGCGGGCGTTCCGCGCTCCCGGCGCCTCGCGCGTCACGAGTCTCCTCGGAGGGTGAGGAACATGGCCGACGCCACCATCGGCGTGCACGTCGACGGCGTGTCCAAGCGCTTCAGCCACCGCGTGAAGGGCGAGGTCTACGCGGCGCGCGACGTGCGCCTGGACGTCGCGCCCGGCGAGTTCCTGACCTTGCTCGGCCCTTCGGGCTGCGGCAAGACGACCACGCTGCGGATGGTCGCGGGCTTCGAGAAGCCCGACGAGGGCGCGATCCGCTTCGGCGGGGAGGACGTGACGACGCTGCCCGCGAACGAGCGCGGCATCGGCTTCGTGTTCCAGAACTACGCGCTGTTCCCGCACCTGCCGGTCGGCGACAACGTCGCCTACGGCCTCGAAGTGCGGCGCGTCCCGGCGGCGGAAGTCGCCAGCCGCGTGTCGGAGGTCCTGCGGATGGTCGGGCTCGCCGGCTACGAGCACCAGTTCCCGAGCCAGCTCTCCGGCGGCGAGCAGCAGCGCGTCGCGCTCGCGCGGGCGATCGTGATCCGTCCTCGGGTGCTCCTGTTCGACGAACCGCTGTCGAACCTCGACGCGAAGTTGCGCGTGCAGATGCGCACCGAGATCCGCGCGCTGCAGCGAAGCCTCGGCATCACCACGATCTACGTGACCCACGACCAGGAGGAGGCGATGGCGGTCTCCGACCGCATCGCCGTGATGAACCAGGGGCGCGTCGTGCAGGAAGGCACCGCGCAGGATCTCTACCATCGACCGGCGAACGAGTTCGTCGCCACCTTCGTCGGGCGGGTGAACCTCGTGCCGGGGCGGGTGGTCGACCTGGCCGACGGCGTCGCGGTGGTCTCCGTGCTCGGTGCGACGGTCCGGGTGCGCGCCCCGCAGAACGGCGTCGCCCGGGGCGATGCGGTGCGCGTCGTGATCCGGCCCGAGGCGATCGGGCTCGCGCGCGAGGCGGACGGAGGCCCGCCGGCCGAAATTGTCGCTCACGTGTTTCTGGGCGAGAAGATCGAATACGACCTCCGCTGCGCGGGCACGTCGCTCAACGCAGTGCGCTACAACGCCGGTCCCGGCGAGGTGATGCCCGATGGCGCGCGCGTCGCCCTCAGGTTCGCCGAGGACGCGCTGGCGTTGCTTCCCGGGAGTCCGCCATGAGAATCGTCGTTGCCACGTTCGCCGCTGTCGCCGCGCTCGCGACGGCGCTCGCATTCGCACAAGCGCCGCCGGCGAGGGTGCACGGAAGCGCGGATGCGTACGCGGCGCCGGGCGTCGCGATGGCCTGGGCGGTGCGGCGCGGCGCGAACGAAGCGACGACGTCGGTGGTCGTGCGCGTGGTCACCGACGCGTCCTACCCGTGGCTCGCGGTCGGCGGCGTCGATCCATTCACGAAGCAGGAGCAGGGCATCGCGCTCGCGAAGCCCGTCGGCCATTGGCTCGACGTGCGCATCCCGCGCAGCCAGTTCGCCGACACGCCGAGCACCGAATGGATGTTCTACCCGTCCGAGCGCGCCGCGAAATCCGGACATCCGTCGCTCGTCGTCTATTTCCTCGGCGTGCCGGACACGACGCCCGAGTTCGCCGACGACGCGAAGCTCGACGCCTGGCTCGACGCCACGATCGCCCGACTGCGCGCGGGCGGCGCGAAGCGGCCATGACCCGCGCCGAGCTCGCCCGGCTCCTCGACCATTCGGTGCTGAAGCCCGAGGCGACAGTGGACGACGTGCGCGCGGGCGCCGAGGTCGTGCGTACCTGGGCGATCGGCTGCTACTGCGTGCAGCCCTGGCTCGTGCCGGCCGCCGTGGACGCGCTCGGCGACGCCGATGCGGTCGTCGCGAGCGTGGTGGGCTTTCCGCACGGCTGCGAGCGGACCGACACCAAGGTGCTCGCGACGAGGCTCGCGGTCGGCGAGGGCGCGCGCGAGATCGACATGGTGATGAACCTCGGCGCATTGCGCAGCGGCGACACGCGCCTCGTCGCGGACGACGTGGCAGCGGTGGTGCGTGCCGCGTCGGGAGCGCCGGTGAAGGTGATCATCGAAGCGGCCGCGCTCACCGACGACGAGAAGCGGCTCGCGTGTCGCCAGTGCGTCGAAGCCGGCGCGGCCTTCGTCAAGACCTCGACCGGCTTCCATCCGGCAGGCGGTGCGAGCCTCGCCGACGTTCGCCTGATGCGCGACGCGGTGGGGCCGTCGATCGGCGTCAAGGCCTCGGGCGGCATACGTTCGCTCGCCGACACGCTCGCGATGATCGATGCGGGGGCGAACCGCATCGGCACGTCGTCGAGCGCGGCGATCCTCGGCGCGCTCGCCTGAAGGACGTCAGCCGCCGCCTGCCGCCGGAAGGCGAATCGGAGTTCCGCTGGACGGTTCCCTTGACGATGCGGCCAGCCCTGCGTTCCGTTGCCAACGCCAAGGGCATCCTGTAGAAGAGCAGCGTGGTCGCCGATCCACAGCCGATCTGGGAACTCGGGCTCGGGGGCGGCCTCCTCGTCGCATCGGTCCTGCTGCACGGGATCGGCATGTGGGCCGTGCAGCACACATTCCTTCTCGCCTGGCCGCATGAGCCGGATGCGCGCGTCCGCCGTCAACTGCTCTTCGGAGGGCTGATCGCGATGATGCTGGCGACGCACCTCGCGCAGATGGGCCTCTGGGCCGCCGCGTTGACCGCGATCGGCGCCGTCGACGGGTTTCGCGAGGCCTTCTATTTCGCGTCGGTCACCTACACGACGCTCGGCTACGAGGAGACCAAGCTGCCGATGCAGTGGCGCCTGGTCGCCCCGTTGATGGCGATGTCCGGCGTGTTCGCGTTCGGATGGACCACCGGCGTGCTGGTGAGTCTCGTCACGCGGGCGAATCAGGCCTACGCGGACGATTCCCGCATGCGCGCCAGCGCGGGGCGCGATGGGTCGGGATGAGCACCGCCCGGGCCCGTGGTACGGCGCCCGATGGAGCGCAGCATCCGGGTCCCGGCTCGTGATGCCCGTGCGCCTGGTTGCGGTCGTCGCCGCGTCCATCGCGGCGTTCGCGTGCCAGGCCCAGGGCATGTCCGACCTGCCGAAGCTGTCGCCCGCGGAACTCGCGGAAGCGCAAGCCGCCTGCGACGCACTCGCGTCGCTCCCCAATCCGCCGATGTCGGTGGCGGCGTGCAAGTCGATGCTCGGGATGACGTCGACGCTGCGGCAGATGGAATCCGCGTCCGGCGACCGCCGAGTTCGAGCAGGCGATGCTTTCGAATCCGCGCTTTGCGCGCCTCACCGACCTCGGGATGCAGAGGCAATGCGGGCCCATGGGGGCCGAACCGTGATCGATGCGGCTGGCGTTCCGTCGAGCCGCATGAAAGGCGCGATCGCGGTCCGCCGCCCGGACCCGCGACCACGCATTGCGGGGGAGAGGCGACCGGTCAGTTCGTGCGCTCGCGCACGCCAGGAGTTCGTGCGTCCACCGGAACGGTGAGCGTCGGCGTGCCGGCATCGTCGATTCGCCGGACGTCGCCGGTGACCTCGCCGCCTTCGGCGACGATCAGGCTGCCGTAGCGTATCGTGCCCGACACGCGCCCCGTCCCGTTGATGACGAGCTTCTGACGCACCGTCAATTCGCCGGTGAAATCCCCGTCGATCTCCGCGACGTCGATCGTCGCGGTACCCTTCAACGCGCCCGGCTTCGCGATCTGCATGCCCTTGCTCGCGACGCTCGCTTCGACCTGGCCCTCGACCACGACGAGTTCGCAGTCGGAGATCTCGACCCCCTTCAGCTTCACGTTGCGCCCGACGATCAGCTTGCTGCCGCCGGTCCCCGTCGCTGCGGCTGGAGGTGCAGTCGCCGACGATGCCGAGGGTTCGGATTGCGTTGCCGGCGCATGCGCGGGCGCCGCCGGCGGACTCGCGGGCGGTGCCGCCGTGGCAGCCCCCGTGCCGACCGTCGGCGCGTAGCGCCCGACCGCGGAGCCGCTTCCCGGCTGAGGGCTGAGCGTCATCGACGGTCGCAGGGCGTTCTTGTCAGCGGCCTTGGGATCGCCGGTTCGTTCGTTCCGGTTGAAATTGAGCATCGCAAACCTCCGGGGCCTGGGCCTGGCCGGCCATGACAACGTCATAGAAGATGCTACGCGTGCGCCGTTGGCGCCGCAAGTCGGCCGTCGTCCGACATCGTGTCGGTCAGGGTCCGGACGACCAGAGCGCGACCGTCGCCATGAGACGCCTCCCGACCGCGACCGAGCGGAGCGACCATCGCGACGGATCGTAGTCGCCGCTGCCTTCCATCGGCGCGAGCCCGCGGACGACGTCGATGCCGATGTCACGGAACGGGGCGGAGAGGCCGTCGCCGGTCGCCTTGCTCATCGCCTCCTTGCAGGTCCAGCGGCGCAGGAATGCGATGCGCCGCGCATCGTCGTCGAGCGATGCCACGGCCGACCGTTCGCGCTCGGTGAGGAATTTGCGTGCAAGGGCATCGTGCGAGACATCGCGCCCGAGACTTTCGACATCGACGCCCACCCGCCATCCGGGCCGCGCGAGGTGCGCGATGATCGCGACGCCTTCGGTGTGCGTCACGTTGAAGTCGAGCGTGTGCGACGGCAAGAGCATCGGTCGCCCGCGAGGACCGCGCTGGATCGGCACCGAGGCGGCGCCGATGCCGAGTGCGACGGCGAGGGTCTTGCGTAGCGCGGCGCGACCGGCGATGTATCGGCGACGCAGGGCCTCGGTGCCGAAACGATTCGCGCGCGCGAGTTCCTCCTGCGACAGGATCGCGCGAAGGGCCGGCACGTCGTCGTCCGCGGTGTCGAGCGGACACCACCAGAGGGTCAGGTCGTGTTCGGGTGAGGGCAGGTTGCGCGGCGGTCTCGTCGCGTTGCCACCGGTTTGGAAATCGATTACGCTCATCGGTTGCCCGTTTTCGCGCCCCGGCCGGTCCGGGGCGCGGTCGCTTCGGTCATGGCGATCCTGCTGCGCATTCTCGCCGCATTTCCGTTGCCGGTGCTCTACGCGCTCGGCTGGTGCCTGTACGTCGTGGCGTTTTTCGTCGTGCGCTGGCGCGTGCCGCTCGCTCGCGCCAACCTCGACGCTTCGCTACCCGACCTCCCGCTGGCGGAGCGCCGGCGCATCCTGCGCGACTGTTACCGCAATCTCGGCGCCACGCTGATGGAGGCGATCTGGGGCTACGGCGCGAGCGCCGACGAACTCCGGCGCCGGGTGAAGATCCTCAATCCGGAAATCGTCGATCGGTGCAAGGCGGAAGGCCGGCCGGTGATCTTGCTGGCGGGGCACGTGTGCAACTGGGAGTGGCTGCTGCTCGCGGCGGGCGCGCACCTCGGCATACCGATCGACGTCGTGTACAAGCCGCTGCGCCTCGCCGACGTCGACCGCTACGTGCTCGACGCGCGTCGTCGTTTCGGCGCGAACCCGATTCCGCACCGCTCGTTCCTCTACGAGGTGATGCGGCACGGCGAGGAGCCCCGAGCCTATGCGTTGCTGGCCGACCAGACGCCGCTCGAGCGCATGCCGAAGCACTGGGTGCGATTCCTCAACCGCGACACCGCGTTCTTCCTCGGTCCCGAGCGCATCGCGCGCTACCTCGACGCGACGGTCGTCTACGTCGCGATGAAGCGCGTGAAGCGCGGCTACTACGAAGCGCACGTATCGGTCGTCGCCGAACCGCCCTACGGCGCGGATGCCGGCATTCGCATCGTCGAGTCCTACGCCCGGCGCCTCGAGGCCACGATCCTGGAGTCGCCCGCCGATTGGCTGTGGATCCACAGGAAGTGGAAGTACCCGAAGCCCGCGGACGCGGACTCCGCGGTGCGGGTGCGGAAGAAGCCGCGCGCGACTTGATTCGAGGCTTGCGCGAACCCGCGAAACACGCTACAATCTTTCCTCTTCGCTGTTCCAAGACGCAGGGCCCTCCCGGAAGTGTCGAACGACCCCGGGCAGCGTTCGCGGATTCGAATGGCGCGCTCTTTGACAATTCGCAATCGATAGGTGTGGGTGCCGGCGGGTGCCTGCGGGTCTCGTTTTCGGACGGGTCTTGCGGGGGGTTCATGAAGCTGGTGCTCACACGACGCTATGTGCGGGCTGGTCGGGCTTGTGGCCTGGCTGGCTCGTGTCCGTCCTTCGGGGCGGGCGTTCGAGTGAGTCTTGGACTGAAAGTAATAGCTGAGATCAACTGAAGAGTTTGATCCTGGCTCAGATTGAACGCTGGCGGCATGCTTTACACATGCAAGTCGAGCGGCAGCGCGGGGGCAACCCTGGCGGCGAGCGGCGAACGGGTGAGTAATGCATCGGAACGTGTCCGGAAGTGGGGGATAACCCGCCGAAAGGCGGGCTAATACCGCATATTCTCTGTGGAGGAAAGTGGGGGACCGCAAGGCCTCACGCTTTCGGAGCGGCCGATGCCCGATTAGCTAGTTGGTGGGGTAATGGCTTACCAAGGCGACGATCGGTAGCTGGTCTGAGAGGATGATCAGCCACACTGGGACTGAGACACGGCCCAGACTCCTACGGGAGGCAGCAGTGGGGAATTTTGGACAATGGGGGCAACCCTGATCCAGCCATGCCGCGTGCGGGAAGAAGGCCTTCGGGTTGTAAACCGCTTTTAGCCGGGAAGAAAAGGCGCGGGCGAATACTCCGCGTTCTTGACGGTACCGGCGGAATAAGCACCGGCTAACTACGTGCCAGCAGCCGCGGTAATACGTAGGGTGCGAGCGTTAATCGGAATTACTGGGCGTAAAGCGTGCGCAGGCGGTTCGTTAAGTCTGATGTGAAAGCCCCGGGCTCAACCTGGGAATGGCATTGGATACTGGCGGGCTGGAGTGTGGCAGAGGGGGGTGGAATTCCGCGTGTAGCAGTGAAATGCGTAGAGATGCGGAGGAACACCGATGGCGAAGGCAGCCCCCTGGGCTGACACTGACGCTCAGGCACGAAAGCGTGGGGAGCAAACAGGATTAGATACCCTGGTAGTCCACGCCCTAAACGATGATCACTGGGTGTTCGGGGAGCGATCTCTGGGTACCGTAGCTAACGCGTGAAGTGATCCGCCTGGGGAGTACGGTCGCAAGATTAAAACTCAAAGGAATTGACGGGGACCCGCACAAGCGGTGGATGATGTGGATTAATTCGATGCAACGCGAACAACCTTACCTACCCTTGACATGTCGCGAATCCCGGTGAGAGCCGGGGGTGCCCGAAAGGGAACGCGAACACAGGTGCTGCATGGCTGTCGTCAGCTCGTGTCGTGAGATGTTGGGTTAAGTCCCGCAACGAGCGCAACCCTTGTCCCTAGTTGCTACGCAAGGGCACTCTAGGGAGACTGCCGGTGACAAACCGGAGGAAGGTGGGGATGACGTCAAGTCCTCATGGCCCTTATGGGTAGGGCTTCACACGTCATACAATGGTCGGTACAGAGGGTTGCCAAGCCGCGAGGTGGAGCCAATCCCAGAAAGCCGATCGTAGTCCGGATTGCAGTCTGCAACTCGACTGCATGAAGTCGGAATCGCTAGTAATCGCGGATCAGCATGCCGCGGTGAATACGTTCCCGGGTCTTGTACACACCGCCCGTCACACCATGGGAGTGGGATGTACCAGAAGCAGGTAGGCTAACCGCGAGGAGGCCGCCTGCCACGGTGCGTTTCATGACTGGGGTGAAGTCGTAACAAGGTAGCCGTATCGGAAGGTGCGGCTGGATCACCTCCTTTCTCGGAATCAGATGTCAGTTGGCAGTTGACGGTTGTCAGTGATGGCGACTGCGGCGCCGCCGGACATCCAAGCCTTCCGGTGCCCACAACCTATCGGTTGCAGCGAGCCAGCAGGTGGTTCGCGACAAGCGCACAGCCGACCCGGGTTTGTAGCTCAGTTGGTTAGAGCACCGTCTTGATAAGGCGGGGGTCGATGGTTCGAATCCATCCAGACCCACCATTCAGTTGGCAGTTGTCAGTTGACAGTTGTCAGTAAGGACGGGCCGCAGCCAGTGCTCCCCGCATCGCTCGGGCATGCATTTACTGACAACTGACGACTGACAACTGACAACTGCCTGCGGGGCTGTAGCTCAGTTGGGAGAGCGCCTGCTTTGCAAGCAGGAGGCCGTCGGTTCGATCCCGTCCAGCTCCACCATTCAGGAGTCAGGAGACAGAGGTCAGGGGTCAGAGGCGGCGAGTCTCCGGTGGCCGCGCATGAAGCGCGGGCGTGGCGGTGGGGTGGGGTAGCAGGTGGTACCTGTCGATTGCGTGCTGCGGCGGCGTTTCGATCGTGGCTCCCGGAAGGGGCCAGGCTCGAGAAGCTGCACTGCTCTTTAACAATTCGGAAGGCAAGGCATTCGTGGACTCGATGAGGGTCCGCGGATGTTTGGGTTGAGTTTGTATCGATTCTTCGTTCCCGACACAAAAGGCGGGGGCGAGGAGCGCAAACACGCCAGGACGGTGTGCTCGCGGTGCGGTGGGTGGAAGGGGTTGGTGTTGCTGCCAACCGTCAACTGCCAACTGTCAACTGAATGAGCGCAACGTTATGGGGTCAAGCGACTAAGTGCATGTGGTGGATGCCTTGGCGATCACAGGCGATGAAGGACGTGACAGCCTGCGAAAAGCTCCGGGGAGCTGGCAAATGAGCATTGATCCGGAGATGTCCGAATGGGGAAACCCGGCCCGCAAGGGTCACTCCCTGCTGAATACATAGGCAGGGCAGAGCGAACCCGGTGAACTGAAACATCTCAGTAGCCGGAGGAAGAGAAATCAACCGAGATTCCGCCAGTAGTGGCGAGCGAACGCGGAACAGCCAGTCATTTTTAGCCGACGACTCAGTGGAACGCTCTGGAAAGGGCGGCCGCAGTGGGTGATAGCCCCGTACACGAAGGGATGTCGGTGGAACTAAGGTGACGACAAGTAGGGCGGGACACGTGAAATCCTGTCTGAAGACGGGGGGACCATCCTCCAAGGCTAAATACTCGTGATCGACCGATAGTGAACCAGTACCGTGAGGGAAAGGCGAAAAGAACCCCGGAAGGGGAGTGAAACAGATCCTGAAACCGCATGCATACAAACAGTCGGAGCTCCGTGCTTCAACCGCTTTGCGGTTGACGCACTCCGCAGTTGTCAGTTGACAGTTGTCAGTTGTCAGTAACTTCACGTCGTGCCGATGCGCTGCGCATCGACTCGACATGCCTTTACTGACAACTGACAGCTGACAACTGACAACTGCTTCAACGGCAGAGCCGTTGAAGCACGGAGTGACGGCGTACCTTTTGTATAATGGGTCAGCGACTTACGTTCTGTTGCGAGCTTAACCGCATAGGGAAGGCGCAGCGAAAGCGAGTCCGAACAGGGCGCTTGAGTAGCAGGGCGTAGACCCGAAACCGGATGATCTAGCCATGGCCAGGCTGAAGCGGGGGTAACACCTCGTGGAGGGCCGAACCCACTACCGTTGAAAAGGTAGGGGATGAGCTGTGGCTAGGGGCGAAAGGCTAAACAAATCCGGAGATAGCTGGTTCTCTCCGAAAGCTATTGAGGTAGCGCCTCGTGTATCACCTTCGGGGGTAGAGCACTGTCATGGTAGTGGGGAGCATCGCGCTCTACCACGCCATTGCAAACTCCGAATACCGAAGAGTGCGAGCACGGGAGACAGACGGTGGGTGCTAACGTTCATCGTCGAGAGGGAAACAACCCAGACCCTCAGCTAAGGTCCCCAAGACACGGTTAAGTGGGAAACGAGGTGGGAAGGCACAGACAGCCAGGATGTTGGCTTAGAAGCAGCCATCATTCAAAGAAAGCGTAATAGCTCACTGGTCGAGTCGTCCTGCGCGGAAGATGTAACGGGGCTCAAATCGTGCACCGAAGCTAGGGGTTCAGGAGTCAGTTGTCAGTTGACAGTTGACAGTAACAGCCAATGGCGCTGATGCGCTTCGAGGAGTTGGAGGTATTCAAGCGTGCGTACCGGGTGTCGCTCGACATCCACCGTGCGAGCTTGACGTTTCCGTCCTTGGAGCAGTACGCGCTGGCCGATCAGGTCCGGCGCAGCAGCAAGGGCATCTGCGCCAACATCGCCGAAGGGTTCGGCAAATCCACTCGCTCGAAGGCGGAACTGCAGAGGTTCCTGTCGATGGCGGTCGGGTCGGCCGACGAGATGCGGGTGTGGCTACGTTACTGTCTGGACTTGGGGTACATCTCCGAGTCGAGTTGGCAAGCATGGCGCGACGAGTACGAAGAGATCGCGAAGATGCTGCAGGGGCTGATTAGAAGCGTGCGACGGGAGTAGGCGCTTCTACTGGCAACTGCCAACTGTCAACTGGCTCCTGGACGGTAGGAGAGCGTTCCGTAGGCCTGTGAAGGCGGCTGGAGACGGCTGCTGGAGGTATCGGAAGTGCGAATGCTGACATGAGTAGCGATAAAGCAGGTGAAAGGCCTGCTCGCCGTAAGCCCAAGGTTTCCTGCGCCACGTTCATCGGCGCAGGGTGAGTCGGCCCCTAAGGTGAGGACGAGAGTCGTAGCTGATGGGAAGCGGGTCAATATTCCCGCACCGACGTGGAATGCGATGGGGGGACGGAGAAGGTTAACCAGGCCGGGTGTTGGACGTCCCGGTTCAAGCGTGTAGGCGTGCCCGATCGGCAAATCCGTCGGGCTTAGTCGAGGCGCGACGTCGAGGGCCGGCTTGCCGGTCCGAAGCGGGTGATACCAGGCTCCCGGGAAAAGCCTCTAAGCTTCAGTTCCACGACGACCGTACCGCAAACCGACACAGGTGGGCGAGCTGAATATGCTCAGGCGCTTGAGAGAACTCAGGAGAAGGAACTCGGCAAATTGACACCGTAACTTCGGGATAAGGTGTGCCCTCGGTAGGTGAACCCGTACAGGGGGAGCCGAAGGGGGCCGCAGAGAATCGGTGGCTGCGACTGTTTAACAAAAACACAGCACTCTGCAAAGACGAGAGTCGACGTATAGGGTGTGACGCCTGCCCGGTGCCGGAAGGTTAAGTGATGGGGTGCAAGCTCTTGATCGAAGCCCCGGTAAACGGCGGCCGTAACTATAACGGTCCTAAGGTAGCGAAATTCCTTGTCGGGTAAGTTCCGACCTGCACGAATGGCGTAACGATGGCCACACTGTCTCCTCCTGAGACTCAGCGAAGTTGAAGTGTTTGTGAAGATGCAATCTCCCCGCGGCAAGACGGAAAGACCCCGTGCACCTTTACTGTAGCTTTGCATTGGACTGTGATGAGGTTTGTGTAGGATAGCTGGGAGGCTTTGAAGTGGGGGCGCCAGCTCTCATGGAGCCAACGTTGAAATACCAGCCTGACGTCATTGCGGTTCTAACCTTGGGCCGTTATCCGGCTCGGGGACCGTGCATGGCAGGCAGTTTGACTGGGGCGGTCTCCTCCCAAAGCGTAACGGAGGAGCTCGAAGGTTCGCTTAGCGCGGTCGGACATCGCGCTTCAATGTGTAAGGGCACAAGCGAGCTTGACTGCGAGACTGACAAGTCGAGCAGGTGCGAAAGCAGGACCTAGTGATCCGGTGGTTCTGAATGGAAGGGCCATCGCTCAACGGACAAAAGGTACGCCGGGGATAACAGGCTGATACCGCCCAAGAGTTCATATCGACGGCGGTGTTTGGCACCTCGATGTCGGCTCATCACATCCTGGGGCTGTAGCCGGTCCCAAGGGTATGGCTGTTCGCCATTTAAAGTGGTACGTGAGCTGGGTTCAAAACGTCGTGAGACAGTTTGGTCCCTATCTGCCGTGGGCGCTGGAGATTTGACGGGAGCTGCTCCTAGTACGAGAGGACCGGAGTGGACGCACCGCTGGTGTACCGGTTGTGACGCCAGTCGCATCGCCGGGTAGCTATGTGCGGAAGTGATAACCGCTGAAAGCATCTAAGCGGGAAACACGCCTGAAGATGAGATCTCCCGGGGGCTAGACCCCCCTGAAGGGTCGTGGCAGACCACCACGTTGATAGGCCGGAGGTGGAAGCGCGGCAACGCGTTGAGCTGACCGGTACTAATCGCCCGTGCGGCTTGATCCCATAACCTTGCGCTCGTGTTCAGGAGTCAGTTGTCAGTTGACAGCCTGGATCGATGCAGCTCGACCCAATCCTTGCCTTCCAGTTGACAGTTGGCAGTTGACAGTTGTCAGTCAAGGCGCGTCACCGCCACGCCGATCGCATCGGCTGCGGCGCGCAGTTACTGACAACTGACAACTGACAACCGCCCCCTACGCCTGACGACCACAGCCTGCCGGTCCCACTCCTTCCCATCCCGAACAGGACCGTGAAACGGCAGCACGCCGATGATAGTGCGCATTGCGCGCGCGAAAGTAGGTCATTGTCAGGCACCCACAAAGCACAGCGCCCCGGTCGACGACCGGGGCGTTCTGCTTTGGGCCTCCGTTGATCGTGTGGGTCAGCCTTCAGGCTGACGGGGTTCGCCGAATCGAAGCGAAAGACGTCAGGCTGAAGCCTGACCCACAGCAGATCGCGACACCCACCAGGGGCGACCCCCACGAGAACCTCGCAACGGCGCTCGACGCGCCGCCACCGAAGACGCTGCCGCCTCTGACCTCTGACTTCTGTCCTCTGTCTCCTGACTATTGCCGACTGCCGTGGATGTTGCCGGCCACGCCGCCTGCCACGGCACCGATGGCGGCGCCGGTCCATCCGCTGCCGCCGGCGATCGCCGCAATCCCCGCACCCGCGGCTGCGCCGATCGCCGCACCGCTCATGGTTCCCTGCTGCTGCGCCGACATGTTCGTGCAGCCCGCGGTCGCCGCGGCCAGCACGACGACCATTGCAACTCCACCGATCTTCATCGTCAGTCTCCTCGTCACTTCCTGAGGCCGGGTACGGCCAACTCGAACCAGATCGTCTCGACCACCGGACGGTTCAGGCGATTGGGGTTGGCGCCATACCACTTGTCGAGCGCCTGCCGGACGGAGTCGAGCGACTGGCCCTTGAGTCCCCGCGCGAGGCGCGGCACGAAGTTCTGCGCATCGGAAGGCGGGTTGGACGCGTAGAAGGCGGTTTCCACCTGGACCAGGTTCGCCAATCCAACCAGATATGCCTTCTTGACGGCTTCCGTCGATGCGACCCAGTGTTCGCCGGTCACCAGCGGAATCTCCGGCGCCTGCGCATGCAACGACAGCGGGGCGAGCACGGTGCCCGCCGCGAAGAACGCGATCCCCAGAACCCTTCTTGCATTCATGCCTCGCTCCTCCTTTCGTGAACCCGCACCAACCCCGCTGGTCGCTGCGGGACTCCGGCGGAACGCGTCAGAGCCCGTCGGACAGCGCGACACCCGCGCCGATCGTCGTCTGTTTCCAGTTGTAGTCGATCATGCTCTCGCCGTAGCCGCTGAACACCTGCACGTACGCGCGGAACGGGCCGAGGAACGGCGGTGAATACCAGCCGGCCTGGAAGGCGCCCTTGCCGGTCTTCACGTTGCCGCGGAGCGCGCCCGAGAACGAATTTCCCTTCCAGCGATACAGCGCCCCGATCTGGCCGTGGCCGAGGTAGTCGGTGATGTCCGGGTTGTCGTCGTCCTCATCGCTCTCCGGAATGCGGTACCAGACGCGCGCCGACAGGACGAGGTTCTCGCGCTCGACGGCGCCTTCGAGGAACAGGCGGTTCCAGCTCCTCGAAAGAACGTCGGTGCGCCCGTTCGACTGGTGATTGAAGCCCCCGGTGAGAAGGTTCCACTTGAATCCCGCGCCGAGGTCCATGCCGGGGTGCCACGCGGCGAAGATCTCCGGCTCGTAGTTCGTCTCGCGGAACGGACGCGAAATCTCGTCGTTGTAGACCTGCCACTGGTTCTGCTGCGTGTACGCCGCCCAGAGTCCCCAGCGACGATCCTCGCTCGCCCAGAAGCGGGCCTTGAAGCTCAGCTGGAACTTCGCCTCGGTCTTGTCGAGGTGGACCGGCTCGCCGGCCGCTTCGAAGAGCGGAACGTACGGCGCGACGTTGGCCTTGTCGGTGTAGCGCCCGACCAGGAAGTAGTTCGAGCGATAGAAACGGACGTCGTACTTCGGCGCCGACGGATCGAATCCCCAGGCCGTGTCGAGGATCGACAACTTCGCGGAGGGCGCTTCCAGCGCGACCGCGCGCGCCATCGCGTCCTGGGGGACGAAATCGGTGCCCTGCGTCGGAGCCGCGGGGGTGGCCGGCGCCGCGCGCCCAGTGGCCGAGTCGTAGCACGCGAGCCGCTCGGCACTCGACGCGATGCGATGGCAGTCCGCGATCGAACGGGGTTGCGCAAGCGCAGTGCCGATCGACGCGCCGGCAACGACGGCCGCGAGCGCGAGGCGCGAGCTGAAATGCTTCAAGTACATAGCAATTCCCCTGTTCTGCAGCACCCCTGTGGTGCCCGCCGATCCCGCTACGATGCCACAATCGCCGCGACGCGCGGTTGCCGCCGCGCAACTTCGCCCCGAAGCCACCGAATCCTGTTGCGTCGCCGCGGCACATCCACGCCGGCCATCGCCGGGACAGTCACTCGCTGCCCCGAGCGCCCCGCACCCAGCTCTTGAGGAGCGACCAGAGCATCCCGCCGGTGAGCATGCCCAGCACGTAGACTCCGACGACGAGCGTCGACACCGGAAGCGTCATCGACGCAGAGAACAGCGTGACCGTTACCATCTCCAGATTCTGGATCTTGAACGACAGGACGACGACGGTGAAAACGACGATCAGCGCGAGGTACACGAATTTCATGGCTCGATCTCCGGGAGCGGGTGCGCCGCGCGGCCGGACTCCCGGCGTCGCGACGGCCCATTCCACCGGGCGGCTCCGCAACGCGACTCGTCGCGTCGCGTCGATCGCCATCGTCGCGGCGCTCGGTGTGGCCGCATGCACGACCGCGCCGGTGCAGACCCCCGCGCCCGACGGGTGGGCGCCGATCGCCTCGGGTGCCGAGCGGACGCTGGAGCGCTACCGATGGCGACTCGAGTCCGCGACCGACACACGAGGTGCGCGCATCGGCGCGGTGTCGCCGTCGGGCGCGCGCGCCTTCGTCTTCGCGTTCTCGGGCAACCAGGTCGTGATCGACGGCGGCTGCAACTCGATGCGCGGCGGTTTCCTGATTCCGTCCGTGGGCAAGCTCGCGTTCGGCCGGATGGCGGCGACGATGCGCGCCTGCGACGGCCCGCTCATGCACGCGGACGCGGCGCTCGGAAAGCTCCTGGCCGAGCCGATGGGCGCGGCGCTCACGACAGCCGAACCGCCGCGCCTGCGCCTGGCGACGCCCGCGAACGACCAACTCGTCTTCGTTGGCGAACTCACGCCCGAAGCGCGCTACGGCGCACCGACGATCGCGTTCCTCGAAGTCGCGCCGCGCCGTGTCCCCTGCAACCATCCGCTGATCCGCGACGCGACCTGCCTGCAGGTGCGCGACCGTGCGTTCGACGCGCAGGGGCTGCCGGCCGGATCCCCCGGACCCTGGCGCGCGTTCCACGGCACGATCGAGGGCTACACGCACCAGGAGGGAGTGCGCAACGTGCTGCGCGTGAAGCGGTTCGTGCGCGCTCCGGTGCCGGCCGACGCCTCGTCGTACGTCTACGTGCTCGACCTCGTGGTGGAGTCCGAGACCGTCAAACCTTAGTGGACCGGCGACCCCGGGTGGGTGCCCGCGCTCGCGGCGCGGGTTGGCCGTAGCTCGCGAACAGCTCGATGACGCGAGCCATCTCGTCGTCGTCGAGGAGCGTGGGCTCGCCGACCTGAAGCGCGCGCCAGTACATCTCGGCGAGCGACTCCACCTCGATCGCGAGTCGCAGCGCGCGCTCGGGGTCGGAGGCGAACGCGATCATCCCGTGGTTCGCGAGCAGGCACGCGCGGCGCCCGTCGAGCGCGCGCACCGCCGCGTCGGCGAGCGCCTGGGTCCCGAACGTCGCGTAGGAGGCGCAGCGGATGTCGCGGCCGCCCGCCACCGCCACCATGTAGTGGAACGGGGGAATGCCGCGCCGCAGGCACGCGAGCGTCGTGCAGAACGGCGAGTGGGCGTGCACGATGGCGCCCGCGTCTTCGCGCGAGCGATAGATGTCGCGGTGGAACGGCCATTCGGACGACGGCGCGAGACGCCCTCGCGCGCGTCCGTCCAGTCCGACCGCGACGATGTCGGCGGGAGCGAGCACGTCGTACGGCACGCCGGTCGGCGTGATCAGGAAGCCGTCGAAGCCGCGCGCGCGGTGGCGAACGCTGACGTTGCCCGCCTTGGCGCGGTTGATGCCCGATGCGTTCATGCCGAGCGCCGCCGCGATCACGCGCGCGCGCAGCGCGCGGTCGGCACCTGGTCGCGCCCTCATGCGATTCGCTCGGGGAAGAGCGCGGACAGGCCGGCCTCGGACGCCGCCGCCACGCCACGCTCGGTGACGAGTCCGGTCACGTAGCGCGCCGGGGTCACGTCGAACGCCGGATTGTGCGCGCGCGTGCCCGCCGGCGCGATGCCCGCGCGCACGTCCCCTTCGCGCTCGTCGCGGCCGGGCACGCGGAGGACCTCGTCGGGCGAGCGCGCTTCGATCGGTATCGCATCGCCGTCGGGAAGCGACGCGTCGAAGGTCGGTGACGGCAGCGCGACGTAGAACGGCACGCCGTTCTCCTTCGCGGCGATCGCCTTGTCGTAGGTGCCGATCTTGTTGCAGACGTCGCCGTTGCGCGCGACGCGGTCCGCGCCGACGAACACCACGTCGACCTCGCGGAGCCGCATCAGCGACGCGCAGGCGCCGTCGACGACGAGCGTGTGCGGGATGCCCCGCTGCGCGAACTCCCACGCGGTCAGGTTGGCGCCCTGCAGGCGCGGGCGCGTCTCGCTCACCCACACGTGAACCGCCACACCGCGCGCGTGCGCGAGGAACACCGGCGCGGTCGCGGTGCCCCAGCCGCAGGTGGCGAGCGCCCCGGCGTTGCAGTGGGTCATCACGTTGACCGGCCCGTCGCCCGGCGCGCCGAGGCGCTCGATCAACCGCAGGCCGTGCTCGCCGATCGCCCGGTTGATCGCGACGTCCTCGACCGCAATCGCGTCGGCTTCCGCCCACGCGGCGTCGGCGCGCTCGTCGCGTGCGAGCGGCGCGACGCGACGGTGGACCCGGTCGAGCGCCCAGCGGAGATTGACCGCCGTGGGTCGCGTCGCGTCGAGCATGGCGTGGGCGCGGTCGAGCGCGCCGTCGGTGGCGTCGCGGTCGAGCGCCATCGCGAGCCCGTAGGCGCCGACCGCGCCGATCAGCGGCGCGCCGCGGATCCACATGTCGCGGATGGCCACCGCGGCGGCCTCGGCGTCGCCGAGGCGCACCGGGACGATCGCGTGCGGCAACGCGCGCTGGTCGAGCGCCACGACGTGGTGCGCGCCGGGCGGGTGCCGCAGCGCCTGGTACGCGGCAGGGTCGGCCATGGTCGCCGGGTCGAAGGGTTCGCCGTGCCGCATGCGCCGATTGTATCGCCGCGCGACGGCGGAATCGCCGGGCCGCCGGCTGCGCGCTGCGATCGCGGCTACTTCAGCACCTGCACCAGGTTGTTGAAGTCGTCGGTCCACACTCGCCAATCCCGGCGCGGCGCGATCGCGGTCGTCGCGTCCGCGATCAAGGGCTTGTCGAGCGCCGCGGGATCGCACGAAAGCAGCACCCAGTCGCTGGTGCTCGCGCCCGTGCCGCTGCCTTCGTCCGCGACGAGCACGGCGGCGAGCCCGTGCGCGTGCGCGAGCGCCTCGACGACCGGCACGAGGTCGAGGAAACGGTTGGTCACGTGGAACGCGAGGATGCCGGAGGGCGTCAGGTGCCGCAGGTAGATCTCGAGCGCTTCGGAGGTGATCAGGTGCACCGGGATCGCGTCGCTCGAGAACGCGTCGATCGCGAGGACGTCGAAGCGCTGTGGCGGCTCACGCTCGAGCACCAGGCGTGCGTCGCCGAGCGCCGTTTCGACCCTGGCCTCGCTGTCCCCCAGGTAGCTGAAGTCGCGCTTCGCGATCTCGACCACCGAGGGATTGATCTCGTAGAAGCGGTAGACGTCGCCCTTCGCCCCCCACGCCGCGATCGTGCCCGTGCCGAGCCCGATCACGCCGACGCGCACCGGTTCGAGTCGCGGATGCAGCGACTCGATCGCCCGGCCGACGCCGGAAGTCGCGGTGTAGTAGGTCGTCGGCTGCCGGCGCAGGAGCGGGTCGAAGTACTGGGTGCCGTGCATGATCGTGCCGTGGATCAGCGTGCGCTTGCGACTGTCGTCGCTGCCGGTTTCCCAGACGCGCAGCACGCCGTAGAAGTTGCGGGTCGCGACGACCGTCTGGTCGTAGAACTCGCGGACGTACCACACCGCGCAGCCGACGGTGACGACGAGCGACGCTATCGCCAGCGCTCCGAACACCTTGTGATCGCGGCGCACCTGCCACAGCAGCAACGCCGCGCACAGCACGAGCGCCGCGCCGAGCTCGAAGTACGCGGGCACGACGAGCGGCGCGATGATCCCCACGACGACCGCCCCGAGCGCGCCGCCGAACGAGACCGTCAGGTAGAAGCGGGTGAGCCAGCGGGCAGCGGGCTTGAGCCGCACGAGTTCGCCGTGACAGAACATGCACGCGAGGAAGAGCCCCGCGCAGAACACGCCGAGCTGGATCGCGAGTTCGTGGGTCAGGTTCGGGTCGGCCTGCGTCCACGCCATCACGCCGAGAACGGCGGCGGCCATCGCGACGATGAGATCGCGCCGGTACCAGCCGGTGCCGTCGAAGCACAGGATGAACGTGAGGAGGTAGAGGGAGAGCGGCACGATCCACAGGAGCGGGACCGCAGCGACGTTCTGCGTGATGTGGTTCGACACCGCGAGCAGCAGGATCGACCCGGTCGCGGAGAGCGCGATCCACAGGATCTGGCGCGCGGTCGTCGGCGGCGGTTCGTCGAGATCGGGCGCGGCGCTCGCCAACGGCGCGGCCACCGACGTGGCTGCGGCGAAGCGCAGGCTCGCCCACCCGGTCGCCGCGCAGAGCACCGTGAAGGCGGCGTAGGCGATCGACCAGCCCCACGCCTGCGTGCGCGTCGCGATCCACGGCTCGAGCAGGAACGGGTAGCCCAGGAGCGCGAGCATCGACGCGAGATTCGAAAGCGCGAAGAGCCGGTAGGGGCTGCGGCCGGGGAAACGGCGCGCGAACCACGCCTGGACCAGCGGGCTCGTCGATGACAGCAGGAAGTACGGCAGGCCGATCGTCGCGACGAGCATCCCGAGGATCAGCCAGATCGGGTTCTCGTCGCCGGAAGGCTTCCAGTGCGCGGCGGGAACGATCGGCAGCAGGGCGAGGCTCGCGACGAGCAGCACGACGTGCAGCTTCAGGCCGCTGCGCGGCGAAGGCCGGCGAACCAGCCAGTCCGCGTACGCGTAGCCCGCGAGGAGCGCCGTCTGGAAGAACACGAGGCAGGTCGTCCACACCGTCGCCGATCCGCCGAACCACGGCAGGATCTGCTTCGCCATCACCGGCTGCACGAGGAACAGCAGGAACGCGCTGGCGAAGATCGTGGCGGCGTACAGGGGCATGGGCGGGACCGGGGGGCGGCGGGCGGTGCGCCCACGGCGGCCGAGCATTCTACGGGAGCCGCAGGACTCGTCCCTCAGTACATCGTGCGAGGCTTGAAGTAGTCGACGCGATCGATCGAGCGGATCGAGACTTCGCGCACGTCGGCGCCCTGCAGCACGCGCAGCGGGATCGTCGCGCCGGCGCTGCGGCCGGTCCACAGCTTGCGGTAGAAGTCCGCCTGCGTGCGCACCGGCTCGTCGCCGACGCCGAGCACGATGTCGCCTGCCACGATGCCGGCATCGTCGGCGGGACTGCCGGGAGACACGCGCGACACGACGAGACGTCCCTGGACCTCGTCCGCGGCAACGCCGAGCCACGGCCGCGGCGGCCCCTTGCGATGGCCCTGGGCGATGAGTTCCGGCAGAATCGCCTTCAGCGTGTCGATCGGCACGAACAGATTGCCGGGCAGCCGCGGCTCGTCGCCGGTGGCGTCGCGCACGATGAGCGAGCCGATGCCGACCAGGCGCCCATGACGGTCGATGAGTCCGGCGCCGCTCCAGTTCGCCACCGGCGGACTCGTCCACAGCGCGTCGTCGAGCATGTATTCCCAGCTCCCGGTGAATGCGCGCTTCGACACCACGAGCGCGAACGCGGCATCGCCGGGGCCTTCGCTCGTCGCGATCATCACCGGATCGCTCGTCTCGATCGCCGACGACGCGCCGAGTTCGATCGGCGGCCCGTCGACCGGGACCAGCGAGCGCAACAATCCGAAGCCGCTCGCGTGGTCGTACGCGACGAGCTGCGCCGGCAGCGGGCGGCCGCGATGGTCGATCACCTGCACGTCGTCGGCCTCGACGATCAGGTAGCCGATGGTGACGATCAGTCCGTCCGGCGCGATCAGCACGCCGGTGCCCTCGCGCTCCGCTCCGAGCGTTTTCTCGCTGCGCGCGTCCGGGACCGCGCGCGTCTTCACCTTGAAGATCGCGCGGTAGAGCTTTTCGGCGTCGGGCGCGGCGTTCGTCTCGCGTGTGGTGGCATCGCTCGCCGGCGGCGCCGCATCGACCGGATGATGGGCCAAGACCATCGCGGCGAAGGCGACGGCGGCGATGCGTAGCGGCAAGGGCAGGGCCATGGTGGGCTTCCCGCACCGTGCGGCGGCGGTCGGCCTCCGCAGGGCCTTCGATGCGCGAGCGCCGAACCGGCTCCGGCGCCCGCTCGCGATCCACTATAGCGCGGGCGCCGCCGTGCGCAATCCCCGCCTGCGGAGGCGTGCTGCGCCGCTATAATCGGCGCTCGTTCGAAGACGCCGTCGGCCGCGACGGGTGCGCGCTCCCCGCATGAAGACCGTTCTCTCCTCGAAGCTCGTCGATCTCGTCGCCGCGATCATGCAAGGCGCCGGCTGTGCGCAGGATGAGGCGCGCACGGTCGCGCTGCGGCTCGTCGATTCCAACCTCGTCGGCCACGATTCGCACGGCGTGCTGCGCGTCGCGAAGTACCTGGAATGGGTGCGCGACGGGACGCTCCGGCCCAACACGCCGCCGACGATCGTGTTCGACAGCGACACGATGGCGATCGTCGACGGCAACCGCGGCTTCGGGCAGGTGACCGGCGAGACGGCGACGCGGCTCGGCATCGCGAAGGCGAAGGAGAAGGGCATCGCGATGGTGGGGCTTCGCAACTGCGGACACCTGGGACGGCTCGGCGACTGGGCGGAGATGGCGGCGGAGGCGGGGCAGGTGTCGCTGCACTTCCTCAACACCTCGGGCGCGCAGCGCGTCGCGCCGTTCGGCGGCAGCGACCGCAGGCTGTCGACCAATCCGATGGCGATCGGCGTGCCGGTCGAAGGCGGCGCGCCGGTGATCCTCGACATCACGACGTCGACGGTCGCGGAAGGCAAGCTGATGGTCGCGATGAACAAGGGCGACCGCGTGCCCGAGGGCTGGATCGTCGACAGGGACGGGCGCCCGACGACCGATCCGAAGGATTTCTACGACGGCGGCGCCCTCCTCACGATCGGCGCGCACAAGGGCTCGGGGCTGTCGATCCTCACCGACCTCCTCGCCGGCGCGGTAACGACCGGACGCAGCTCGGATCCCGAGGACACGATCCTGTGCAACAACATGCTGTCGATCTTCATCGACCCGTCGGTCTACGACCGCGACGGCGTCGTGCTCGCGGAGGCGCACAGGTTCGTCGAATGGGTCAAGGCGTCGCCACCCGCGAAGCCGGGAGAGAGCGTCCTCGCGCCCGGCGACGTCGAGCGGCGCACGCGCGAGACGCGACGCCGGCAGGGCGTCCCGCTCGACGACAAGACCTGGCAGGATCTCCTCGATGCCGCGCGCTCCGTGGGCATCGATGCAGCACGCGCGGCCGCGTTCGTGGCCTGACGCGCGGGCCCTCGCGCTCGCGTTCGCCGCCGTCGCGGCGCTCGCGGCCGCGCCGTCGCTCGCCGAGTTCACCGGACGCGTCGTCTCGGTCGCGGACGGCGACACGCTGACGGTGCGCGACGGCAACCGCGACGTGCACGTGCGACTCTGGGGCATCGACGCGCCCGAACGCGGCCAGCCGTGGTCAAAGCGCTCTCGTGAAGCCCTCGCCGCGCGCGTTCTGCGGCGCGACGTCACGGTGGAGGAGCGCGGGAAGGACAGTTACGGCCGCATACTCGCGCGCGTTCGGGTCGAAGGTGCCGACGTGGCAGACGCGCAGGTTCGCGACGGCTGGGCGTGGGTGTTCCGCCGCTACACCGACGACGCCGCGCTCATGGCCTTCGAAGCTGAAGCGCGCGCAGCGCGACGGGGCCTCTGGGCGAGCCCGGACCCCGAGCCGCCTTGGCGCTACCGCGAGCGCGTGCGCAGTGCCGGCGCGGTTGCGCGTTGACCTCCCGGGTGCCGGGCGGGGGCAACCGAGGTCCGGCCGGCGCCGCCGACCCCTGCTATAATCCACCGTTCGGCCAAGTAGCTCAGTTGGTAGAGCAGAGGACTGAAAATCCTTGTGTCGGTGGTTCAATTCCGCCCTTGGCCACCATCTTCATTTTCCCTAGTGTAATCATTCACTTGGGAAATTCAGGCAACCGTTTGGCCATGCCGGAATCGAGCCTTTCCGCGGGCTTTTCTGGCAATTTTCTGGCAAATCCGCTGCGTGGCGTTTCGTCCGACTGCGGTCCACTGCGCATCATTGCGTAGCGGAACGCGGAATGGCGATACCCGCCGGCACGCGTGCCGCGCGGATAAAGGCGTTGCCTAGACGCGACTCCCAACCAGGGAGTTGCAAGTGTCGAAACCGTATCGCGAAGGCCGCGGCTGGTCGATCCGCCGGCGTGTGCGCGGCCATGCCGTCTACGTGTCCGGCTGCAGGAGCGCCGCCGAGGCACGCGCCGAACTCGACCGTCGTCTCGCCGCGCTCGAGGGCGCCGGCAGGCCGGCCGGGGCAGGTCCAGCGCGCACGACGCTGGCGCAGGGGCTACAAGCGTGGGCCATGGAGCGGCTGCCGTTCATGAAAGCGGCAGCGCAAGACGCCGACCGGATCAATCGATACTTGCGCGCCGGTGGAGTCGCCGTGCTCAAGGTCTCGCCGTGTTCCGGGCCCTCGCAGGCCGCCGCGGGCACACCGGTGCGACGGCACGTCGTGACGCCGGATGTGCTGCCGGCAGACCGGCCCATTCCGCCTGGGCTAACGGCGCACCGGGCGCGACAGGCGAATGAGACCGCGGAGGCGGAACGGCTTCGTGCCGTGCTCATGCGCATGCCGGTAGCCCCCGGGAGCGTACCGGTGGCACGAATCAGTTCGAGACGTCCGTCATTCCCTCAACTGGCTCCTGTACGCCGATCAGCGACTGGCTCCATTACGGCGATCACGCCGTGGCTCCCGTATGCCGATCACGCGCTGGTTCCTATATGCCGATCACCGATTGGCTCCAATATGCCGATCGCTGACACCAACGGATGGCGCTCACTGGCTACCTATAGGTTGCCAGGTAGTCGGTATTTTGATATAATTGATCCCTATGGGGTACCAAATACGCCTACCGGATGAGCTTGGCCGCCAGTTGCAGGAGCGCCGCAAAGCGCTTCGGCTGAGCAAACGTGAGCTCGTCAAGAGGTCTGGAAAGGCCCGCAAGGTTATTGACCACCTCGAACTTGGCCAGGAGGCGACAGTGTCCTCGCTGCTGGCAGTGCTGGGCGCATTGGGGCTGGCGTTGACTGTGGAGCCTGCCGGCTTGCCTACAGCCGAGGAGGTCGCTCGCCGTTTCGAGGAAGACACCGATGCTTCCTGAAAAAGTGCGCCTCCTCGACGTCGCCATTGGCGACACTGAGCGTGCAGGACAACTCATCAAGGGCGCCAGTTACGAGTTTCGTTACGTCACCCCTGAGCCCGAGCAGCCGCCAGTCGCGTTGCTCATGCCGCCGGCGCAAAAACTCACTTGGGAAGACACCGCGCTGTTCGCCCCCATGGACCAGAACCTGCCTGAGGGTGACCTGTACGCGCGAATTCGCGACCTGTTTCCCAAGCAGCCGCTAACGCCCATGCATTTGCTGGCGCTGGTGGGTCGAAACGGCATTGGCCGCCTGGGCTACAGTCTGCCGGGTGTGCCTGATGTAGTCGCACCCCGGGTCCTGACCCAGGAGGAGTTGCTGCGGACGCGCTACTCGCCTGAGATGTTCGCGGAGTTGGTCGCCGCGTATCTAAGCAGCGGCATTGGCATATCAGGCGTGCAGCCGAAAATCATGGTTCCAGGCCGAGTGACGATACCCATCCCGTCACTCATCGTGAAAGCGGGCAGCCCTGAGTACCCGCACCTGGCCGTCAACGAATACCTTTGCCTGGACGCGGCGCGACGCGCCGACATCGCCGTGCCCTCATTCGCCTTGTCCGACGACGGGCAACTGCTCATCATTGAAAGGTTTGACTTGGCGACCCGCGATAACGACCAAGTCGAGCGGCTGGGATTCGAGGACATCGCAGCGCTTGCAGGACTGCGTGTGCGCGACATCCACTCCGACCGCAAGTATCAGGGTAGCTACCAGCGCGTCGCAGAGCTGCTACGTCAGCTGCAGTTGCACAGCGACAACATGAAGCGGTTCTTTGGGCAGGTCGCCTTTTCCATCATGGTCGGCAATGGCGATGCGCATCTCAAGAACTTCGGGGTCTTGTATCGCTCCCCTGCGGATGTGTGGCTGGCGCCCATGTTCGATGTGGTGACCACAACCGTTTACAAATACAGGAGATATCCCGGCGGCCCGGAGCTGGTGGACCATACGCTGGCATTGAAGCTATTCGCAGGAAAGCACTCCAAGGCGTATCCATCGGCGGACCAGCTGCACGATTTCGGGCGCCGCATCTGTGGCGTGACCCAGCCCAGCCGCATGCTCGAGAACATCGCAGACGCCATGCGCGAGACTCTGCTCGCGGCCAAGGGTGACGAGCGCGTGCCCAAAGAATTCCTGGCAACAATTGAGACCGCGTGGGGTAGTGGGTTGAGCTATGCGTCCCGACTTCGAGGCCCCTGTTAGCTCGCCCGGTGAATCGCTCGATCTCCCGCTGCGTCGCACCCTGCGCGAGCAGCGTGCGGAGCGTGGTCAACAATTCCGGCTTCAAGACGTTCACTCCTTCCCCCTTACGATGGTGAGGAGCAACGGTAACGTCCCGCCGCGCGGCGCCCCGATCAGGCGCCGCTTTGCTCGATCAGGTGGAGGAATTTGGGGTGGCCACGAGTGGAGGAGTTTGGGTGGCCGCCGGGCTTACATTCCGCACATCGGCAGACGCATTTCTCGGTAATTTCCCGATCGCACGTCGGAGTCAGTGATCGCGAGGTTGTTCGGCTTCGATGAGTCGCGCGGATTCTCTCTCCCATTCGCGTAGCAGTTTCTTGAGCTTGCGGTAGTTGGCGATCGCCAGGCGCATGAGGCGGGCCTGCTCGGCCGAGAGGCGGCGACGCACGAGCTTGCCGTCCTGCATGTACCCCCAGTCGTAGTACGGCCCGTGGCGAGCTGCCAGGTCGGTGGCGCAGCGACAGCCAGCCTTGCCGCAGCGGCTCAGATGTTCGTAGAGCGTGCCGGTGCACAGGTAGTCGATCGTGCCGACGGCAGCGCGAATCTTCTCGATGCGTTGCCGCGACCGTCTGGCCTGGGTGGCGAGGGATCGCTTGGATGGGGGGCTTGACTTGGTCATGTCTGGCGATAATACTATCGTCAGGTTGAAGAAACCACAAGTCTACCCGCCCGAACGCTTCGCCCTGAACAGCGAGCGACTGGGACCGCTACCCCTGGTCAATCACTTCCTCGAGCGCATGGGGTTGCCGGCGCTGCTCGAGAAGTTCGTGCCCACCGCCGATCGACGCCGTGCCGTCAGCCACGCGCAGGCACTCGGCGTGCTGCTGCGCTCGATCCTGGTCGAGCGCGAGCCCGTCTACCGCCAGCAGGAGACCGTGCACGGCTTTGCGCCGGGGTGCTTCGGCATCGACGCGGCGCAGATGGTGCGGCTGACCGACGACCGCATTGGGCGCGCGCTCGATCGGCTCTTCGACGCCGACCGTGGAGCCCTGCTCACCGCGGTGGTGGTCGCAGTGGGGCAGCGCTTCGGGGTGACCTTCGAGCGGCTGCACAACGACTCGACCTCGATCGCCTTCTGCGGCCAGTACCGGGCGGCGACCGGCCGCGAGCTGCGCGGGCGCACCGCACCGGCGATCGCCTTCGGCTTTTCCAAGGACCACCGCCCGGATTTGCGCCAGCTGCTGTTCATCCTCACCGTCACCGCCGAGGGGGTTCCGGCGTCGTTTCGCTGCGCCGACGGCAATACCAGCGACTCGGTCACCCACGTCCAGACCTGGGAGGCATTGCGGGCGGTGGCCGGCCGTGCCGACTTCCTGTATGTCGCCGATTCCAAGCTGTGCTCCTACGAGAACATGCGTCACATCGATGCCGCGGGCGGGCGTTTCGTTACCGTGATGCCACGCAGCCGCCAGGAGGATGCACGCTTTCGCCAGTGGATCCAGACCCATGACCCGGCCTGGGAACAAGTCTGGGATCGGCCGAATACTCGGCACCGTGACGGACCACGGGACTGCTGGTACGTCTACCGCCAACCGTTGCCCTCGATGGAGGTCTGGCCGATCACCTGGGTGTGGAGCACGCTGCTCACGCTGCACCAGCGTGCCCGACGCGACCGCCAGCTCGCCGCGGCCAGCGAAGCGCTCGAACAGTTGCACCGGCGCCTGATCGCAACCCGCGCGCGGCTGCGGGGTGCTGCCGAGATCGATCAGCGCGTGGCCGAGATCCTCGAGCAGTACCGGGTCACCCGCTACCTCAAGGTCAAACGCGTGGTGCGCGAGGAGCACAGCTTCAAGCAGGTCCGCCGTGGTCGTCCTGGCCCCGACACCGCGTACCGCAAGATCACCCGCCGGCGCTTCGACATCGAATGGTCGATCGACGCCGCCGCCGTGGCCTACGACCAGAAGAGCGATGGCATGTATCCGTTGCTCAGCAACGACCGGACCCTCACCCCCGCCCAAGTGCTCGAGGCCCACAAGGGCCAGCCCACCATCGAGAAGCGTTTCGAGCAGGTGAAGACCGTGCACGAGATCGCCCCGATCTTCCTCAAGAACGAAGGGCGCATCGAGGCCCTGTTCACGCTGTACTTCCTGGCCCTGCTCGTGCAGGCGCTCATCGAGCGTGAATTACGCGGCGCGATGCGCCACGAGGTGATCGCCGAGCTACCGCTGTATCCGGAGCAGCGTCAATGTCGGCGGCCTACCACCGAGCAGGTGCTGCGCCTGTTCAGCCTCGCCCAACGCCACCGCCTGTTGCGCGACGGCCAAACCGTCCAGACCTTTGACGCCGACCTCACCGACCTGCAGCGCCAAGTCCTCGCGTTGCTCGGAGTTCCCGCACACGCCTACCGCGTCTGCGCGTGACGCCCCAGCCTTCCGGCCTCGCCTCCGGAAATTCACTCCAATTGCGTCCGCCGATGTGCGGAATGTAAGGCCGGGGCCACCCCCTCCGCCGCCTTCAGCCACCGGCGTACCGTCTTGCGCGTCAACCCGGTGCGGCGCTCGATCTCCGACAGCGACAGCCCGTCTCGGAAGTACATGCGCCGAATTGTTCCCAGATCCTTCATGGTGATCATCTCCTTTGAGCCCTGCTCAAACATCGAGCCGGGGAGGTTAATCACCCTGGGTCATTTTCGCCGCGCACTACCTCCGAAAACGGGGTACTTTCATTCGCGCATCAACAGCAGGGGTTGTCGGGTCGGAAAACGCGTTTCCGGCAGGAGCGCTCGGCCGCGGGCCCGGGCCGCGAATGTCCAGCTTTGACATTTCTTGATATAATGCGCCCTGTCTTGACTCGAGGACGAGCACCCATGGGAATGAACGTCAACCTGACACCGCAGCTGGAAGAACTTGTCCGCTCTAAGGTGGCCTCCGGCCTTTACACGTCGGCCAGCGAAGTCGTGCGCGAGGCGCTGCGCTTAATGGATGAGCAGGATCGACTCAGGGAGGCTAAGCTCGAACAGTTGCGCAGCGATGTCCGCCAAGGGTTGGCCAGCGGGCCGAGCGAAACCTGGAATGCTGGATCGGTCAAGAGCAAAGCGCGCACCCGACGAGCTTCCAAGCCAACGACTGCTTAGATGCCGCAGGTAACGCGGCGGCCTCTTGCAGAGACCGACATCCTCGAAATCTGGGATTTCATCGCCGACGACAGTCTTGCCGCCGCAGATCGCTGGGTGGATCACCTCGACGAGCAGTTCCGGGTGCTGGCGACGCAGCCGATGATGGGCCGTGCCCGCGACGAACTGGCGCCGGGCGTGCGCAGTTTTCCGTTCGGGCGCTACGTTGTTTTCTACGTGCCGCTTGATGTCGGGATCGATGTCGTCCGGGTGCTGCACGGTGCGCGAGACATCGACGCAGTCTTCAATCCAGAGCAGTAAGCGAACGTCTTCGCGAACTCATGCGCCTGCACCGCGCCGATCTGTAGCAGTGACGAGAACACAGAATCGGAGGCGGGGGTAACTTTGGGGGTAACTCCGAAAGTCGAATTGGCTGAAAGCCAATATCCACGCGGGTTTGCAGGCGGAATGCGAGTGTGCCCTTGCCACCATCTTCCCTTCCCCAGTGCGATCAGGCACTTGGGATTCGCGCCCCGTGGATGATCGGGCCGGAATCGACTTCCGCAGCGGCGTTTTTGGCAGTCATCCGGCATTTCCGCGGCGTGAGAGCGCGAAGCCGCCCCCGAGATGGGGTCGATGCGGCGCTACGGGCCGCTTGGGCCGCGGCCCGGCCGTCAGTCCAGCTTGATGCCCGCAGTGCGAATGATCGTTCCCCACTTGGCGATCTCCTCCTTCAGGAACGCGCTCGTGGCGGCGGGCGATGCCGGCTTCGGTTCCATCCCGTTCGACGTGATGAATTCGCGCACTTCCGGACTGCTCAATGCCTTGTAGAAGACGCCAGCGAGGCGCCCGGCGATCGGATCCGGCAGCTTCGCAGGTGCCATGAACATCACCCAACCGCGAATGTCGTAGTCGCGTACCCCCGACTCGAGCATCGTCGGAACGTCGGGAAACGCGGGAATTCGTTCCGCGCACGTGGTCGCCAGAGGTCTGAGCTTGCCTGCGCGAATGAACGGCTGGGCGTTGCCCACGGCCTCGAAGGACATGTCCAGGCGCCCGGCCATCAGTTCGTTCAGGATCTGGGGGCCTCCCTTGAACGGGACATTCGTGATCTTGGTGCCGGTCGTGATCGTGAACCATTCCCCGGCGAGGTGGCCTGCCGTTCCAACGCCGGGCGAACCGTAGTTGAGTTGCCCCGGCCTCCGCTTCGCCTCGGCGATGAGTTCAGCGAGCGAATGGATGCTGGACTGCGAACTCACCACCAGCAGGTTGCACGAGTAGTAGCCCATCGACAGCGGGGTGAAGTCCGCGACCGGATCGTACGGCAGCTTGTACAGCGTCGCGTTGACCGCGAGATTGGCCGTGGTCCCCATGAACAGCGTGTAGCCGTCGGCGGGCTGCTTGGCGACGTAGTCCGCGCCGATGTTCCCGCCCGCGCCGACGCGATTGTCGATGACGACGGGCTGGCCGAGGTCCCGGCTCACCACCTCGGCGACCTTGCGCCCGACCAGATCGGTGATCGTTCCGGCCGGGAACGGCACGACGAGCCGAACGGGCCGATCCGGATACGCCGGGGCCGGCGTCTGCGCTGCGGCGATCGAACAGAAGGTCATCGCAGCCAGGAGTCGGCAGGCGAACGCGGTCCAGTTCATGTTTGTCCTCCAGTCTCACGGCTACATCGCCGTGGGGTTCTCAGGTGGCGTCGAAGCCTCCGTCCACGGCGAGCACCGATCCGGTGATGAACGCCGCGTGGCCGGAAAGCAGGAACACGGCTGCGCCGACCAGGTCTTCCGGTTGCCCGAACCGATTGAGCGGCACGCGCGAGAGCGTCTTCGCAACGCGGTCGGGATCGCCGCGCGTATGCCTCGTGAGCGCGGTTTCGATCGGACCCGGCGCAATGGCGTTGACGCGGATGCCGCGATCCGCGAGTTCCACCGCCCATCCGCGCGTCATCTGCGTCACGGCGGCTTTGGAGCTCTGGTAGGCGGTATTCATCCCGCGGCCCGAGCGCGCAGCGACGGAACTCATGTTGAGAATCGCCCCTCGGGTGGCCTCGAGGTGGCGCAGAAACGCGGCGGTGACGTTGAACACGCCGCCGGCGTTCACCGCCCAGGTCTTGTCCCACGCCGCGTCGATGCCGTCGGCCCCCAGCCGGCTCGGAATGGCGACGCCCGCGTTGTTGACGAGAGCGGAAATCCGCTGCTGCGCCAGGTCCCGGGCGAGCGTTCGACAGGCCGCCCGATCCGCGACGTCCAGCACGTGACCTCGCGCCGAACCACCTTGCCGGGCGATGGTCGACACGACTTCGTCCAATGAGGAGGCGTCGATGTCGACGGCGATGACGGCAGCCCCGGCGCGAGCGATTCCCAACGCGAGAGCCCGGCCGATGCCGCTGGCGGCGCCGGTGACGAGCACGCATTCGCCGGAAAGGCTCAGCACCAGCCCCCTTGCATCCGGTCTGCGATCGATCGCCGTTCTCTCCTCGACGATGAACGTCGTGATCGTGCCGAGGTGCGCGAGCCCGTCCGCCTGCATCACCCTGGCGTGCGGCGACGCATAGAGTTCGTCCATGCTCTCCCGGTCGGCGAACCACAGTTCGGCAATGCCATCGACCTCCGGACCTTGATATCCGGCCGGCAGCGGGCGATTCGGATCCGGATTGCGGTCGACGAACCGTTCCTTGTGGACGACGTTGTCCTGTACGTAGCGCAGCACGTTCGGGTGCTCCGAGACGAGCGGCCCGTGCACCTCGTTCCAGTGCTCGAGGAACGCTTCCCGGGACATGCCGGGCTTGCGCGTGATCAGGGCGATTCGCTTGAGCATGGCGCTCCTTGCCGCTCGAGGATCCGGGGCCGCGCCCGACCGGGCGACGGAACGGCGACGCTCGCCGGAAACACGACGGCGAGGCGAATCCCGCGGCGGATCCTCGGGCGACCTCGCGCCGAAGGCTCCGATCGCCGTCGATCCGCTATTTGATCTCGACGAGCACCTGATCGAGTTCGACGAGGTCGCCGACGTTGCAGCGGACGGCGCTCACGACGCCCGAAGCGCCGCTTTCGATCGGCACCTCCATCTTCATCGATTCGATGACGATGACCACGGTTTCCGGCGAAACGCTGTCGCCGGCCGCGCAGTCGACGCGTACGACAGTACCCATCATCGGTGCAAGTACCTGGTGCGACATGATGTCCGCTTTCGGTGAGTTGGTCGGTGCGCTACACCGGGTACACGGCGTTGCGTCGGTCGATGCGCGGCACTTCGCGCCGCGAGTAGATCTCGAATCGACGGATGAGCTCGTCGCGCAGCGCGTCGGGTTCCACGATGGCTTCGAACGAGAACCGGTCGGCCGGATCGAACGGATTGATGTCCTTCGCGTAGGCGTCGCGCTTTTCCTGGATGAACGCGGCGCGTTCGCCTTCGGGCAATGCCTGGATCTGGTTGTAGTGGATCGCGTTGACGGCGGCCTCGGGACCCATCAGCGCCGGCATCGCGCCGGGGAGCGCCAGCTGGGCGTCCGGCTGGGTGGGTGTGCCGGACATCGCGAGATATCCGCCACCGTAACCCTTCCTGACCATCACCGCAATCCGGGGCACGCGCGCTTCGCAGACCGCCGTCAGGAGCTTGGCCCCGTGGCGGATGATGCCGGCGCGTTCCACCGCGCTGCCGATCATGTAGCCGCTGATGTCCTGGAGGAACAGCAGCGGGATGTTGAACGCGTTGCACATCCAGATGAAGCGCGCGCCCTTGTCGGACGAGTCGTTGAACAGCACGCCGCCCTTGTGGAGCGAGTTGTTCGCGACGATGCCGACGCTGCGCCCGCCGATGCGGGCGAGGCCGGTGCACAGCTCGCGCGCGAAGAGTTCCTTCAGCTCGAAGAAGGAGCCGGCGTCGACGAGCGTGCGGATCAGCTTGCGCACGTCGTAGGCGGTGTTCTGGCTCGCGGGTATCACGCTCGACGGTTTCGGTCCGTCCTCGGGCTCCCGGGGCTCCGTGATCGGAGGCGCCGACTCGAAATGCTCCGGGAAGTATCCGAGATAGGCGCGCGCGCGTTCGATTGCCTCGTCTTCGGTCTGGACGAGGAGGTCGCCGAGACCGCTCGTCGTGCAGTGCATCCGGGCACCGCCCATCTGCTCCTCGGTGACGTCTTCGCCGGTCGCCATCTTGGCGAGGCGCGGCGAGCCGAGGTAGGCGGTGGCGTTCTTGTCGACCATGAAGGTGTTGTCGCAGAGCGCGGGCACGTACGCCGATCCCGCGGGCGAGGGGCCGAACATCAGGCAGAGCTGCGGGACCACGCCCGAGAACTGCACCTGGTTGTAGAAGATGTTGCCCCAGGCGCGCCGGCCGAGATAGCAGTCGAACTGGTCGTCGATGCGCGCGCCGGCGGAGTCGACGAAGTAGACGATCGGCATGCGATTGCGCGCCGCGAGTTCCTGCATCTGCGTGATCTTGACGAAGGTCGTGTAGCCCCAGGTCCCCGCCTTGACCGTCATGTCGTTGGCGATCACCGCGACCGGGCGGCCGCCGACCGTGCCGACGCAGGTGACCACGGCGTCGCCGGGCAGTCCGCGGCGAACGCCGGCGAGCAGGCCGTCCTCGACCAGCGTTCCGGCGTCGAAGAACCGGGCGAGACGATCGCGCACGAGATGCTTCCCGCTCGCGACGTGGCGCGCTCGGGCCTGTTCGCTGCCGCCCGCGAGCGCCTTCTCGACGTGTTCCGCGAGCGTGACTGGAAGCTTGGAGTGGGTCATCGCATGTCCTCGTCCGGGGGCGGATCCGAGAGTAAACGAACTAACGTTAGTACGTCAAGTACCGCCGCGTCGCAGGGCGCGCGACGACGTCCGAGGTCAGACCGGGCCCTTGCGCGCAGCGCGCTCAATCGCGTTCAGCGACTCCGGATTGAGCAATCCGGAAAGATCTCCGGTGGGTTCTTCGAGCAGGACTGAGCGGACCAGTCGACGCATGATCTTCATCGTTCGTGTCTTCGGCAGGTCGTCGACGAAGACGATCCGCTTCGGCCGGAACGATGCGCCGAGCGCCGCGGCGACGGATTCCGTCAGTTCCGCGACGAGGCGTGCATCGGCCGTCACGCTCTTCGACGGCACGCACACGCAGACCACGGCCGAGCCCTTGAGCGGGTCCGGCAGGCCGACCGCGGCCGCTTCCGCGATCTTCCCGGTCGCGAGCAGCGCCGCTTCGACCTCGGCGGGACCGGTGCGCTTCCCGGCGACCTTGATCGTGTCGTCGGAGCGGCCGTGGATGAACCATGCGCCATCCGCGTCGATCGAGGCGAAGTCGCCGTGGACCCAGAGTCCCGGAATCTTGCGCCAGTACGAGTCGAGATAGCGCTCGGGATCGCGCCAGAAGCCGCGCGTCAAGCCGATCGACGGCACCGAGAGCGCGAGTTCGCCCACCTGCCCCGTGGTGACGCGATGTCCGGCCTCGTCGACGACGATCGCGCCCATGCCGGGAATCGGTCCGGCGAACGCGCACGGCTTCACGTCCTGGTGCAGCATCGTGCCGGCGACGATGCCGCCACCGATCTCGGTTCCGCCGGAGTAGTTGAGCAGCGGGACCTTGCCCTTGCCCACGCGCGCGCGAAACCACTCCCACGCCTCCGGCGTCCACGGCTCGCCGGTCGCGGCCGTGACGCGCAGCGTCGACAGGTCGCAACCGTCGAGGACGTCCGTGGGGTGCTGCATGAACGCGCGCACCATCGTCGGCGCGACGCCGAGGAACGTCACGCGATGGGACTGCACGAGCCGCCACAGCCGCCCGTGATCCGGATAGTCGGGAACACCTTCGGCCAGCACGAGCGTGGCGCCGACCAGCGGTGCGGCCACCGCCAGGATCGGCCCGGTGAGCCATCCCATGTCGCTCATCCAGAGCAGCCGGTCGCCCGGCGAGAGGTCGAGGATGATGCCGAAATCCAGCGCCACCTTGGTCATGAAGCCGCAGTGCGAGTGGACCGTTCCCTTCGGCTTGCCCGTCGTGCCGGAGGTGTAGACGATCATCGCCGTCGTCTCGGCCGGCAGTTCCGCCGCCGGCGCCTCGGCGCGGTCCGCGACCAGGGCCCGCCACGACGTGAAACGCCCGTCGGAGGGCCAACGGCCCTGCCCCTCGTCGCGCTCGGCCACGATCACGTGGCGCAGCGAAGGAATCGACGGCAACGCCTCCGCCACGACGTCGACCATGCCGATCGACTTGCCGCGGCGAAGCGTCCGGTCGGCGGTGAACAGGAAACGCGCCTCGGCGTCGGCAAGACGCTCCGCGAGCGCGTGCGCCCCGAAGCCGGAGAAGAGCGGCAGCGCGATCGCGCCGATGCGCGTGATCGCGAGGAAGGCCGCGACCGTTTCGGGCACCATCGGCATGTAGAGCCCGACGACGTCGCCGCGTCGACAACCCAGTTCCTGAAGGCCCGCGGCGGCGCGCGCGGAGAGCGAGGCGAGTTCCGCGTAGCTCAGCTCTCGCCGCTCGCCCGCTTCGCCTTCCCACACGATCGCCTGATGCGCGGAGCGCCCGGCCGCGAGCGTGCGATCCAGGCAGTTGTAGGCGATGTTCGTCGTGCCGCCCTGGCACCACTCCGCCCACTCCGGCCCGCGCGACACATCCAGCACGCGATCGAAGTTCCGGAAGAATCGCAGGCCGTGAAAATCCATCACGGCCGGCCAGAACCATTCCGGATCGGCATCGGCGCGACGGCACAGCGACTCGTAGTCGGCGATGCCGTGACGCAGCATGAACTCCGCCAGACGACTGCCTCCATCGCCAGGCGTCCCCTGCGGCGAGCGGGTCGTCATCTCTCGTGTCCGATCATGGTTGGGCATCGTCGAGATCGGCGACGACGATGCGCTCGATGAACGGCGTCATGTACGCCTTCATCTCCTGGTGCAGCGGCGACACCTGGTAGGCGTCGTGGTCGGCGCCAGTCGCGAACGTCGCGAGAATCACGTGCGTCAGGCCGTCGCTGCGGGACGCCGCATTCGGCCGGTAGACGTACCGTTCGAGGCCGGGCGTCGTGCGTCGCAGCCGCTCGGAGTACTGCTCGACCCGGTCGTGGAACGCGCGGTCCGCGGCGGACGAGAACTTCATGAGTACGACGTGATGGAACACGGACGTCTCCCGGCCTAGGAAGAAGGAAGGACCATGAGGTCGGAGATCGTCACGTGAGGCGGCTGTTCGACGGCGAAGACCACCATGCGCGCGACGTCCGCCGGTTCGAGCGCCGACGGGAACTTGCCGTAGAACTCGTCTGCCTTCGCCTTGTCGCCGCCCCATCTCGCCTCGGCGAACTCGGTGCGCGTGAGACCGGGGATGACCTGCGTCACGCGCACGCCCTTGCCGCGATAGTCCGCGAGAATCGCCTTGCTGAAGCCGTTGATGCCGAACTTGCTCGCCGTGTAGGCGGCGCCGCCGGCGTGCGCTTCGAAGCCGAAGATGGAGCCCACGTTGACCACATGGCCGCGCCCCCGCTCGACCATGCCCCGGACGACGGCGTGCGTCACCCGCATGGTGCCGAGCAGGTTGGTCTCGACGACGTTCGCCCACTCGTCCATCTCGCCGCGGTCGAATCGACGCCGTCCGCCCACGTCGTGGCCGGCGCAGTTCACGAGCACGGCGAGGTTCCGGCTCGGCGCAGGGAGTCGCTCCACCAGCGATGTCGCCGAGGCGGGATCCCGGAGATCGAGTTCGATCGCAACGGCCCGGTTCCCGAGATCGCGGGCGAGTTCGGCGAGCCGGTCGACGCGGCGGGCCGCGCAGACGACGCCGAAGCCGCGCTCGGCGAGTGCCTCCGCCACCGCCCGGCCGATGCCGCTGCTCGCCCCGGTCACCAGTGCCCATTCATCGCCGTTCGCGTTCATTCGCTCCTCCGTCGACCGATGGTATACTAACTAACGTACGTTCGCATATTATAGGCACGATCCCCGCCGCGGCGCAAGGCAGCCGCGTGCCGGGGCAGGTGGTTGCCTTGCCGTGCCGTCGGAACGCGGCCCGATCCTTTCCAGGAGATCCACGATGCTCGCAAACCTCCCCACTGCCGCGCCGCTGCCGCCTTCGCAGGCGGTGGCCGGACGCACGCTCCATGCGCAAGTCCTGCTGGTCGGAATTGCCGTCGCCTTGCTGACGCTCTCCGCGAAGATCCAGATCGCGTGGTGGCCGGTGCCGATGACGCTGCAAACCTATGTCGTGCTCGTCATTGGAATGACCTATGGGACTCGCCTCGGGCTCGCCGCCATCGTCTCCTATGTGGTCGCTGGGGCACTTGGCCTACCCGTGTTCGCGGGCACGCCCGAGAAGGGCGTAGGCCTCGCCTACATCGCGGGTCCGACGGGCGGCTATCTTGCCGGCTTCATCGCCTCGGTCGTGGTCTGCGGGAAGCTCGCGGACAAGGGGTGGACCTCGAGGTTCTGGCCCCGCATCGCTACGCTCGTCCTCGGCCACGCGACGATTTTCGTCTTCGGCATCGTCTGGCTCGGAAATTTCGTGGGAGCCGAACGCGCTGTTGCCCTGGGTTTCGTTCCGTTCATCGGCGCCACGATCGCCAAGACACTGCTCGCCGTCGTGACCGTTCCCGCTGCGCGAAGGTTGGTGGCGCGGAGCGGGGGGTAGGCCCCCTTGCGGGCAAGGGCAACGACGCAATCGGCGCAAACGGCAAGTCAGGCACTTTCGATTCCTCCGTTGCAGCCCACCGGCCACGATGGAGCGATGTCAATGCACACGTTGACCGGCCGCGGAGACAGGTCACTCCCCGGGGTACCGCGCAGGCAAACCGGCGCCACTTGACAGACTAACGTTAGTTAGTCTATGGTGGATCCTGATTCGATGGGCGGAGTACGCGAGCGGTCTGCGGGATTGCGCCGAGATTGATCCGATGGGTACGCGCGTTGCATTGACTTCGAGCACATCCGCCACCGGGACGACCAGCGACGCTTTGACGCCAGGGCGAGTTCCGCGGCGGAACATTCCACGTGCCGCAAACCGTCCCCGCCTTGGCATGCGAGACCTGATGGAGCCATACCGCGCACATCCATGCACCATCAAAGTTGCTGAGAACCACCCCCTGGGGTTCTCCCGAAGCTTCCCGGCGCGGTTCCGAGGTTGACGCGCGTCTCCAGCGATTCTTTGCGGATTACAGAGGTGACGATGGCTAACCAGCAAGGCCAAGCGTCGGATGGCAGCGCGGCTATCCAAGTCGACCGCGTCGAGCAGGAATTCGTGGATCGCTCGGGAAGAGTGGTGCGGGCATTGGAGGAAACGTCATTCTCCGTCCCCCGGGGCCAGTTCCTGGCCGTAATCGGGCCGAGTGGGTGTGGAAAGACCACCGTGCTCAACATGCTCGCAGGCTTGCTGAGACCGACCATGGGGTCGGTTCGAATCCATGGTGAGTCTGTCGTCAGGCCACGCCGCGACGTAGGTTATGTATCCGCTCGCGATGGGTTGTTGCCATGGCGAGCAACTCGACGCAACGTCGCGCTCGGTCTGGAACTTCGGGGAATGCCTCGCGCGGAGCGTTTGCGTCGGGCTGACGAACTGCTATCGATCGTGGGGCTCACGGGCTTCGAGGTCGCCTATCGATCTCAACTTTCGCAGGGTATGCGGCAACGCGCAGCAATCGCGCGGACATTGGCAATCGACCCGCAAGTACTGCTCATGGATGAGCCGTTCGCGGCACTGGACGCTCAAACCAAGATCATCCTTCAGCAACAGTTCGCCAAGATCTGGGAGAACGATCGAAAGACCGTCATGCTCGTGACGCATGACATCGAGGAGGCGGTACTGCTGGCGGACAGAGTAATCGTCTTCTCGGCTCGACCTGGACGAATCCTGGTCGACCAGAACGTCGACCTCCCCAGACCACGCGACATCGAATCCCTCCGCTTCGAGCCGCGGTTCCGGGACTTGACTCATGAGCTCTGGAACGCACTGCGGTCCAGCATTGCGAGGTTGTCATGACTTCTCTGCCTGCTCGCGGTGACTCGGTCATCGAACTGACCCCCGCCAACACTCAGGAGATCCCCGCTCGCCGCGGCCAAGGCGGCATGCAGTCCAAAGCAGGGCATCGCACTCTCGTGTTCGGGTTGAGGCTGCTTGCGTTGGTCGTGGCCTTGATTTGCTGGGAGTTGGTGGTTCGAGTCGGACTCATTCCGGAGTTCTACATTTCGCGACCGTACAACGTCCTCCTCTTTCTGATCGGCTATGTAACCGGTCCGCAGTTCGTGCCCGATTCCATGACTACGATACGCGAAACCTTGGCGGGATTCGTGTTGGGCTCGACGTTCGGAATCCTTGGCGGCTTGTTGCTGGGCCGATTCACGTTGCTGGAGCTGGTGGCACGTCCGTACGTGGCGGCGATTCAATCCCTCCCCAAGGTTGCGCTTGCACCCATGTTCATCCTCTGGTTCGGCCTGGGGTCTCAATCCAAGATCTTCCTGGGTGCGGTGGTTGTCTTCTTCATTGTCCTCGTGAGCACGGAGGCCGGGGTTCGTGCAGTCGAGCGGGACATACTCATGACAACCAGGGCATTGGCGGCGACGAATCGTCAGTTGTACCTCAAGGTCGTGCTTCCAGGATCACTGCCGTCCGTTTTTGCGGGACTTCGCCTCGGCGCGGTGTACGCCCTGCTCGCATCCATCGTCGGCCAAATGATTGCTGCACGTGAGGGTTGGGGTCTGCGCATTACCTACTACTCCCAGACGTTCGAGGCTGCGGGCGTTTTCAGCATCCTGATCATCATCGGTGTCTTCGCCAGTGCCTTTGGAGGGATCCTGATCTACGCTGAAAGGCGACTGTTGCGTTGGCAAGACTAGCCTCGACCATGCCAACCATTTTCAACACAGGAGGAACAATGTCGAGAATGCGTTCCGAACCAACTCCGTCCAATCACGGCGCCCGGATCCTTGCAACGCTGGTGGCAGTAGGGGCGTTGCTGCTGGGATTCACGTCTGCCGCTCTCAGTCAGGCGCCCGCTGCAACGAAGAAGTTCGTCGTTGCGGTCTACCCGGGGTTGTTCCTCGAGTTGCCTGTTTACGCTGCCAAAAATGCTGGAATCTTCACCAAGCATGGTCTCGACGCAGAAATCGTGCTGATTTCCGGGGGGCCGAACCAAGCGGCGGCGGTAACAAGCGGCGACGCTGACGCGTTTGCATTCCCCGTCAACTCGATCTTGCCGCTGCGGTCCAAGGGGCAGATGTTTACGGGAATCGTGAACCTCCAGGGGCCCGCGATTTACACGGTCTTCGGTGAGATCGATGCGGTGGCAAAGTGCCCAACTGCGCGTGATCCCTACCCCGGGCCGATGAAATGTCTCAAAGGCCAGACTGTTGGAGTAGCGCAACTCGGTGGTGATTCCTTTGTAGTTTTCATGACAATGCTGAAGGACGCCGGGTTGGAGCAGAAGGATCTCAATCTGGTTGCCGTCGGCGCATCTTCGAACTTGGCCACGGCATTTCGGGCTGGAAGGATCAAGTTTGCCATTGGCGTCGAGCCTGCACCCACGATGCTCGAGAGTTCCCTTGGCCTGACCGTGCCTCTCGTGTCGCTGATGGGCAAGGACGTCTCCGGAAGCTTCTCGCCGTGGGTCGGTGAAACCTTCTGGGGATTCCAGACGGTGATGAAGAAGGATCCGGACAAGTTCATGCGCTTCAAGAACTCGATCGTCGAAGCAATCAAGTGGATCCACGACCCGAGCAACAGAGCGAAGGTTCAGGCCATCATGCAGAAGGACATGGGATTTGACGAGAAGACCGCCCGTTCGTTGGCGGAAAAGCAACTCGGCACGTTCTCGTCAACCATGGATTGCAAAGGATTCGACAAGGCAAAGGCCTTTGCAGTTACCACCGGGGCGTTGTCGGCGGAGAACAAGGAGACATGCAAGGACGTCATGTGGAGCGAGTCTCAAGACCTCCTGGAGAACAAGTGAAGGGAGGGCGAAATCGCTTCGTCGGCAGGAACGTGGTTGTCACCGGAGCCGTTGGCGGGATAGGACTGTCGACTCTTCGGATGTTCGCCAACGAGGGTGCAAACGTGGCAGCGCTCGATCGCGACGGGCGGGCGGCAGGAGAAGCTGCCCGCGCGGCGATCGGTTCGACCGGAGTACGCGGCCACGGGTTCGGTATCGACGTGGCCTCATCGGCGTCGGTCGAAAGCACGATGGGGGACGTTGTCGGGACATTGGGGCGAATCGATGTCCTGGTCAACGCGGCCGGCGTCACCAGTCGAGTTGACTTCTTCGATGTCACCGAGGCCGAATGGGACCGGGTGATGGACATCAATCTCAAGGGCACGTTCCTGGTAAGTCAGTACTGCGCCCGGTTGATGCGAGACCAACGTTCCGGCGTCATCGTCAATGTGGCGTCGGTCGCTGCAGAAGTCATCAGACGTGAAGGGTTCTGCGTGTACCCAGCCAGCAAAGCAGGGGTACAGGCGCTGACCAAGGCCATGGCGGCCGCGATGGGCGCCTATGACGTGCGAGTCAACGCCGTCGGGCCGGGACCGATTCGCACCGCGATGACCGCGGATCGCAGGGCTACGCCTGAAGGAGAAGCGTCGCTGCTCGATGGGGTCATCAGCCGTCGAATCGGAGCCCCTGAAGATGTCGCCAGCGCGATTCTGTTCCTGGCCTCCGACGAAGCTGCGTTCATCACCGGTACGACGTTGTTCGTTGATGGGGGCATTCTGGTAGGCACGACCGTTGGATCAAGGTGAATCTCCATGTCGAATGTCATTGATTTCCGGGCCAGGCCGAATACTGAACCATTCATGGGCATCTACAACTCGCCCGATCGCGATCCATGGCGGAAGTTTCGAACAGCGCGACCCCCTACCGAATCGCTGCCGGCGTACGTCTCGCACCTGAAGGCGGCTGGAATTGCGGTCGGGGTCTTCACCGGCCGGCAGGGAGTGTTGGCAGGGAGTCACCCGATCTCGAATGACTACATTGCGTCCTGCATAGACAGCAATCGGGATGCAATCCGCGGTTTCGGCGGCATTGATCCGCGCAATACGGCTTCAGCGATTGCCGAGATCGATCGATGCGTCAAGGTGCTGGGACTTTCCGGAATTGCCCTGGACCCGCCATCCGCGTTGATCGGGAATGGTCCCACTTGGGACGACGAGCAACTCATGTTCCCGATCTACGAACGAGCCAGCGACCTGGGCGTGCCCGTCGTGTTGACCATGGGCCCCATTGTCGGACGTCATGGATCCCCGATTGCCGTGGATCGCGTCGCGGTGGCGTTCCCATCGCTGCAAATCGTCTGCTCGCACGGAGTCTGGCCGCAGACCACCGAGTTGATTGCGCTTGCGTTTCGCCGAACCAACGTAGTCCTGGAGACGTCGATCTACATTGCCTACCCGGGGGCGGCGAGCCTGATTGCAGAAGCCGCGAATTCGATCATTCCCGAGCAGATCGTCTATGCGAGCGCCTATCCCTTTACGCCGCTCGAAGGAATCGAGCGCTTCCGCAAGATCGGCCTCACCGATTCCGCGCTCGAGGCGGTCTGCTACGGCAACGCTGCTCGCATCCTCAAGATGGACGCGTAAGCGTGCCCGGGCGGATAGTCGATTGCGGCGGGCCTTTCGCGGCCGACTACAAGTACGCCGACTAGAAGTACGATTCCAAGTTCGCCTTCGTGAACGGCTCTATTCGGGACATTTGATTGGAGCGCACCTTCTTTGCCCAGTCGGGGTCGGCAATGAGCGCTCGGCCGATGGCGACAAGATCGAAGGCCCCGCGCTGCAGGTGCTCCAGCACGCGATCAACGCCGACCACTTCTGCCGCGATATTGGCAGTGTCGCGAAACAGGCGCGACTCGTGAGGTCGGTCAAGGCCTACGCTTCCGACCGCGATCACCGGTTTGCCTGAGAGCCGCCGCGTCCATTCCGCCAGCGTTGCCTCCGATCCGGGAAATGCCGGTTCCCAGAATCGCCTCGTACTTACGTGGAAGCAGTCGACACCTGCTCCTACCAGGGGGAGCAGAATCTCGGAGAGCTCTTGGGGCGTCGCCGCAATCTGGGCGGAGTAGTCGCTCGACTTCCACTGAGAGAAGCGGAACACCACCGGGAAATCGCGCGAAACAGCGTTTCGGATTGCGCCAACCGTCTCAACGGCGAATCTGACGCGATTCGCCAGCGGGCCACCGTACTCATCATGGCGCGTGTTCGTCTGGCGCCAAAAGAACTGATCCAGGAGGTAGCCGTGTGCGCCGTGCACTTCTACACCGTCGAAGCCCAATCGCTCCGCATTCGCAGCCGCGCGCGCATAGGACTCGACGACCGCCGCGATATCGGCCTTCGTCAGCGCGCGAACAACCTGGGTGCCGTTCTCCCAGATTGATATCGGCCCGCATCCAGGAACGGTCGGATCAGGTTCGACACCGGGGCGTCGCACGGAGCCAACATGCCACAACTGGGGGAACATGCGCGCTCCGGCCTCGTGAACGGCGCCAAGGACCCGCGACCATGCGTGCAGCGCTTCGTCACCATGGAACGCGGGAACGCCTGGATGCGCATTGGCCGCAGGGTGGTCGATGTAGGTCCCCTCAGAAATGATGAGTCCAACTCCGCCGTCGGCCCTGCGCCGGTAGTAGTCGATGACATGTTCGTTCGGGACTCCGCCTGGGGACCGCCTGCGGGTCATCGGCGCCATGACGATTCTATTGCGCAACTCGACTCCACCCAGTTTGAACGCGTGGAACAGCCAATCCAAGCCGGCAGTGCCTCCTGGGCCAGGGATTGTCATTTCGTCAATCATCGCCATGTTCTCTCAGTGCTTGGCCAGCTCAATGCCCAGCAATCTCAGCGCATTCGTTCCCAAGCAGCGCTGTCGAATCTCGTCGGTTGCGAACTCGAGTTCTCGAAACTGACGAACGCTTTGCCCAAGCGGCCGAACGGGGTAGCTGCTCGCAAAGAGCAACCGGTGGCTCAAGAAGGAGTTCGCGGAACGGAGGTACTGTTCCGCGCCCGGGATATTCGGAAGATGCATGTAGAAGTCGGGCACCAGGTAAACATTCGTGCACTGAAAGGCGACTGCGCACATCTCCGTGGTCCACGGCCATCCTCCATGAGGGACCGTAATCTTGAGGTTCGGGAACTTTCGCGCGACTCTTTGGATATGCACGGGCATTGAGAAGGTCATGTCGTCCCCGATGTACATGCTGCTCGTCAACGACAAGATCAGTTCCGCTTTCTCAACCGCCTCATAGACAGGAAAGAGAGTTTCGTCGTCGTCGTAGCGCTTCCAATATCCGTTGTCCATGGCGACGCCGCGCAAGCCGAGATCCACGATTCGCTCGATTTCGCGAACTGACGCGGCAGGATCGGCGCTCCCGACTGCACCGAAGCCGATGAATCGTTTCGGGTACAGGCGCACCAATTCGGCGACCTCTTCGTTTGGCACCGAGCCGTAAGGCGCGGGAGCTTGACGTCCCATCAGGACGCCCAGCGACAGTCCAGCTTGTTCGAACTCCTCCATGAACGCGGTCATGGACTTCTCGCGGAAGGAGCGGTAAGGCTCGATGCCGATCTGGAGACCCGAGATCGTCACCGGATCGGGATTCGGATTCCGTGGGCGGTACAGGAAGCTGTCGAGGAAGCTCTTGAATGGAGGGCGGACACGAAAGTCGATGATCATCGCGTTTGGCTTCCTTCAGACTGGTCAGTTCCTTGCTGCTGGGCAACTCCGAATCATGCTCGGAGCCTTACAAGTACTTTGGGCACGCAAAGGCGGGAGATTGCCCCGTCGATCATTGTTCTCGATCCCATCCGTACCGGTCGGCGACGTTCTGATGGAGTGAGGTGTATTCGGTGAGATGCGCGCCGACGGTGCGGAGTGTAAACGAACTAACGTTAGTCTGTCAAGATTGCCCCTGCGCCCAGCAGCGACTTGGCCGCGAAGGCCCGGTCAAATGGAAACTCTGCGGACATCCGCCCCACCCGGCTCCACGGTGTCCGCCGAACGGTCGGCGCGATTCCTCGGACGAGAAGTGCCCGCGTCCGAGGCCGATGGGAACGCGTGCCGATCCCTCGAACGTGGGCGGACCTGCGGCCGTCGACTCGCGCAAGGGCGTCGGGTCAGATCGCTTGACAGACTAACGTTAGTTCGTTTAGTGTTCGTCGCGAACCACAGGGAGAGAGGCGATGGGCCATCAGCCTTGTCGATCGACGACCGCCGAGCGCACTTGGAAGACGCTCGCAGCTGGTGTCGTGCAGGCCGGAGCATGCCGTGTTGCGAGCGTCGGGCGCTCCGTACGCGAGCGCCTCGCTCAGCGCTCCGGGGCGGCAAATCCCATCCCAGTCGAACTGCCCGCCGGTTCTCCAGTCCTCGGCGCCGAGGCTGAGGTCCACCACTACTGCAGGCGCTTCCCGGGATTGACGATGCGGCGTCGCGAATCTCCCCGGCGTTCGCACTTCGCGTCCGCGCGCCGGTTCACGCCGTCCAACTGCCGCCGCCTAACAGACGTTCATGCCGCCGGCCGCGTCGGCCGTCGCAGGCAGGGCGACGTTCGCGAATCCACAATCCGAGTTCGCACCTACGGTCGTCGAGCGTCTTTTTCGTTCCCGATGCGTGTGCGCGCGGCCTTGCCGCCGCGCCGGTCCGGATCGCCGAGAGGTGAACGACGTTCGGAGGTCCACCAACCCGCTCAGAATCCAGCGAGGACCGGAAGATGATGTCGATTACCGAAAAGATGGCGCCGCGCGTGCTCGATGGCAGGCTCGCGCTCGTCACCGGGGCAGGACAGGGCAACGGGAGGGCGATCGCACTGGGGCTGGCGCGCGCCGGCGCCTCGGTCGTGGCGACCGACGTCGACACGCCGACGGTGCAGCAGACGGCGGCGGACATCAAGGCCGCGGGCGGGCGCGCCTGGGCGTACCGGCTCGACGTCACGAACGCCGCCGAATGCACGGGGCTCGCCGCCACCGTGGCGCGGGAGGTCGGCCGCGTCGATCTCCTCGTCAACAATGCAGGTATCGTGATCCGCGAAGCGTTCGATCACGTCGACGCAGTCGCCCACGCGAAGCGGACGTTCCAGGTGAACGTCGAGGGCACGCTCAACGTCACCCACGCCTGGCTCGCCGACCTGCGCGCGACCAAGGGCTGCATCGTCAACCTCGCGTCGATCGGGTCGTTCGTCGGCCTGCCCGGTGTCGTCGGGTACTCGCCTTCGAAGGGCGCGATCAAGATGCTCACGCAGTCGCTCGCGGGGGAGCTGGCGAAGGACGGCGTGCGCGTCAACGCGATCGCGCCGGCCGTCGTCGCCACGGCCATGACCACCGCGACCCGCGAGAACCCCGAACGCCTCGCCCGGTTCATGCAGCGCACGCCGATGGGTCGCGTCGCGGAACCCGAGGAACTCATCGGACCCGTGGTGTTCCTGGCATCCGACATGGCCAGTTACATCACGGGTGTCACGTTGCCGGTGGACGGCGGCTATCTCGCCGTCTGAACGGCGCTCGAATTTTCCCACAGGAGGAGTCGGTTCATGAAGATCGCATCGAACGTTGGTCGTCTTCTCGCCGGCACGGCGTTCGCCGTGGCGGGTGCGGTGGCTTTTGCGCAGGACATCAAGCTCGGCTTCAACGGCGACCTGTCGGCGTCGCCGTCGGCGCAGAGCGGTACGGCCGGGGTGCTCGGCATCCAGGCGGCGATCGACGACATCAACGCGGCCGGGGGGGTGCTCGGCAAGAAGCTGGTGCTCGTGGTCCGCGACGACCTGTCGCAGCCGCCGAAGTCGATCCAGAACATGAACGAGCTGATCGACAACGAGAAGGTCTCGGCCGTCTTCGGGCCGACCAACTCGGGCAACGCCCTGGCATGGCGGCACATCCCGAACCAGAAGAAGGTCGTGTCGATGGGGAACATCGCCAGCGGCACCGACATCACCAAGCCGATGAGCCCGGGCGCCGACAACTACATGTTCCGCATCTCGATGGCGGACCGCGAACAGGTCGTCGGCGTGATGGCCCATGCGAAGAAGGCCGGCGCGAAGAAGGTCGGCTACCTGGTCGAGACCACCGGGTACGGGCAGGGCGGATTGAAGGACCTGCAGGAGATCGGGAAGCTGCACGGTTTCGACGTCGTCGCCAACGAACGCATGGCGGTCGCCGACACGGACGTCACGTCGCAGTTGAACAAGATGAAGGCCGCGGGCGCGGACACGATCTTCGTGTGGACGCAGGGTACCCCGCTGGGGCAGGTGATTCGCAGCATGGAGAAGGTCGACTACTTCCCGCGCGTGTACTCGTCCTGGGCCGCCGACAACATCACCTTCTACGACGCGGCCGGGAAGACGCTCGCCGAGAAGCCGATCTTCATGCGCACGATGGTCGAGGCGTCGACGCCCGCGCAGAAGGCGCTGTTCGATCGGCTGAAGGCCAAGCTCGCGGCACCGAGCGCGTTCGCCTTCTCCGCCCACGGCTACGACGCGACGCACGTGGTCGCCGCTGCGATGCGGCAGGCCGGGACCACGACCGACGGTGACAAGATCCGCGAGGCGCTCGAGTCGCTGAAAACGCCGGTGAAGGGCGTCATGAAGACCTACAACCCGCCGTTCACGCGGGAGAACCACGAGGGGCTCTCGGCCGCCGACTTCGTGTTCGTCAGGTGGTCGAACGGCAAGCTCGTGCGGGTCGAAGACGCGATCACCGCGTCGCTGACCCCCGCGGATTTCAAGCGCTGACGGTTCGACGTCGACCTTGCGGGGTCATCGACCGGGCAATCGCGTCGATGACCGCCGCCTGACCGTAGCGACAAACGATCGTATTCGAGGGCGCGCCGCGCCTTCGACACCGGGGAGTCGGATACATGAAGATCGCATCGAACGTTGCTCGTCTTCTCGTCGGCGCGGCGTTCGCCGCCGCGGGCGCGGTAGCTTCCGCGCAGGATATCAAGCTGGGTTTCAACGGCGACCTGTCGGCGTCGCCGTCGGCGCAGAGCGGCACGGCGGGCGTGCTCGGCATTCAGGCGGCGATCGACGACATCAACGCGGCCGGGGGCGTGCTCGGCAGGAAGCTGGTGCTGGTGGTCCGCGACGACCTGTCGCAGCCGCCGAAGTCGATCCAGAACATGAACGAACTGATCGACAACGAGAAGGTCGTGGCGGTGCTCGGCCCGACCAACTCGGGCAATGCCCTGGCATGGCGGCACATCCCGAACCAGAAGAAGGTCGTGTCGATGCAGATGATCGCCACCGGCACCGACATCACCAAGCCGATGAGCCCGGGCGCCGACAACTACATGTTCCGTATCACGCTGACCGACCGCGAACAGGTGGTCGGCGTGATGGCCTACGCGAAGAAGGCCGGCGCGAAGAAGGTGGGCTTTTTGGTCGAGACCACCGGGTACGGGCAGGGTGGACTCAAGGACCTGCAGGAGATCGGGAAGCTGCAGGGCTTCGACGTCGTGGCGACCGAACGCATGGCGGTGACGGACACCGACGTGACGTCGCAGCTGAACAAGATGAAGGCGGCAGGCGTGGACACGCTGTTCGTGTGGGCGCAGGGAACGCCCATGGGACAGGTCATACGCAGCATGGAGAAGATCGGCTATTTCCCCCGCCTGCTCTCCTCGCTGGCCGCCGACAACATCACCTTCTACGACGCGGCAGGCAAGACGCTGGCCGAGAAGCCGATCTTCATGCGCACGATGGTCGAACCGGCGACGCCCGCGCAGAAGGCTTTGTTCGAGCGCGTGAAGGGCAAGCTCGCCGCGCCGAGCGCGTTCCCCTTCGTGGTTCTCGGCTACGATGGCGTGCAAGTGATCGCGGCGGCGATCCGGCAGGCCGGGACGGCGACCGACGGCGTCAAGATCCGCGAGGCGCTCGAATCGCTGAACGTGCCGGTGGCCGGCGTCATGAAGACCTATCAGCATCCCTTCACGAAGGAGGGCCACGAAGGACTCCTCGCCAAAGACCTCGTGTTCGTCAGGTGGTCCGACGGCAAGCTGGTGCGGGTGAACGACGAGGTGACCGCGGCGCTGACTGCCGCCGATTTCAAGCGTTGACCGACTGCCGCGTACCCGGGGCCGGACCATGGACACCGCACTGCTGCAAGCACTGCTGAGCGGCGCCGCCGTGGGCGGTGCATACGCCCTCGTGGCCCTCGGGTTCAGCATCACGTTCACGACGACCAAGACGCTCAACTTCGGCCAGGGCGAGTTCGTGTCGGCGGGCGCGTTCGTCGGCGCCAGCGTGCTGCTGATTTCGCTGGGGAAACCGTTCACGGCCACGTCGTTCTCCGGCGCCGATCCCGGCACGCTGGCCCAGCTCGGCGCGCTGCTGGCCGCGATGACCCTGATGGGACTGATCGGCTGGTTGCTGTACGCGGTGGGCGTGCGGCCGTTCATCGGGCGCCCCGGCATGGCGTGGGTCATGAGCACGCTGGGGTTCGGCGTGATCCTCCAGAGCGTCGGCCTCGCGATCTGGGGTCCCAAGCCCCTGGTCGTGCCGGCGCCGGTGGACGACCGGGTGCTCCGCATCATGGGCCTGGGCGTGCGCCCGCAGGAATTGCTGATGCTCTTCGTCTCGCTGGTGGTCATGCTCGTGTTCGACTACGTGATGCGGCGCACGGCCGTGGGCAAGGCGATGCGCGCGGTCGCGCACAGCAGCCAGGTCGCCACGCTGATGGGCATCAACGTGCAGGCGGTAATGATCGGCGCGTTCGTGGTGAGCACCGCCCTGGCGGGCTTGTCCGGGTTCATGCTCGCCCCGGTCGCGCAGGCATCGCTCTACCTCGGCTTCGCGGTGGGCCTCAAGGGGTTCAGCGCGGCGATCCTCGGAGGCTTGAGCAGCCCGCGCGGCTGCGTCGCGGGCGGGTTCCTGCTGGGCATCCTCGAGTCGGTCATCAACCTGTGGTCGGCGCAGTGGCGCGAGGTGGCGATCTTCGCGCTGGTCATCGTCGCGCTCGCGTTGCGCCCGACCGGATTGTTCGGTTCGCGGATGGTCGAGAAGGTATGAGCCGGTACGCCCACCCGATGGCGGTGCTCGCGTTCGGCGCGGTGCTGATCGCCGGGGCCGCGTTCGTGTCGAACGCGTACTACCTGGGCGTCGCGTTCATGATCTGCGTCTACTACCTGTGCGCGGCGGGAATGAACGTGCTGGTCGGATTCGCCGGACAGAAGTCGCTCGGCCAGGCCGGGCTCTTCGCCGCCGGCGCATACGGCGTGGCGTTGCTGACCACGCGCACCGAGATCGATCCGTGGCTCGCGCTCGTGCTCGCGGCGGCGATCGCCGGCGTCGCGGGCATCGTGATCGCGCTGCCGTCGCTGCGCGTCCGGGGACCCTACCTCGCGATGGTGACGCTCGCCTTCGGCGTCGGCGTCGAGAAGCTGGTCGCCGAGTCGACCGAACTGTTCGGCGGCGCCCAGGGCATATTCAACATCCGGCCCCTCACGTGGCGAGGAGCGCCGCTCACCGCGCAGCAGTGGGTGGGTGTCGCCGTCGCGCTGTCGGTCGCGACGCACCTCCTGTTGCGCAACCTGCTGACGGGCCGCTTCGGCCGCGCCATGCTGTCGCTGCAGGCGGACGAGATCGCCGCCGCGTCGGTGGGCGTGCGCGTGTACCGGGCGAAGGTGCTGGCGTTCGTCATCGCGGCCGTCACCTGCGGCATCGCCGGGGCGCTCGTCGCGCAGCAGAACCAGTACATCAACTCGGATTTCATCACCATCCACCTGTCCATCTTCATCCTGCTGCTCGTGCTCTTCGGCGGCGGCGGCTCGCTGGGCGGTCCGCTGGTCGGCGCACTGATGCTGACGCTGATCGACACGTTCCTCGCGCGCTGGCCGTCGGTGCAGCACTTCGTGTACGGGTCGCTGCTGCTGTTCGCGCTCTACGCGATGCCGCGCGGCGTGATGGGGGTCGTGGAGCCCTGGTGGCGGCGCCGCGGCCGCGCGGCCCCGTCCGCGATCGCCGCCGAGGCGACGCCGTGGCGCGGCGGCGGCGCGGGCGGCGGCGAGGATCTGTTGGTGGTGGACCGGATCAGCAAGAACTACGGGGGAGTCCGCCCCGCGCAGGCGGTCTCGTTCGTGTTGCAGCGTGGTCACGTACATGCGCTGATCGGTCCCAACGGCGCGGGCAAGAGCACGATCATCAACATCCTGACCGGCGTCGTGCCGGCCGACGAAGGGCGTGCCAGTTTCTCGGGCCACGACCTCGTTGGACTCGCGCCGCACGCGATCTGCACGCTCGGCGTGGCCCGAACGTTCCAGAACCTGCGCCTGTTCGCCGACCTCTCGGTGCTGGAAAACGTGCTGACCGGCCGCCACACGCGGATGAACAACGGATTCCTGCCGTCGTTCTTCGCGTTGCCGCTGGCGCGCCGGGAGGAAGCGTCCGCACGCTCGCACGCACTGGGGCTGCTCGAACTCGTCGGCCTGACGGCCTATGCGGAACAGCCGGCCGGCAGCCTTCCCTACGGCCTGCAGCGACGCGTCGAGCTGGCGCGCGCGCTCGCCACCGAGCCGCAACTGCTGCTGCTCGACGAGCCGGCGGCCGGCCTGAATCCGCAGGAGACGGCAGAACTCGGCGACCTCCTGCTGCGCATCGGACGCGCCGGGGTCACCATCCTCATGGTCGAGCACCACATGGACCTGGTGATGCGGATCTCGGACCACGTGATCGTGCTCGACTACGGCGTGAAGATCTCCGAGGGCAGCCCGGCGCAGGTGCAATCCGATCCCAAGGTGATCGAAGCCTATCTCGGCGCGGCCGACGCCACGGCCGCGCCTCACGTCGAACCCAGGGTGCAGAATGCTGGAGCTTGACAGCGTCGCGTTCGCCTACGGCTCGATCGAGGCGGTTCGCGGTGTCAGCCTGACGGTGCGGCAGGGCGAGGTCGTGACGCTGATCGGAGCCAACGGCGCCGGCAAGAGCACGCTGCTCAAGGGCATCATCGGTCTGCACGCGCCGAAGTCGGGCCGCATCCTGGTCCACGGCGCCGATGTCGCGACCGTGCCGGCGCACCGCAGGATCGGGCTCGGGCTGGCGCTGGTGCCCGAGGGACGCGGCGTCTTTCCCGACCAGACCGTGCGCGACAACCTGCTGCTCGGCGCCTGGGCGCAGCGGCGCGACGAAGCGCGCTGCAGGGACCTGTTGCAGCGCGAGTTCGAGCGCTTCCCGCGCCTGCTCGAGCGCCAGGAACAGCTCGCGGGCACGCTCTCCGGCGGCGAGCAGCAGATGCTCGCGATCTCGCGCGCCCTGATGTCCGATCCCAGGTTGTTGCTGCTCGATGAGCCGTCGCTCGGCCTCGCGCCGCTCATCATCGCCGAAATCTTCCAGACGATTCGCGCACTCCGCGATGCCGGGCTCACGCTGCTGCTGGTGGAACAGATGGCGAGCCAGGCGCTCGCGGTCGCCGACCGCGCCTACGTACTCGAAACGGGTGTCGTGACCCTGACCGGAACCGGCCCCGAACTCTTGAGCAACCCGAAGGTGCAGGCCGCCTACCTGGGCGGGCACCCGCCCGGGACACCCTGAAGGAGTCATTGCGATGATCGTGCGTTTCGGCCTGCTGCAGAAGAAGTCCGGCATGTCCCAGGAGGAGTTCAGCCGTTTCTGGTTGACGAACCACGGCCCGATGGCGCGGCGGATGCCGGGACTGCGCGCGTACAACCAGAATCACATCGTCGATACGCGCCAGCTCGGCATCGCGCACCAGCGGGGAGCATGGCAGTTCGACGGCTTCTCGCAGCTCTGGTTCGACGACGCGGAGCAGATGCGCCGCGCCATCACGAGCGATCTCGGCCCCGAGTTGGTCCGCGACGAGAAGCAGTTCATCGGCAACCTGCACATCATCGTGTGCGAGCCGCACACCGTCGTCGAACCGCCCGCGCGGCCGAACAAGGTGCTGAAGCGCATGTCGCTGCTGACGCGGCTCCCGGGGATGACGGACGACAAGTACCGGCACGAGTGGCTCAACGTCCACGACGGGCTGGTGCGCAAGATTCCGGGCGTACGCGGCTATCGGCAGAACCTCGTCGTGGCGCGCGAACGCGTCAAGGGGGTGCCCTGTTCGTCGAGCGAGCTGCCGATCGACGGGATGGTCGAGCTGTGGTTCGACAGCGTTCCGAGCATCGAGGCGGCGTTCGCGTCACCCGCGGGCCAAGATGCGCTGGCGCACGGGCGCACGTTCCTGTCCGAAGTCACCACGTTCCTCGTCGAGGAGCACGTGATCGTCTGACCGGGACGCTCGAGCGGCGGCCCGCGGCCGCCCTTCGCGCGACCGACGGGCGACCACGAACCACGAAGCATCGCCGGCGCGAGTTCGACCCGCACCGTCGAGTCGCGCGGCGCCGGAAGGTCGATGCGGGTGGCATGCCCGCCGGCCTGCGGCGAACGGCCACGAACATCGTTTCAGAGAGACCAGACATGACTCAACGCATCGACTACAAGACGGTGGTGCCGGAGGCGTATCAGGCGATGCTCGGCGTCGAGCGCTACGTTCAGCGCTCGGGGCTGGACCACATCCTGCTCGAACTCGTGAAGACCCGCATCTCGCAGATCAACCGCTGCGCGCACTGCCTCGACGCGCACACCCGGAAGGCGCGCGCCGCGGGCGAGACGGAACAGCGTCTGCACGTGCTGGCCGCATGGCGGGAGTCGACGCTCTACACCGACCGCGAGCGGGCCGCGCTCGCCTGGGCGGAGGCCCTGACGCAGATCTCGACGCAGGAAACCTCCGATCAGCTCTTCGCGGAGGCGCGCAAGCACTTCGACGAGAAGGCGCTCGTCGACCTGACGATGGCGATCGTCGCGATCAACGGCTGGAATCGGCTCACCGTCTCGCTTTCGCATTGAGCACTGGCCGCACGCGCGCCCGGTCGTCGCGGGCCGGGGCGCGAGATCCTGACGGGGGCCGGGCTGGGATGACCCGCCCGCATTCCGACGGCGCGGCGTCTCAGTATGATCGGGGCAGCCCGAGCCAGCGCTCGCCGAGGAAGTTCGCCACCATGTCGTTGGTCAACGGCGCGAACGAGTAGAGGCGGATGTCGCGATAGAAGCGCTGCATCGGCAGCGCGAGGTCGAACGCGGCGGCGCCGAGCACGTCCATGCCGCATGCGGCGGCGTTCTGGCCCGCCTTCGCGCAGGCGAGCTTGGCCATCGCGCTTTCGACGGCGACGTCGCGGCCGAGATCGGCGAGCCGCGCCGCGCCGAGGGCGAGCGACCACGCGGCCTCGAGTTCCACGCCCGCGTGGACGATCCTGTGCTGCACCGCCTGGAACCCTCCGATCGGCCGCGCGAACGCCCGCCGCTCGCCCGCGTAGGCGGTGGCGAGGCGCAGTGCGCCGCGCCCGATGCCGGCCGCCACCGCGGCGGTGTTGAGTCGTTCCGAATTGAGGGTGTCGACGACCTCGACGAAACCCCCGTCGCGCGTCCCGAGGATCGCGTCGTCTCCCAACTCGACGTCATCGAACGTGACCGAGCAGGTGTCGTAGCCGTTGATGGCGAACGTGTCGAGTTCCGCCGCCGTCACGCCCGGCGCGTTCACCGGCACGAGGAACATCGTGATGCCGCGCGAGCGGTGCGGCGCGGTGCGCGCGAGCACGACGAGCAGGTCCGAGCGGGCGGCGCCGCTGATCCAGTACTTCGACCCGCCGAGGATCCAGCGCGATCCGCGCTTCGCGGCACGGGTGCCCATCGCGGCGAGGATGTCGGTGCCGCCGGCGGCCTCGGAGAGGCAGAACGACGCCCGGATCTCGCCCCGGCACAGCGGCGCGAGCCAGCGCTCCCGCTGGGAAGGGGAACCGTACCGTGCGATGAGACGCGTGACCATGAACTGGATCACGCCGAAGACGGCCATCGAGGTCGCGTGACCGGCGAGCGATTCGAGCGTCAGCACCTCCATCGCGGCGCCTCCGCCGCTGCCGCCGTGCTCCTCGGCGACGCCGATGCCCCACGAGCCCAGCCGGCCGAGCGCCGCGTGGAGTTCGAGGTCGAACGTCTTGGCGTTGTCGAGCCTCTGGACGCGCTCGAGCGGCGCGACGTCGTTCAGCACTCGGTCGAGCGAGTCGCGGTACGCGCGCTCGTCGTCGGTCAGCGCGGAGAATCCGGTCGCCTTCATCATGGCGCGATGGCCACGAACTCGCGGGAGATCCAACGTACCGAACGGGAATGGTCGACGAAGTGGAGTTCGTCCCGGGCGAGCCGCACCTGTACGCGCTTCGCGTCTTCGTCCTCGAACGCGTGCCGCAGGTCGTGCTCGTTCGCCCAGTACAGCTCGGCCACGCCGTCGTACGGTTCGCCGAGCGCCTCCCGCCGCTCGACCCGGGCGGAGTACGGGTGTTCGACCGGCACGGTCTGGACGTAACGCGCGACGCGGAGCGTCGATCGGTGCTCGAGCACGATGGGTGCGTGCACCTGCCGCCAGTACGCGACGAACTGGGCGTGGGTCATGGCGGGCTTGCGCCGCATGCAGTAGATGATCTTGTGCATCGGCTCGGAAGCGGTGAATGACGCGGGAACGCGAGACTCCGCAACGGCGCTTGGGGCCGTTCCGGCCGCTCAGGTCGCGCGCCGGGGCCGCTCGCGCAGTGCGTCGATCGACCGCTCGGCGATCACGAGCTTCAATACCTCGCTCGCGCCCTCGTAGATGCGCAGCGCGCGGATCTCGCGGTAGAGCCGCTCGACCGGCATGCCCCGCACGACGCCGAGCCCGCCGAAGATCTGCACCGCCGCGTCGATGACCTGCTGCGCCGCCTCGGTCGCATGGAGCTTCGCCATCGAAGCCTCGCGCGTCACGCGCGCGCCGAGCACGTCGCGGGTCCAGGCCGCCCGATAGACGAGGAGCGCCGACGCGTCGATCGCGACGGCCATCTCGCCCAGCCTGGCCTGGGTGATCTGCATGTCGAAGAGCGTCCGGCCGAACATCTTGCGCTTGCGGGCGCGCTGCACGGCCTCGGAGAAGGCGCGGCGGGCGAAGCCCAGCGCGGCGGCGCCCACGGTCGTGCGCATGACGTCGAGCGTGGCCATCGCGATCTTGAATCCCTGTCCCGGCTCGCCGAGCAGGGCGTCGGAACCGACGCGGCAGTCGGCGAGGCGCAGGAGCCCCAGCGGATGCGGCGCGATCACGTCGATGCGCTCGGAGGCGTCGAGGCCGGGAGTGTCGGCGTCCACCACGAACGCGGACACGCCCTTCGGGTCGTTCTCCCGTCCGGTCCGCGCGAACACCACGTACTGGGAGGCGATCCCCGCGTTCGAGATCCACGCCTTGGTGCCGTCCAGCCGATAGCCTCCGGGGACCGGGGTCGCGGTGGTCGCGATGGCCGCGGCGTCGGATCCGGCGTCCGGCTCCGACAGCGCGAAGGCGCCGATGCGCGTGCCTTCCGCGGTGGCGGGCAGGATCGCGCGCTTCTGGTCCTCGCGGCCGAACAGCGAGACCGGCACGCTGCCCAGCGCCTGCATCCCGTAGGCGAAGTCGGCGAGCCCCGAGGCCTGCCCGAGTATCTCGCGCGCGAGACACAGGCTGCGCGCGTCGACCTTCTCGCGGGCGCCGCCGTAGGCTGCGGGCACGCAGGTGCGCAGCAGGCCCGCGCGCCCGAGTTCGCGCACCAGTCCCTGAACGCAGGCATCCACGCTGGACGGATCGTCACCCGTGTGGCCGAGGAGCGAGGGCGATGCGTGTTCGACCCACCGCGAGAGCGCTTCGGCCTCGCCGCGGTGGCCGTCGTCGAGGAACGGCCACTGCAATCGGCTCTCGTCGACGAGGTCGATGCTGCCGGGCGGGTCGGTCCAGTTCAACACGGGAGACCTCCGCGCTGTGCCGGCGCGGCGTGCGTCACGCGGCACGCGCGCATATCGGTCAGGACGGACCGAGGCGCGCTCCGCCGGCCCGTGATGCGCCCTCCGCGCCGCGGCCCGCGCCCGTTCATGTGCCCTGGAACACCGGCTTCTGCTTCGCGACGAAGGCGCGATACGCGCGCTCGAAGTCCTCGGTCTGCATGCAGATGGCCTGCGCCTGCGCCTCGGCCTCGATGCATTCGCCGAGTCCCGAACTCCACTCCTGCCAGAGCATGGTCTTGGTCATCGCGTGCCCGAAGGTCGGCCCGTCGGCGAGGCTTTGCGCCATGGCCGTCGCGTCGGCGAGCAGGCGTTCGGGTTCCGCGAGCCGGTTGTAGAAGCCGATGCGCTCGGCCTCCTCGCCTCCGACGACGCGCCCCGTGTAGAGCAGATCGGCCGCGCGCGACAGGCCGATCAGCCGCGGCAGCAGCGTGCACGCACCCATGTCCGCGCCGGCGAGGCCCACGCGCACGAAGAGGAACGCGATCTTGCTGCGCGCGGTGCCGAAGCGCAGGTCCGAGGCGCACGCGATCATCGCGCCGGCGCCGGTGCACACCCCGTCGATCGCCGCGACGATCGTCTGCGGGCAGGCGCGCATCGCCTTCACGAGGTCGCCGGTCATGCGGGTGAATCGCAGCAGGTCGGGCATGTCCATCTTCACCAGCGGGCCGATGATGTCGTGCACGTCGCCGCCGGAGCAGAAGTTGCCGCCCTCTCCGGTGAACACGACGGACTTGACGTCGGTCGCGTAGACCATCTCGCGGAACAGGTCCCGCAGTTCGCCGTAGGAATCGAAGGTGAGCGGATTCTTCCGGTCGGGACGGTTGAGCGTGATCGTGGCGACCTTGTTCGTCACGACGTAGGCGAAGTTGCGCGCTTGGTATCCGGCGAGTTGAATCTGCTTCATGGCGGTCGATGTCCCGGAGGGATGGACGGGTCCGGCCTCAGCCGGGAACGGCGGCGTGCATCGCGGGCTCCTGTCCGTGGCGGGCGCAGGCGGGATAGTCGATGTAGCCGTCCGGACCCGGAGTGTAGAACGTGGCGCGGTCGGCCTCGGCGAGCGCGCATCCGTGGCGCAGGCGCTCGGGCAGGTCGGGGTTCGAGATGAACCAGCGGCCGAACCCGACGGCGTCCGCGAGGCCCGACTCGAGCATGCGCTCCGCGTGCACGACGTCGAGGTCGCCGGCGACGATCAGCTTTCCCGGATACAGGCGGCGGATGTCGGGCAGCGGATCGGGACGGGCTTCGGCGACGGTGAGCGAGCCCGACACCGCGGGGCGAATCACGTGCAGATAGGCGAGGTTCTGGCCGGCGAGCATCGTCACCACGTGGCGGTAGATCTCCACGGGGTCCGGGTCGCTCATGTCGTTGAACGTGCCGAGCGGCGAGATGCGTACGCCGACGCGATCGGCGCCGATGGCCGCGCTGACCGCTTCCACGGTCTCCCGCAGCATGCGCGCGCGATTCTCGATCGAGCCGCCGTAACGATCGGTGCGCCGGTTGCTCGAACGGTTCAGGAACTGCTCGAAGAGGTATCCGTTCGCACCGTGGATCTCGACCCCGTCGATGCCGCAGTCGATGGCGCGCCGCGCGCCGGCGACGAAATCCGCCACGGCGGCGGCGATGTCGTCCTCCGACATCTCGATGGGCGTCGGAACCTGCTGCAGACCCTTCGGCGTCATCAGCCGCACGTTGGCCTGCACCGCGGAAGGTCCGTAGGGCCGGAGGTGGGGGGGAACGCTGTCGGGGTGGAAGATCCGCCCGTTGTGCCAGAGCTGCATGAAGATGCGGCCCTGGCGCGCGTGCACGCCCTGGGCCACCGCGCGCCAGACTTCGACGTGACGCTCGCCGTGGATGCCGGGCGTGCGCCAGTAGCCCTGCGCGGCTTCGCTCGGCTGCGTCGCCTCGGTGATGATGAGGCCCGCGCTCGCGCGCTGGCTGTAGTAGATCGGCGCCAGCGTGCTGGGCACGTTCCAGTCCACGGCGCGGCACCGCGTCATCGGCGCCATGACGATTCGATTGGAGAGTCGGTAGCGGCCGATCTCGATCGGTTCGAACATGCGCTTCGGAATCGGCTGGGTCGGTATCGCCATCGTCGTCTCCTCGACAGTTGCCTGGTTCTGCCGCGGCACGGCGGGTGCCGCGGATCGATGTTCCCGCGCGTCGCGCGAAGTCAGAGTGCGGTGCGCATCAGCTTTCCGGGGAGCGGATGGCCGATGATGCGCTCGGCCATGCGGGCGCACTCGACCATCGCACGAAGGTCGACGCCGGTCTCGATCCCCATCTCCTCGCACATGTAGGCGAGGTCCTCGGTGCAGATGTTGCCCGAGGCCCCCTTGTGGCCGGCGAACGGACAGCCCCCGAGTCCGCCGCAGGTGGCGTCGAACTGGTCGACGCCCATGCGGAGCGCGGCATAGGCGTTCGCGAGACCGGTTCCGCGCGTGTCGTGGAGGTGCAATCCGATGCGGGTCGACGGCCAGCGCTCGCGCAGTGCCCCGACGCGGGCCTCGATGGACTTCGGCGTCGCGCGTCCGACGGTGTCGGCGAGGTAGATGCCGCGAAGCGTGACCCCGGCCTCCGCCGCGACGGAGAAGATGCCCTCGACCATGCGCAGCACCTGCGCGACCGGTACCTCGCCTTCGAAGTTGCAGCCGAACGCGGTCATCACGTAGCCCCACTCGACCGCGATCCCGTGTTCCCGATAGAGGGCGAGCCAGCGTCGTTGCTCGGCGAACGTCTGCTCGACGTTCATCCCGGTGTTGCGCATCGAGAACGTCTCGGAGGCCGTGACGCGGATCGCGCCGATGAGGTCGAGCGGCAGCGCGAGCGCCCGTTCGAGGCCCCGCACGTTGAGCCACAGGCCGGTGTAGCGCACGCCCGGCGTCCGGTGGATGCCGCGCGCCACCGCTTCGGCGTCGGCCATGCCGGGCACCCGCCTCGGATCGACGTACGACACGCAGTCGATCTGGGGGACGCCGGTGGTGGACAGCGCTTCGATGAAGGCGATCTTGTCCGCGGTCGCGATGCTCGCGGATTCGATCTGGAAGCCCTCGCGCGGGCCTTCCTCGTGGATGCGTATGCGTCGTGGAAGGTCGCTCATGATTGCGCCTCTTGGGTCGCGCCGGCGACGATGTCGCCGTGCCGGTCGGAGAGAAAGGCGGTGTACACGTTCCCGGACGCGAACTCGGGATGCCGAAGGCAGGCGAGCAGGTAGGCCGCGTTGTTCGCGACGCCTTCGATCCGCAGGTCCCGCAGCGCGGCCGCCAGCCGGTCGATCGCCGCGGCGCGGGTCGGTCCCGCCGCGATCACCTTCATGATCATCGGATCGTAGTAGGGGGTGACGGTGTTGCCCGCGGCATACCCGCAGTCGACGCGCACGCCGTCGGATCGCGGAAGCTCGAGCACGCGCAGCGGCCCGGGGCTCGGCAGGAAGTTCTTCGCGGGATTCTCCGCGTACACGCGCGCCTCGACCGCGTGGCCGGAGGCGCGGATCGCGGACTGCGCGAGTTCGCCGTGCAGCGACTCGCCCAGGGCCTGGCGCAACTGCGCGGCCACGAGGTCGACGCCGGTGATCATCTCGGTCACCGGATGCTCGACCTGGATGCGGGTGTTCATCTCGAGGAAGTAGAAGCGGCCGGTGTCCGCGTCGACCAGGAACTCGACCGTCCCGGCGCCCTCGTAGCGGCACGCCTTCGCGAGGGCCACGGCGGCGCGGGCGATGTCCGAGGTCAGTTCGGACGAAAGCCCGGGGGCGCGCGCTTCCTCGATCACCTTCTGGTGGCGGCGCTGCAGCGAACAGTCGCGCTCGTAGAGGTGGACCGCGTCGCCGTCGCCGAAACCGAAGACCTGGACCTCGACGTGGCGGGCGCGGGCGACGTAGCGCTCGAGGTAGACGGCGTCGTCGCCGAACGCCTTGCCGGCGAGCGCACGCGTCGAGCGCACGGCGGCCTCGAGTTCTCCGGGTTCCTTCACGATGCGCATGCCGATGCCGCCGCCGCCGGCGGAGGATTTCACCAGCAGCGGATATTCGAGTTCGCGCGCCGCCCGGGCGAGCCCTTCGGCGTCCTCGGGCAGCCGAGCCGTTCCGGGCAGCACCGGAACGCCGGCGGCGGCCGCGGTGCGGCGCGCCTGCTCCTTGTCGCCCATGAGGTCGATCGCCTCCGGCGACGGGCCGACGAAGACGATACCCTCGTCGCGGCAGCGCCGGGCGAAGTCGGCATTCTCCGAGAGGAACCCGTAGCCGGGGTGGAGCAACGTGGCGCCCGTTTCGCGGGCGGCGGCGAGCACCCGGTCGACGTCGAGGTAGGTCTCCTGCGCCCTCGCGCCGTCGAGCGCGCAGGCCTCGTCGGCGAGGGCGACGTGGGGCAGACCGGCGTCCGGCGCCGAGTGGACCGCCACCGTCGGGAGGCCCAGCAGGCGGGCCGCGGCGAGGACGCGGCAGGCGATCTCGCCGCGGTTGGCGATCAGCAGCTTGGGCTTGCGCATCCGGGACTCCGGCGGAACAGTTTGACGAATCCAGACAAACGAACTAACATTAGTTTATAGAACCCCGGCTGTCAAGGGGAAGCGCCACGGTCCGTCGGATCGGACGTGGCGGGAGCGGCCCGCGGGCGCATTGCCGAACGGCCGGCTTCCGCGGCAACCCAACCCGAGGAGCGAAGCGGTGGCTGGAGCCCAAGTCCTGACGGCGGTGCGCGATTCCGTGGCGACGGTGACGCTGTCGCGGCCCGAGAAGCGCAACCCGATCGGCACCGACACCGCGACGGCGCTCGTCGCGGCGCTCGACGAACTCGACCGCGACGACGAGGTCCGGGTCATCGTGCTGACCGGCGCCGGCGACGCGTTCAGCGCGGGGGGCGATCTCGACGAGTTCCTCGCGACGGTGGACTCGGGCGCGACCGCGCTCTACGAGTCGGGGGAGATCTGGACGCGCCTCTACCGGATGGTTCCGGCGCTGTCGAAGCCGGTGATCGCGCGCGTCGACGGACCGGCGCTCGCCGGCGGCTGCGGACTCGTCGCGGGCGCGGACTTCGCCTACGCGACCGAGCGTTCGGTCTTCGGCTCGCCCGAGATCCGCATCGGGCTCTTCACGCTGCTCGTCCTTCCGGGGCTGCTGCGCGTCCTCCACCGGAGGGACGCGATGGATCTCGTGTACTCGGGGCGCACCGTCACCGCCGCGGAGGCGCTGCAGATGCGGCTCGTGAATGCGGTCGAGCCCGACGTCGATCGCCTCGATGCCCGCATCGCGAGGCAGGCCGAGGCGCTGTGCGCGATACCGCCGGCCACGATGCGTCGGGCGCGGCAGGCGTTCGCCGCCATCGAGGAGGCGGGTTACACGCAGGGGCTGGAACTCGCGCGGGCCCTGCGTCCGGTGTTCATGGCGTCGGAAGAGTTGCGCGACGGCATCGCGAGGTTCCTGCGCCGGTAGGCGGGCGACGGTCGCAACGAGGGAGGAAGGCACCCGATGGTTGATCGCATGGTCGTCGGCGGGCACGTCGAGCACAACGCGCGCCGCTTCGGTTCCAGGATCGCGATCCAGGAGGCCCAGGGACGGGCGTGGAGCTACGCCGAACTGAACGCACGGTCCAACCGGATCGCGCATGCCCTGAAGGGCGCCGGGATCGGGCACGGCGACAAGATCGGCATCCTGTGCGACGCGAGGCTCGAGTGGATCGCCGTCTATGTCGGCGTCGTCAAGCTCGGCGCCGTCGCGGTCCCGATCAACTACCGGCTCACGCCCGACGAGATGGCGGCCAACCTGCGCGGCGCGGACGTGCGGATCCTGTTCGGCCTGGGCAGCCTCATCGATTGCGTCGCCCCGCTGCTCGACGGAATGCGCGCGATCCGGGTCGACGCCGTCGACGGCGACTGCCTCGCGCGGTTCTGCGAGGGCAGCGCGGACACCGACCCGGGAGTGGCCGTCGCCGGCGACGATCCCAACGTGATCCTGTTCACCGGCGGCACGACCGGTCGCGCGAAGGGCGTGGTGCTCTCGCACGCCAACCTCTTCTGGAACTCGCTCGACGAGATCATCGACACCGACATGCACGAGCGCGACAACACGCTGCTCGCGACGCCGCTGCATCACTCGGCCGCGCTCAACTGCTGGCTGCTGCCGCACCTCTATCTCGGCGCGACCGCCACGCTGCTGCCGAAATTCTCGCCGGAAGCGATGCTGCGGGCGATCGCCACGCACCGCGTGACCAACGCGTTCTCGCCGCCGTCGATGGCGCGCGACGTCTACCTGTGCCCGCTGGCCCGCGAGCTCGACCTCAGCTCGTTCCAGCGCTGGTACATCGGCGGCGGAATCCTCGCGCCGCTCGATCGGGACGCGATCCACCAGCTGATGCCGCAGGTGCGGATCTTCTACCAGTACGGGCTCACCGAGGCGGGGCCCATCGTTACGGTGCTGAAGGAAGAGGACTACGCGCGCGCGCCGGGCTCGATCGGACGGGCGTTCATCAATTTCGAGATCAAGATCCTGCGCGAGGACCTGAGCGACGCGGCGCTCCTCGAGGAGGGCGAGATCGCGGTGCGCGGGCCGGCGGTGATGAAGGAGTACTACAGGAGGCCCGACGCGACGGCCGAGGTGTTCCACGAAGGCTGGCTTCGGACCGGCGACACCGGCCTCATCGACGAGGGCGGTTTCGTCCACTTCCGCGACCGTCTGAAGGACATGATCAAGACCGGCGGTCTCAACGTCTATTCGCAGGAAGTCGAGCACGCGCTCGCGAAGCACCCGGCGGTGCGCGAGGTCGCGATCCTCGGATTGCCCAGCAGCAAGTGGGGGGAGGAAGTGACGGCGGTGGTCGTGCGGCACGACGGCGCGACACTGGAGGCGGAGGAGCTGATCGCGTTCGGGAAGCGCCATCTCGCCGCGTACAAGGTGCCGAAGGCGGTGATCTTCATCCCCTACCCGGAGATGCCGATCAACTACAGCGGCAAGATCCTGAAGCGCGAGCTTCGCCAGAGATTGTTGGCCGATCGGACCAATTAGGGAGCCCGGGATGTCGATCGAGTTCGAAGTCGTCGGAAGCACCGCGCGAATCACGCTCAACCGCCCGGGAGCCATGAACGCGGTCACCCGCGAGATGGATGCGCAGCTTCGCGCCGTCTGGAGCGAGGTCAACGCGCGGCGCGAGGTGTACGCCGTCGTGATCACCGGCGCCGGGCCCAAGGCGTTCTGTACCGGTGCGGACATCGGGACGCTGCTGCCGTACCTGACGGAGAACGCCCGCACCGAATCGGACACCGGGGAGTTCGCGGGGCTGTCGCGCGAGCCGCCGACCAACAAGCCGATCGTGGCCGCGATCAACGGCATGTGCCTCGCCGGCGGCCTCGAGCTCGCGCTCGCCTGCGATCTGCGGATCGCCGAGGACCACGCGGTGTTCGGACTGCCCGAGGTGCGGCGCGGCGTGATGGCCGGAGCGGGCGGCGTCACCCGGCTCGCTCGCCTGATACCGGACGCCGTGGCGATGGACATGCTGCTGACCGGAGGAACCATCGACGCGCGCAGGGCGTACGACGTGGGGCTGGTGAGCGAACTGGTGCCGGCCGGCAAGGCGCTCGAACGGGCGATGGAGAAGGCGGAGATCATCGGGCGCAACGCGCCGGTCGCCGTGCGGGTGACCAAGCAGGTCGCGCGGCGGGGGCGCGACATGGGGCTCTACGCGGCGCTGGAGTACGAGCGGATCGCCTTTCGGCGTGTCATGCTGTCCGACGACGCCGTCGAAGGGATCGCGTCGTTCGTGGAAAAGCGCGCGCCGAAGTACACTGGGCGATGAGCCAGGTGCCCGAACCGGACCCACGTGCGCCCCGGCGGCACATGCACCGGCGCGACGTCGTGTGCGACGTGTTCGAGCGCGCGGACGGCCTGTGGGAGGTCGAGGGCCGGCTCGCCGACGTCAAGTCCTACGACGTCGAGGTGGGAGATCGCGGGCGCATCCCCGCCGCTGAGCCGTTTCACGACATGCGCATTCGGATGACGGTCGACCGGAGCCTGACGATCCGCGAAGTACAGGCGATCACCGAGCGCGGTCCCTATGCCGTGTGCGGCGACATCGGCGCGGCCTATGCGAGCCTCGAGGGGCTCGCCATCGCGCCGGGCTTCCGGCGGCAGTTGCAGACGAGATTGGGAGGCAGGAGAGGCTGTCGCCACCTGAGCGACCTCGTCGCCGCGATGGCGGTGGCGTTCACGCAGGCCGCGTGGCACGTGCGAGACGAGATCCACCTCGCGCGGCCGGCCCGTACGCCACGGGGCGCGGCGGAAGGGCCTCCGCCCGAGATCGACGCCTGCCATGCGCTCGCGAGCGACGGCGAGACGGTGAAGCGGTACTACCCGATGTACTTCCGTCCGCCCGAGGGCGGGCAGCGCACCTGAACGACGCGAACGCCGCCAACGCGAGCAGAGAAGCGGCGACCGATCCCACGACAACCATCGAGGCACGACGATGCGCAAGGCAGGCACGAGCGGTGCGATTACCCGGCAAGCCATCCGCGAAGCGGCGATCGAGCTGATCGCGACGCATGGCTTCGAGTCGATGAGTCTGCGCGATCTCGCGGCGAAGTGCGGAATCAAGGCGGGCTCGCTGTACAACTATTTCGGCTCGAAGCAGGATCTGCTGCGCGACCTCCTGCGGGACGTGATGGAAGAGCTGCTCAGGGAGTTCGACGAGCAGGTCCGGCCGCTCGAGGGCGTCATCGACCAGGTCCGGGCGTTCGTGCGCCTGCACATCCTGTTCCACACGCGCCGGCGCATGGAAGTGATCATCGGAAACACCGAACTGCGCTCGCTCACGGAGGAGAACTACCGGCTCGTCACCCAACTGCGTGGAGAGTACGAGAGCCGGCTGCGCAAGATCATCGCGCGGGGCATCGAGCTGTCCGTCTTCCGCGTCCCCGACGCGAAGGTGACGTCGTTCATGATCATCGCCGCGCTGACCGGCGTCGGCTACTGGTACCGCCCGAACGGGGCGTTGAGCCAGCGCAAGCTGATCGCCATGCACGAGCAACTCGTGCTGCAGGCGCTCGGCGTCGATCCGGAGGCCTATTCGTCGGTCGGCGGAGAAGGCGAGCAGGACGCCGGGCGGGAGGCGAGGGCCGAGGCAAGCGACGAGACCACAGCGGGCGTGCGATGAACATGCCTGCGGCCCGAGGTCGGGTCTGAGGCGGGCCTGGCGCCCGTCGTTCGAACGGCGGCATGACCGCGGTGCTTGACCGGCGCCGGCGGACCCGATAAGGTTCGGCAAGATGTATTACTCGTAATACAACTTGACGCGGCGCCGGTGACCGCGCGCGTCCGTCCGGACGCGAGCCCGGCATCGGCGCCGCTGGCCGGCGCCGGGGGCGCGAACGGCGGCGAGGCGGGGAGAGGAGCCGATCATGGACGGAGGCGGGGCACAGCCGGCGCAGGGCGTCGCAACGGTCTCGCGCCGCGACCTGTTGTGCTGGGGGCTCGCGGGGACGGCGCTGGCCCTCGCGCGCGGGGCGGGCGCGCAGGCCTTTCCGGGCCGGCCGGTCCGGCTGGTGGTGCCGTTCGCGGCGGGCGGCCCTGCCGATACGCTGGCACGCGCCACGGCGACAGCGCTGGCCGCGCAGCTCGAGGGGCAGGTGCTCGTCGAGAACAAGCCGGGCGCCGGCGGCAACATCGCTGCGGCATACGTCGCCGGCAGCCCGCCGGACGGCCACACGCTCCTCGTGGCCGGACAGGCGATTCTCGCGATCAACAAGGCGCTCTACGCGAGCCTGTCCTACGATCCGGAGAAGGACTTCGCCTGGGTCGGCATGATGGGGAGCTTCCCCAACGTGCTGGTCTCGAATCCCGAGGCGGTCCCGGCCCGCAGCCTCGCTGAACTCCTCGATCTCGCGCGCGCACGCCCGGGTCAGATCTCCTACGGGTCGAACGGCATCGGCTCGCAATCGCATCTGACGGTGGAGGTCATGGCGCAGGTGGCCGGCGTCAAGTTCCTCCACGTGCCCTATCAGGGTGCCGCGCCGCAGCGCGCCGACCTGTTGTCGGGCAGGATCGGTTTCTCGTTCATCGGGGCGTCCACGACGGTCCCGCTCGTGCGGAGCGGTCAGTTGCGCGCGCTCGCGGTCAGCACCGGGACGCGGGTGGCCGTGCTGCCCGATGCTCCGACGCTGGTCGAATCCGGGTTCCCGACCCTCGATACGCCGACGTGGTTCGCCGCCGTGGCGCCTGCGGCGACGCCCGCGCCGATGCTCTCGGCCCTGCGCAAGTCGTTCGGGGCGGCGATCGCGACGTCCGCCTATGCCGCCGAGTTGAGCAAGCAGGCGAGTCTGGTCGCGAACGTCGACGCGCAGGCGGCCGAGGGACTGCTCGCGCGCGAACGAAAGGTCTGGTCCGATGCGGTGCGGATGACCGGAGCGAGCGCGGGCTGAACCGTCCGTGCAGCGCGATGATCCACCAGCTCCGCATCTACGAGATCTTCGATCGCAATCGCGAGGCGTTCCTCGCTCGCTTCGATGCGCATTCGGCGCCGATCATGGCGAGGCACGGTTTCAGGCTCCTCGCGGCCTGGGAGACACGCACGGCGCGGCGTCGCGAGTTCGCCTACCTCCTGGCGTGGCCCGACGAGGAGACGATGCGCAGCGCGTGGACGGCGTTCCTCGCCGATGCGCAGTGGCTCGAGGTCAAGCGCACGACGCGGGAGGCGCACGGCGCGTTGGTCGGAGCGATCGAGGACCGGGTGCTCGTCCCGGTCGGGAATCCGACGCTGGGCGATCCCGCCTGAGGGTCGGGCGCGCGCGGCCTCGGCGCATCCCGGCGCCGATCGGCCGAACCCCGGGACACCCCGGGGCGGGGACATTCACGGCATCCGAGACGGAGGGGCGATGGACTTCAGGTCGGCGCTGGCAGTGTGCGACGACGCCGGTGAGGTCGCGGAGATCGAGGAGCGGGTCCTCCGCGCCGGCATTCCGGCGCGCGTGCGTGGCGAGGAGCGGCGACGCAATCGCGCATTGCTGTTCCGCCGCGTGGACGACACGGACGCGGCGATCGTCGGCAACCTCTACGGCTCGCGCAGGCGCGTGTGCCGATCGCTGGCGGCGAGGAGCTATCCGGAGCTCTTCGCCCGGCTCGACCGCGCCCTCGCCGATCCCGCGCCGATCGTCCGTCGATCGAACCTTCGCCACGACTGGGAGGTCACGAACGCGCCGGATCTCGTGCGCCTGCTGCCCGCGATGCGCTACAGCCGCGACGACGTCACGCCGTACCTGACGTCCGGCATCCTGCTCGCGCGCGACCCGGCGTCGGGTGACCACCACCTGTGCTTCGTCCGCATGTCGATCGTGGGCGGCGCGAAGCTCCTGGTCAATCCGGCGACCGCGCGCATCCGAAGCATCGTCGAGGCGACGGTCGGCCGGGGCGAGGCGCTCGACGTCGCCGTCCTCGTCGGCGCGCCCGCCGAAGTCACGCTGATGGCCTGCGTGGGCGTCGCGGACGGCGTCGACAAACTCGAGGTCGCGCAGTCGTTGGCGGGCGGCGGACTCGCGTTCACCGACGACCCGCTGCCGCTGCCGGTATCGACCGAATACGTGCTTACCGGACGCATCGTGCCTTCGTTCGAGCGGGAAGGCCCGGTCGGCGACCAGAAGGGGCTCTATTCGGTACGCGAGCGCAATCCGGTGTGCCTCGTCGACGCGGTGCGCGTGCGGCGCGAGCCGCGCTTCCATTCGATCTCCGGCGGCGTGTCGCGCGAGCACATCGAGCTGGTGACGCTGGGGCCGCGCGCCGTCCTCGAGCGGGTGCGCCGCGACACGCCGGGCCTGCTCCGGTACGAGTTGCCGTTCCACGCCGGCGGACGGCTCGCGGTGCTCGTGGTGGCGGACGGCTACCGGCCGGCCGAACTCGCGGAGCGCTTGTGGAAGATCTCCAGCGTCCGCGGCTTCGTGGCGGTCAACCGCGACGTGAGGGCGCTCTCCGCGCCCGATCTGCTGTGGGCGATCGTCGAACGGGCGAGAGAGGTCGAGCGGTTCATGTTCCCGGGACCGCACGCGCCCGGAGTCAAGCCGGGCAAGTTCCTCATCGATGCGACCGAAACCGATCTCGACGACTGGAACCACCGGCGCATCGAAGTACTTCGCGAGCCGCATTGACGGCCCGGGGATGGGGATTGCGATCGCGACGGACAACATGTATGCTAATTAATACAACCTGCGCCGCGACCTCCGCGGCGATCGTTGCCACACGGAGATCCCGCAGATGAAGCGATGCCATCGCGTCTCCTTGCTGTCGTTCCTCGCGGCCTGCCTCGCCGTCGCGGCGCCCGCGTTCGCCCAGAGCGCGCCCTACCCGACGAAACCCGTGCGCATGATCGTGCCGTTTCCTCCGGGGGGCACGACCGACGTGGTCGCGCGGCTCGTCGGCCAGAAGGTCGGCGCCAAGTGGGGGCAGCCGATCGTCGTCGAGAACATGGCCGGGGCGTCCGGGCTCATCGGCACGCAGGCGGGGGTGCGCGCCGCGCCGAACGGCTACGAGCTGACGCTGGGCAACAACCAGACGCATGCGACCAACGCCTCGCTGTTCGCGAAGCCGGGCTTCGACATGATCCGGGACGTGCAGCCGATCGCGTTCCTCGTGCGCACGCGGCACGTCGTCATCGTTCCGGCCGGTTCATCGGTGCGCACGTTCGACGATCTGATCGCCGCCGGCAAGGCGAGGCCGCTGAACTACGCGTCGTCGAGCCAGGGGTCGGCGTCGCATCTCGTGAGCGAGGCGCTGCGCGCGCGCACCGGCATCCAGGCGACGCACGTGCCCTACAAGGGAGCGGCGCCGGCGGTCGCCGACGTCATCGCCGGCCACGTCGACTTCATGACCGCCAGCTACGGCAGCGCCGTCGCCTTCCTCCAGTCGGGAAAGGTCCGCGGGCTGGCGATCTCCGGCGAGAAGCGCGAGCCGGCCTTCCCCGACATGCCGACGTTCGCGGAACTCGGCTACGAGACGCTGTCCGCCGACACATGGATCGCGTTGTTCGCGCCGGCAGGCACGCCGCGACCGATCCTCCAGCAATGGAGCGACGCGCTCGCCGAGTTCGTCGTTGCACCGGACGTCGTGGAGAAGCTTCGCGTGGCGGGATTCGACATCTGGTTCAAACCGCTGCCGGAAGCGGAATCGTTCCATGCGAAGGAAGTCGCCCGATGGGGAAAGATGGTGCGCGATGCCGGCATCACGGCGCAGTGATGCGCACCACCGCCGCGCCGGTCGTTCGTGCGATCGCCGCGCCGAATCCGGCGCGGGCTGACCATCGGCGCGGCTGACGCCGGCAGACGAGGAGCACATGACCATGACGGACACTGCGGGGGCCCTCGCGATGGCACGCGGGATCGGACGAGGCGACTCCTCGCGCACGACGGCGCTCGCGCAGCGGGCCGCGGCGGCGTTTCCCGACGCGCGCCTCACCGCTGCCGACACGCGTCCCTTCCCCGTCGTGATGGCGCGGGGTGCCGGCGACCGGATCTTCGACGTCGACGGACGCGAGTACCTGGACTTCCACCTGTCGTCCGGGGCGCTCGTCGCCGGCCACGCGCATCCCGAGGTTCTGCCGGCGCTGCGTCGCCAGGTCGAGGCCGGCGGCAACTTCGGCGCGATGAACGAGGCGGCGATCGAGCTCGCCGAGCGGATCGTGGCGTCGGTTCCGTCGATCGAGTCGGTGAAATTCGTGGTGTCCGGCACCGAGGCGACGCTCCATGCGATACGCATGGCGCGCGCGTACACGGGACGCGACCTGATCATCCGGTTCGAAGGGGCCTACCACGGCCATCTCGACATGGTGTCGCTCAGCAACAAGCTGGCGACGCTGGGGCCGGCCGACAGGACCCGTCCGCCGGGCACGCGCCCGATACCGGATTGCCCCGGCATCCCGGCCGCCATCCAGGACCTCTGCCTGGTTGCGCCGTTCAACGACGGCGACGCGTTGCGGCGGATCATGGCCGACCACGGCGACCGGATCGCGTGCGTGATCATGGAGCCGTTTCAGCGCTTCATCGAGCCGCGACCGGGTTTCCTGCAGACGGTCCGCGACCTGACGCGCGAACACGGCGCGCTGCTCGTCTTCGACGAGATCGTCACCGGCTTTCGTTTCGGACCGGGCGGAGCGCAGGAGCACTACGGCGTCCGGCCGGACCTCACGACGCTGGGCAAGATCATCGGGGCGGGTTACCCCAACGGCGCGATCGGCGGTCCGGGCGAGATCATGAACGCGCTCTTCGGCAAGACGGCGCGGGCGCCGGTCTATCTCGCCGGAACGTTCGCGGGCCACGCCGTCGCGGCGGCGGGCGGAGCCGCGACGCTCGACGTGCTCCGGCGCCCCGGCGCCTACGACGCGCTCTTCGAGCTCGGCGCGCGCGCGCGCGCGGGGCTCGCCGCCGCGTTCGCGCGGAGGGGTGTGCCCGGACGCGTGTTCGGCGTCGGTCCGCTGTTCCACCTGCATTTCGACGATCGCGACGTGGCGAACGTGCGCGATGCGTTGGGCGAGGACAAGGCGCTGCGCAAGCGCGTCTGGAACGGACTGCTCGAGCGAGGCGTCCACATCACCGGCGCGCGCGGTTTCGTGAGCCTCCAGCACACGGCCGCGACGGTGGACGAACTGGTCGAGCGCTTCGACGCGGCGCTCGCGGATCTTTGAGGACGGCGGAATGATCGAGATCGGCATCGACGTAGGGGGCACGTTCACGGATCTGGTGCTGCTGGACCGGGCGGCGGGGCGACTCGAGGTCGCGAAGACCGCGTCGACGCCCCGGGACCAGTCGATCGGCATCCTCAGCGGGCTCGCGCGCCTCGCCGTCGATCCCGCCAGGATCCGCCGTTTCGCGCACGGATCGACGGTCGCGACCAACACCGTGCTGGAGCGGAAGGGCGCGAAGGTCGCGCTGCTCACGACCGCCGGTTTCCGCGACCTGCTGGAGATCGGGCGCACGAACCGCTCGAAGGTCTACGACATGAAGCTCGCGAAGCCCGCGCCGCTGGTCGCGCGGCCGCTGCGCTTCGAGGTGCGGCAGCGCCGGTTCGTCAACGGCGAGCCGTCGGTACCGCTCGACGAGGGCGACGTGCGCGCCGCCGTCGAGGCGTGCGCCGCCGAGGGGGTCGAGGCGATCGCCATCTGCTTCCTTCACTCCTATCTGGACGCCGCGGACGAGGAACGCGCGGCAGCCGTCGTGCGCGAACGGGCACCGTCGATCCACGTGACGACGTCGGCCGACGTCGTGCGCGAGTACAAGGAGTACGAACGCTTCTCGACGGCGGCGCTCAACGCGTACGTGATGCCGGTGATGGACCGCTACCTCGGGAGGCTCGAGGGCCGTCTCGCCGACTCGGGTTTCCGCGGGCCGATCGAGATGATGAAGTCGTCGGGCGGCCTCATGCGCGCTTCGACGGCGCGGCGCTATCCGGTCGAAACGCTCCTGTCCGGTCCCGCCGCGGGCGTGATGGGCGCGATCCACGTCGCCGAGCGGTCGGGCTTCCGGAACCTGATCACCTACGACATGGGCGGCACGTCGACCGACGTCGCGCTGATCGCCGACGGCAAGGTCGTGCGGACGGCCGAGACGCGCATCTCGAACCTGCCGATCAAGACCCACATGATCGACATCAAGACCGTCGGCGCCGGCGGGGGGTCGATCGCCAGCGTCGTCGCAGGTCGGACGTTCAAGGTGGGACCCCACAGCGCCGGAGCGGATCCGGGTCCGGCCTGCTACGGCAAGGGCGGCACGGCGCCCACGGTGACCGACGCGAATCTGGTCCTCGGGCGGCTGTCGTCGAGCTACGCCCTGGGCGGCGAGATCCGGATCCAGCCGGAGCGGGCGGCGGCGGTCGTCGACGAGCTCGGGCACGCGGTCGGCCTCTCGCGCGAGGTGATGGCGGAGGGAATCCTGCGTCTGGTCAACGTGACGATGGCGTCCGCCATCCGGGAGATTTCGATCCAGCGCGGGCACGACCCGCGGGATTTCGCGCTGGTCGCGTTCGGCGGCGCCGGACCGATGCACGCCTGCGATCTCGCCCGCGACCTCGCGATCCCGCGGGTGGTCGTCCCTCCCGCGCCGGGCAATCTCTGCGCTTTCGGGCTGCTCGTGACCGACGTCGTGTCGGAGCGGTCGGAGACGCTGCTCGCGCGCACGTCCGGCCTCGATCCTGCCCGTCTCGCGACCCGGTTCGAGGACCTCGCTTCCGCGGCGGTCGAGGATCTCGCACGCGACGGCGTGCGTCGTGACGCGATCCGGACCGTGTGCACGGCCGAGATGCGCTACGTGGGCCAGAAGTCCGAGCTGCCGGTTCCGGCCGACCTCGGCGACCTGTCTCCGCAGACGCTGGACGACGCGTTCTTCGCCATGTACGCGGAACGTTACGGCCACACGAAGCGCGTCGCGCCCACCGAGATCGTCAACCTGCGCGTGATGGCGGTCGGCGCGATCGAGAAGGCGGATCTCGCGCGGCTCGCGCCTCCGGCCGCGAATCCGACGTCGAGCGCGGACGGCGTGCTCGAGCGGCGGCGCGTGTACTTCCGGGACACCGGCTGGACCGACTGTCCGGTCTACGATCGCTACCGGATCGCGGTCGGCACGCGCATCCGGGGACCGGCGATCGTCGAGGAACTCGGCGCGACGACCGTCGTCGGCCCCGGGGACGCGTTCACGATCGACGCGCAGCACAATCTCGTTGTCGATGTCCGCGCCGAGGGCGCGGCGAAAGGGGCCTGACGATGGTCGACCCGATCACTCTCGAAGTCATCCAGGAACGGCTCGTGTCGATCGTGCGGGAGATGCGCGCGACGCTGGCGCGGGTCGCCTACTCGTCGGTGCTCTACGAGGCGCGCGACTTCTCCTGCGTCGTGATGAACGCGCGCGGGGAGGCCGTCGCCCAGTCCGAGGACAACCCCGGCCACATCATCCCGTTGCCGTGGTCGGTGCGCATCGCGATCGAGCGCTTCCGCGACGACATCAATCCCGGTGACGTGATCCTCATCAACGATCCGTACTCGGGAGGGACGCACCTCAACGACGTCGCGGTGATCTGCCCGGTGTTCGTGGACGGGAAGCTGCTGCTGTTCCCGGCGATCCGCGCGCACTGGGCGGACGTCGGCGGCATGACGCCGGGAAGCCTGTCCGGCACGTCGACGGAGATCTTCCAGGAGGGTGTGCGGATTCCGCCGATCAAGATCTACGAAGGCGGCAAGCTGGTGCGCGGCGTCGCCGACCTGATGTTCGCGAACATGCGGGTCGAGCCGGAGCGCCGCGGTGACCTGCAGGCGATGATCGAGACCTGCCGCACGGCTGAACGGCGCATCGGCGAGATGGCGTCGAAGTTCGGCGTGGAGCGCATGCTGGAGGCGATCGGGGTCATCCTCGACCGGACCGAGGCGCAGATCCGCGATCTGATCGGGCGCATTCCGGCCGGCTCGTACGTCTACGAGGACTACCTCGACGCGTCCGGGACCACCGACGAGCCGGTGCTGCTCAAGACGCGCATCGAGATCGAGGGCACGGACGTCCACGTCGACTTCACCGGAACGGCACCGCAGGTCGCCGGGCCGATCAACGCGTCGCTCGCCGTCACGACGACGGCGGTGTTCACGATCCTCAAGACCGTGCTCGATCCCGACCTGCCGGTGAATCAGGGGGCGTTTCGTCCGATGCGCGTCACCGCGCCGGAAGGCACGATCCTCAACGCCCGCTTCCCGGCGGCGTGCGGGGGATTCGCGGAGATCCGCCGGCGCACGCAGTCGGTCGTGATGGGAGCGCTGTCGCGCGCGCTGCCCGAGGCGATCGCCGGCGACGTGAAGGGCAGCGCCAACCACTGCTACGTGGGCGGACTCAACCCGGAGACGAACTCGCACTTCATCTTCTACGAGTATCCGGCGGGAGGCACCGGCGGGTATCGGGAGGCCGATGGCTCGTCGGCGTTCCGTTCGTTCGACGAAGGCGACTTTTCGTCGATCCAGCCGGTCGAATCGATCGAGAACGAACTGCCGCTCGTCATCGAACGAACGGCGATGCGAACCGATTCGGGCGGCCCGGGGACGATGCGCGGCGGACTCGGGATCGAGCGCGACGTTCGCGTCGCGATCGAGCGCGCCACCTACTCGGTGCTCTCCGACCGCTGCATCATCCCGCCGTTCGGCCTGCACGGCGGCGAGGCCGGGGCGCCGAACAGCTTCACCTATCGGCACGCCGGCGAAGAGCGGCAACCGGGCAAGATCCCGGGCAAGGCGACCGGATGCCCGGTCGTGCGCGGCGACGTCGTCCTCATGCGTTCGGCGGGCGGCGGCGGATACGGGGATCCGCTGGCCCGTGATCCCGAGCGAGTGCGCGAGGACTGCCGGCTGGGGTTCGTCAGCGCGGCGGCGGCGTCCGATCATTACGGCGTGGTGTTCTCGGCCGACGGCTCGGTGGATGGGGCGGCGACCGCCTCGAGGCGCGCGTCGCTCGACGCGCAACGGTGCATGTTCACGGTCGCCGCGCACGGCGCGGCCGGCGGCGAGTACGTGCACGGCCGCCGTTACGTGCAGATGCATCCGGCGGCCGCGACGCGGGCGGGATTGATCGAAGGCGCCCCGATCGAGATCGTGGTCCCGGTCGGAGCGCCGCTGCGGGCGTGGGTCCGGTACAACGATGCGATCGCATCCGAGGTCGTGTGGATCGGCGCGGAAGGCGCGGCGATGATCGGGGTCGCGCCGGGCGCGTCGGTGCGGCTGCGGGCGCTCGCGCTCGGTTACGCGGCCGCGCCCAGGGTCGCCGCGCGCCCGTCGGCAGCGGCGCGCGAAACCGCCTCGGCATGATGCCGTCCGCGCCCGCGACCGCACCGTTCGACCTGGGTCTCGCCGGCCGGCGCGCCGTCGTGACCGGTGGCACCGGGGCGATCGGTGCCGCCGTCTGCCGGATGCTCACCGGGCAGGGCGTCGGTGTCTGGTCGCTCGACCGAAGCTCCCCCGCGGAGCCGCTCCCCGGCGTACGCACGCTGGTCTGCGACGTGCGCAGCCGCGCGTCGATCGAACGGGCGGCCGCGACCGTGGTCGAGGACGGCCCGATCGACATCCTCGTCAATTCGCACGGCCTGCAGATCCGCGCGAGCGCGATGGACTGCACCGACGAGGCGCTCGACGAAATCATGGACGTCAACGTCGGCGGATGCTGGCGCACCTGCCAGGTGTTCGGCGCGCCGATGAAGTCACGCGGCGGGACGATCGTCAACATCGCCAGCATCAACGGCATGCTGGCGGCGAAGACCGGAGCGGCCTACGGAGTGTCGAAGGCGGCGCTGATCCATTTCACGCGCATCCTCGCGCTCGAACTGGCGCCCGCGGTGCGGGTGAATGCGGTGGCGCCGACCGCCGTACGCTCCGCCATGACCGCAGACCTCTTCCGGGACCCGGCCTACGAGCCCGCCAAGATCGCCGCCGTTCCGTTGGGTCGCATCGCGACGGCCGACGACGTCGCGAGCGCCGTCGTCCTGCTCGCGTCGTCCAGGACCGCGTTCGTCACCGGACAGACCTGGGCGGTCGACGGCGGCATCTCGCTGCCGTGACGCGCGACGCGAGGAGGAGATCGACGATGCAGGCCGCCGTCAGCAAGATCAACACCATGCCGGACGTGCGCGCCGGACAGGCGTTCGCGCCCCGGGTCGTCCTCAACGACTGCACGCTGCGCGAGGGCGAGCAGGCGAGCGAAGTCAACTTCGACCTCGATTCGCGCCTGAGGATCGCCGAGGCGCTCCACGACGCCGGCATCGCCCAGGTGCAAGCCGGCTACCCGGGGCGTTCCGAGACCGACTTCAAGACGATCGTCGAATTGCGCAAGCGATTTCCTTCGTGGACGGTCGAGGCGGTCACGCAGGTGTTCCAGAAGGACTGGCGCGAGCAGATCGACCGGGCCGTGGACTCGGGCGCCGATTGGATCGACCTCATCTATCCGGTTTCGGATCTGCGGCTGTCGATCGTGCAGAAGGTCTCGCGCGCCCAGATGCTGGTCCGAACGGTCGAGGCGGTGCGCTACGCCTGTGAACGTGCACCCAACGTCCGCTTCGCGCCGACCGACACCGGTAGGGCCGATCTGGGCTTCCTGGAGTCCGTCTACCGGGCCGTCGTCGACGCGGGCGCGAAGCGCGTGACGGTCGCCGACACCGTCGGTGCGCTCCACCCCCGGGCGACAGCGTTCCTCGTCCGCCGCGCCGTCGAGGTGTCGGGCGTGCCGGTGCAGGTCCATTTCCACGACGACTTCGGCCTCGCGCTCGCGAACACGATCGCGGCGGCCGAGGCGGGAGCGACGATCCTCGACGGCACCGTGCTGGGCGTCGGAGAGCGCGCCGGGAACGCTCCGCTGGAGGAGCTCGCGGCGAGCCTCGAGGTCCTCTACGGCGTCCCCACCGGAGCGAAGCTCGAGCGGATGAGCGCGCTCGCCGCGCTCGTCGCGTCGGTGTCGAAGGTCGCCGTGCCGCCACACAAGGCGATCGTGGGCAGCCATGCCTTCGCGCACAAGCTCGACGCCCACGTGATGGGCGTCTCGATGGGCGCGTCGGCGTACGAATCGGTCGCGCCGGCGACGTTCGGCAACCGCCGGCACATCGGACTCGGGCGTCTGTCCGGCGGCAACGCGGTGCGCGCGCGCCTGGGTCAACTGGGCGTGAATGTCGGAGACGACGCGCTGATCGACGCGCTCGCCGCCGATGTGCGCTCGACCGCCGAAGGGCAGAGCGAGCCCATCGGCGACGAGCAACTCCTCGCGATGCTCGAACGGCGTTCACCCACGACCTGAACGCGCCCGTACGCCTGCCTTCCCTTCACGTTCTTCCCACCGGAGCCCCGACGTGCTGACTGTCAAGCGCTTGAGCCTCGCCGACGCCCAACTCATCCTCGACGCGTGCCAGTCGAAAGCGATCGAGGTGGGCACCCCGAAAGACATGGCCGTCGTCGACGAGAGCGGCCACCTGATCGCCTTCCGCCGCATGGACGGCGCCAAGTTCTCGTCGGTCGAGATCGCGATCAACAAGGCGTTCACGTCCTCGGGCGGCGGGCGGGCGACGCGCGACTACAAGAACGTCGCCGGACCGACCGGCCCCGCGTTCGGCCTGCACACGCAGTTCCAGGGCCGCTTCACGATCCTGGGTGGCGGAGTGCCGGTGGTCGTCGACGGCCAGATCGTCGGCGCGGTCGGCATCTCGTCGGGTGCCGCCGACGAGGATCATGCGGTGGCCGAGGCGGGCATCGCCGCATTCCAGGCGTCGCAGAAGGGCTGAGGTGCCCGCGACGGTCGAATCGCGATCCGCCGTCCCCGGGAGCGGGAGCGCCGCGCTCGGCGCTGCGGTGCCGTCTCCCGCCCGCCGGTCGACGCGTTCCGGGCGCTTCGCCCGCGTCGCGGGAACGGGTGAAGCGCTGCTCGTCGCCGATGTCGCCGGGTGGCTCGCGGAGCGCGCGGTCGACGTCCGCCGCGTGCCCTTCGCCGCGCGGGCGGTCCTCGAGAACCTGATGCGACAGGTCGCCTGCGGCGAGTGCGAGGAGGAGCGGCTCGACGCCGTCGCCGACTGGCGTGCCGCCCCGCTCGGGACGATCCTGCCGCTCGCCGTGTCGCGGCTGGTCATGCCGGACTCGAGCGGACTGCCGCTGCTCGCCGATCTGGCCGCATTGCGGGATGTCGCGGCGCGGTCGGGCGCGGATCCCGAGCGCGTGCGGTTCGCGGTGCCCGTGCACCTGATCGTCGACCATTCGGTGCAGGTCGACGTCGCGGGCGTTCCCGACGCGATCGCGCGCAATCTCGACCGCGAGTTCGACCGCAACGCCGAACGCTACCGGTTTCTCAAGTGGGCGGGACAGGCGTTCGACGACCTCCGGATCGTGCCGCCGGGAACCGGAATCATCCATCAGATCCAGCTCGAGAAGCTCGCCGGCCCGATCGCCTTCGACACGCGTTTCGACGAACCGGTCGTGGGGGCCGAACTCGTCGTCGGGACCGATTCGCACACTCCGATGGTCAACGGGATCGGCGTCGTCGGGTGGGGCGTGGGCGGCATCGAGGCCGAGTCGGTGCTGCTCGGGGACCCTCTGGTGGTGCCGAAGCCGCCCTGCATCGGCGTACGACTCGCAAAGACTCCGCGGCCCGGCGTGATGGCCGCCGACATCGCGCTCGCGGTCACCGAATTGCTGCGTCGAGAGGCGCCGATCGGGGCGTTCGTCGAGTTCTTCGGGGACGGCGTCGACGCGCTCCCGGTTCCCGACCGCGCGACGATCGCCAACATGGCGCCCGAGTACGGCGCGACGATGGGCTATTTTCCAGTGGACCGGGCGACGCTCGCGTTCCTGCAGGCGACCGGGCGAGCGGCGAAGGATGTCGCGCGCACCGAGGCGGTGGCGCGCGCGCTGCGCCTGTTCCGGGAGCCCGGCGATCCGCTGCCCGACTACGATGCATCGTTCGAGCTCGACCTCTCGGCGCTCGAACCGGCGATGGCGGGTCCTCGTCGACCCGAGGACCGGGTGGCATTGCGGGACCTCCCGGAGAGCTTCTCGTCGGCGCTCGCCCGGAGTCTCGCGGACGACGGATACGCGGCGGCGGACGACCGCCGCGTAGAATGCACGGTCGGTGGCGCGCGGACGACGCTCACCCACGGTTTCATCGCCATCGCGGCGATCACCTCGTGCACGAACACGTCGAATCCGGCCTCGGTGATCGCGGCGGGACTGCTCGCGCGGAACGCGCGTGCACGGGGGCTCTCGCCCTCGCCCTGGGTCAAGACCTCGTTCGCGCCCGGATCGCGGGCCGTGCCCCGGTACCTCGCCACGCTCGGCCTGCTCGAGCCGCTCGAGGCGCTCGGTTTCTCGGTCGTGGGCTTCGGATGCACGACCTGCGGAGGCAAGTCGGGCCCCTTGGACGCAGCGGTCGCGGACGCGATCGAGCGCGGGGGACTCGTCGCGGTGGCGGTGCTGTCCGGCAACCGCAATTTCGAGGGGCGGATCCACCGCCTCGTGCGCGCCGCGTACCTCGGAGCGCCGCACCTGGTGGTCGCCTACGCGATCGCCGGCCGGATCGACGTCGATCTCGCCCGGGATCCGCTCGGCCTCGATCGGAACGGCGTCCCGGTGTACTACGCGGACGTCGTTCCCGATCCGCGCGAGGTGTCGGCATGCGCGGAACGGGCGCTCGAACCGGGACTGTTCGCGGACGTCTACGCGACGCTCCATGACGGCACCGCGCAGTGGAGGCAGCTCGAGGCGCCGGGAGGATCGTGTTTCGCGTGGGACCGCGAGTCGACCTATCTGGTGCGGCCACCGTTCTTCGACGGCGATGCGGATGCGTTCGCCGACCGCATCACGGGCGCGCGCGTCCTGTGCCTGCTGGGCGATTCGGTGAATACAGACCACATCTCCCCCGGCGGCGAGATTCCGGTCGACAGCGCGGCCGGGCGTTACCTGATCGGCCTCGGGGTCGCGCCCGAGCGGTTCAACACCTACGTCGGGCGGCGGGGCAACCCGGAGGTGATGCGTCGGGCGACCTTCGCGCACGCGAGGTTTCGCAACCTTCTCGTGCCCGACCGCTTCGGCGGCTGGACGCGGATGCTGCCCGGCGGGGACCTCGTGCGGATCCACGAAGCGGCCGACGCCTACCGTGCGCGGGGCGTCCCCGCAATCGTCGTCGCGGGCGCGCGATACGGCTCCGGCAGCAGCCGGGATTGGGCGGCGAAGGGGCCTGCGTTGCTCGGCGTGCGTGCGGTCCTGGCGACGTCGTTCGAGCGCATCCACCGCGCGAACCTGGTCGGCATGGGCATCCTGCCGCTCGTGTTCGCGGCGAGGGAGGGCTGGCGCGAACTCGGGCTGGACGGCTCCGAGGTCTTCGACATCGAAGGCCTCCAGGCGGCACTCGATGCGGGGGCGCCTGCGCGCTTGCGTGCGAGCCGCCCGGGGTTCGAACGGGCATTCGAGGTCACCGTCGGAATCACGACCGCCTCCGAGGCGCGGCAACTGAGGGATGGCGGGATCTTTCGCGCGGCGCGGGGTCGCTTCGCGCGCGAGCGCGGAGCGCCGACGACACCGGCATGAAGGGAGAGGTTCGATGAAGGTGGCACTGGCGCTCAAGGGCGCGGAATGGGCGATGAACCTGACTGCGTTGCGCCATCCGGCATTCGCGGCGCGGCTCGCCGAGCGTGCGCGCATCGTCCAGCTCCGCATGCGCGACCCCGCCGGCCCCGCCCGCCACTACGCGTTCGGCGGCTCGCGCGTGCGCTCGGGCGCGGGAATCCATCCGGCGCCCGACGTCGTGTTGACGTTCAAGGATGCCGACGTCGCGTGGCGGATTTTCAAGCCGGGTTCGATTCGCGCCGACGCGGTCAATTTCGCGAAGAACTTCGCGGTCGAGGTCGCCGGTGACGACGAGCTCGCCTGCTGGTTCACCGAGACGCTCAGCCTGTTGCGGTCGATCCGCTGGACGTCGGGCGTCGACGCCGGGCACGGCGAGACCCGGTATTGCAACGCGACCAACGGCGGTCCGGTGTTCGTCTACGTCAAGGACGGCAGGATCGTGCGGACGACTCCGATCGACTTCGACGAGCGCGATCCGCAGTCGTGGTCGCTCGAGGCGCGCGGGCACACCTTCTCCCCGCCCCGCCGGACGACGACGACGGCGCACACGCTCGCGTCGAAGTCGATGGTCGACTCGAAGGATCGCCTGCTCTACCCGATGAAGCGCGTCGACTTCGATCCCGACGGCGAGCGCAACTGCGCCAACCGCGGCAAGTCGGGGTACGTGCGCATCTCGTGGGAAGAGGCGCTCGACATCGTCGTGTCGGAGATCCGCCGGGTCAAGCGCGTCCACGGGCACGGCGCGATCATGAGCAGTCAGAGTTCGCACCACACCTGGGGCAACATCGGCTGCTACGTCTCCGCGTTCAATCGCTTCATGAACGCCATCGGCTACACGAAGATGGTGATCAACCCGGACAGTTGGGAGGGCTGGTACTGGGGCGCGACGCACCACTACGGGTACAGCATGCGGCTCGGCGCGGCCGAGCCCTACGGCATGCTGGACGACTGCCTGCAGCAGGCCGAGTTGATCGTGTTCTGGTCGAGCGACCCGGAGTCCACCGGCGGATCCTACGGGGCGTTCGAGGGCACGCTGCGCAGGATGTTCGCGCGCGATGTCGGCATCGAAATGGTGCACATCGATCCGCATCTCAACTACACGGCGTCGCTGCTCGGCGGAAAGTGGATTCCGATCGTGCCGGGAACGGATCCCGCGCTCGCCCACGCGATCGCCCACGTGTGGATGACCGAGGGACTCTACGACAAGACGTACGTGGCCGAGCGCACGACGGGGTTCGAGAAGTACCGCGACTACGTGCTGGGCGTCGAGGACGGCGTCCCGAAGACTCCCGAGTGGCAGGAGTCCGAGACCGGCGTGCCGGCGCACACGGTGCGCGCGCTGGCGCGCAAGTGGGGCACGCGCAGGACGTACCTCGGCGCCGGAGGCAAGGGCACGGCGTTCGGCGGCGCCTGCCGATCCGCGACGGGCTCGCAGTGGGCGCGCGCGATGGTCTGCCTGATGGCGATGCAGGGTCTCGGCAAACCGGGGATCAACTTCGGCAATCTGCAGTACGGCGCGCCGATCGACTACAACTTCTACTTTCCCGGCTACGGCGAAGGCGGCCTGTCCGGCGACGTCGAGACGACGGGAGCCGCGGTCCAGCTCTATCAGCGTCAACCGCAGCTCCCCAGCATGAACGTCGTGGCGCAGCGGATCACCCGCAACCGGATCGCGGAGGCGATCCTCGAGGGCGAGGCGCACGGCTATCCGATCGACCCCAAGTCGATCAACGGCCAGTTCATGCGCTTCCACTACCCGGCGCCGGGACATTCGCGGGTCCGGATGATGTACAAGTACGGCGGCTCCCATTTCGGCACGGTGCAGGAGTCGAACCGGCTGGCCGACGCCTACCGATCGGACCAGCTCGAATTCGTCGTCAACCAGTCGATCTGGCACGAAGGGGAGTCGAAGTTCGCCGACGTCATCCTGCCGGCATGCACGAACTTCGAGCGCTGGGACATCGGCGAGTGGACGGTGGCGGGCGGCTATTCGCACCACAACAACGGCCAGCTCAACCACCGCGTGATCTCGATCCAGCACAAGTGCATCGAGCCGCTCGGCGAGTCGCGCTCGGACTACCGCATCTTCCTGGACATCATGCATCGACTGGGACTCGGCACCTATTACAGCGAGGGCATGACCGAGCTGGACTGGTGCCGGGCGCAGTTCGAGGCGTCCGACCTGCCGGCGCGCATCTCCTGGGAGGAGTTCCTGCGGAAGGGCTACTACGTGGTCCCGCCCGAGGACACGTCCAGGACGCCGCAACCGAACGCGATGCGGTGGTTCGCGGAAGGGCGGCGCAAGGACGTGCCGGAGCCGCATCCGTTGCCGGCGGGCTACGGTCACCGGTTCCGCGAGGGGCTGCAGACGATGAGCGGCAAGATCGAGTTCGAGGCATCCAGCCTGAAGATGTTCGACGACCCCGGACGTCCGCCGGTGAATCGCTACATCCCCTCGTGGGAGGGCAGGCGCACGACCGAACTCTACCGTCGCTTTCCGCTGCAGCTCATCACGCCGCATCCCCGCTACAGCTTCCACACGCACACCGACGGCAAGGACACGTTCATCAACGACGTCGTCGAGCATCGCGTCCTGATCGACGGCTATTACTACTGGGTCGTGCGGATGAACCCGAAGGACGCCCGGGCGCGGGACCTCGCGCACCACGACCTGGCGCGGCTCCACAACGACCGGGGCAGCGTGATCTGCGCGGCGGCGCTCACCGAGCGACTTCCTCCCGGAGTCGTGCAGGCCTACGCGTCGTCGGGCGTCTACGATCCGATCGGCGAGCCGGGGCACTCGACCGATCGCGGTGGGTGCGTGAACCTCCTCGCGCCCACCCGCTGGCAGACCGAGAAGACGAGCGCATCGGCGCCCAATTCCTGCCTGATCGAAATCGAGAAGTGGAACGGAGAACGGCCATGAACGCCGGGCCCGGGGGGGTATCCCGATGACCAGCAAGTGGGCGCTGTTCGTCGATGTCGCGAAGTGCCACAACTGCCGGAACTGCTTCATCGCGTGCAAGGACGAGCACGTGGGCAACGCCTACCCGGGGTATGCGGCGCCGCAGCCCAGGCACGGCCACGAGTGGATCGCGATCTCGACCCGGGAGCGCGGCGAAGCGCCGATGGTCGACGTCGCGCATCTGCCGACGATGTGCAACCACTGCGAGGACGCGCCTTGCGTGACCGCGTCGCCGGACGGCGCGGTCCACCGCCGTTCCGACGGCATCGTCATCATCGACCCCGACAAGGCGCGTGGCCGCCGTGAGCTCGTAGACACGTGTCCCTACGGCGCCATCTGGTGGAACGAGGAGGCGCAGTTGCCGCAGAAGTGGATCTTCGACGCGCATCTCCTCGATCGCGGCTGGAGCGAGCCGCGTTGCGTGCAGGCCTGCCCGACCGGCGCGATGACGTCGGCCAGGCTCGACGACGCCGCGCTGGCCCGGCGCGTCGCCGACGAAGGCTTCGAGGTCCTCCATCCCGAGTACGGCACGCGGCCGCGGGTGTTCTACCGGAACCTGCAGCGCTACACCGCGTGTTTCGTCGGCGGGACGCTGATCGCCCGCGCGAACGACGTGGACGACTGCGTTGCCGGGGCGGTGGTCGAAGTGTCGAAGGACGGCCGCGTCGTCGCGTCGGCGAAGAGCGACGACTTCGGCGAATTCAAGTGCGATGGACTCGAGGAAGGAAGCGGCGCGTACGAGGTGGTCGTGCGCGCCGAGGGGTTCCGCGAGGCGCGCGCGGCGGTGACGCTGGGGACGAGTCGCTACCTCGGAGTCCTGCGACTCGAACGGAATTGAGCGCGAACCGCGACAGGTGACACCGGCGGGCGTCGCTCGACGCCCGCACAACGAAGGGGATCAGACATGGACGGATGGGCGAGGCGGGTCGCAATCCTGGTATTCGGCGTGTTCGCGTTGGCGATGGCCGGAGGCGCCGCGGCCGCGTTTCCGGATCGGCCGGTCAAGCTCGTCGTCCCGTTCGCGCCGGGCGCGACGACCGACATCCTCGCGCGAATGCTCGCGGAGCGGCTCTCGGCGCGATGGGGCCAGCCGGTCGTGGTCGAGAACAAGGCCGGCGCGGGGAGCATTCTCGGCGCGGACTTCGTCGCGAAGAGCCCGGCCGACGGCTACACGATCCTGTTCGGCTCGGAGTCGCTGTCGCTGCTTCCGCATCTGCAGGACATGCCGTTCGACTGGCGCACCGACCTGAAACTCGTGTCGCAGGTAGGCTCGCTGCCGATCCTGCTCCTGTCGACGGGGAAGCGGGCCGACCTGTCGACGTTCGCGGACTTCATCGCGGTCGCGAAGGCCAACAAGGGCAAGCTCAACTACGGCACGCCGGGGGCGGCGACGGTCCATCACCTGACGATGGAGATGTTCGCGCGGGCCGCCGGCATCGAGATGACGCACGTCCCCTACAAGGGTGCGGGTCCCGCGCTCACCGATCTGATCGCCGGGCACATCGACGTGATGCCCGGCGCGGAGCCGTCGGCGAAGTCGCACATCAACGCCGGAACGGTGAAGGCGCTCGCGGTCTTCGCACCGCAGCGGATTCCCGGCCTGCCGAACGTGCCGACGTCGCGTGAGGCCGGGGTGCCGTTCGAGATGTCGTTCTGGTGGGGCGTAATGGTTCCGGGACGCACACCGCCCGAGGTCGCGCGCGAGATCGGGGCGGCCACGATGTCCGCGATCCGCGAACCGGAGATGCGCCGGAAGATGACCGACGCGGGAGTCGCTCCGATCGGAGGCACGGCCGAGGAGTTCGAGGTGTTCTTCCGCGGGCAGTTCGACGGCTGGGCGACCGTCCTCCAGGGCCTGGGTCTCAAGGCCAGATAGAGCGTCGGCGCGCCGCCGCGGCCGGCCATGGGCACGCGAACGAACCGTCGCGTCGCGCTCGCGCGCATTCCGCAGGGCGAGCCGCAGCCCGCGGACTTCGCACTCGTCGAGGATCCGTCTTCCGAGGTCGGGGCGGGGGAAGTGCTGTTGCGGACGATCTGGCTGTCGATGGATCCGTATCAGCGCAACTGGATGGCCGGGGCGCGCAATTACGGGACCGCGGCGCGGCCGGGCGCGACCGTCATCGGACGCGCGGTGAGCGAGGTCGTGTCGTCGAACGACCGGCGCTTTGCGCCCGGCGACATCGTGTGCGGGGAGACGGGCTGGCAGACGCATGCCGTCGCGCCGGCCGATGCCCTCGAATCGGTCGACGCGACGCTCGCGCCGATCTCGACCGCGCTCGGCGTGCTCGGGGCACCGGGCCTCACCGCCTGGGTCGGGATGGCCGACCTCGGGCAACCACGCAGCGGAGAGACCGTCGTGGTGTCCGCCGCAGCGGGAGCCGTCGGGTCGGTGGCGGGACAGCTAGCGCGCATCTTCGGCGCGCGTGTGGTCGGTGTCGCGGGGGATCCCCGGAAATGCCGGCATGTCGTCGAGGACCTCGGCTTTCACGCATGCGTGAGTCACCGCGACTCCGACGTCGGTGCGGCGCTCGCGCGCGAATGCCCCGGTCGCGTCGATCTCCACTTCGACAACACCGGCGGGCCTGTCACCGACGCGGTCTACGGACTGCTCGCCCGCGACGCGCGGATCGTGCTCTGCGGTCTCGTCGCCGAGTACGGTGCGGCAGACGCGCGCGGCCACGATCTTCGTCCGTTGCTGGCGGCCCAGGCGACGTTGAAGGCGTTCAGCGTGCGGCGCAACCTGCATCGCATGACGGAGTGGCGACGCCGAGGTTCCGAGTGGATTCGCGAGGGCGCGCTCGTCCATCGCGAGGATGTCGTCCGGGGCATCGAGCGTGCGCCCGAGGCGTTCATCCGGATGCTCTCCGGGCAAAGCATCGGCAAGGCGCTGGTTCAGGTGGCGGAGGATCCGTCGCCGCGTTGACGGTGGTCCCCGGACGGGAATCCGGTGCAGACACGGGCGCGCGCCCGCCGACGAACGATCGCGAGCCCGGGCAACGCCGCACGGCGGTCGAATTCGCCGCGAACCGTCGAACGAATTTCCGCTAGTCCTTCACCGTCCACTGCGGCGCCACACCGGCCCGATCGCAGGAGAGTTTGAGGCGATACTCGTAACGGTCCGGACGGTACAGTCCGTGGATGAGTTCGATCGGACGCCCTTCGGGACTCCGCACGACGCGCGTCAGCTTGATGAGCGGCGCGCTGACCTCGATCTTCAGGCGCCGCGCGACGTCGACGTCGGCGAGCGTCGCGCTGATGCGCTGTTCGGCCGCGGCGGCCAGGATGCCTGCCGTCAGCAGCATCGACAGGACAGTTCGGTTGCCCAGCGCCTCGCGCGTCACGAGCGCCGCTTCCGGCGCGCGCAGATAGCACTCGGTATAGGAAAACGGCCCGTCGCGATCGCTGCGGACGCGCTCGATGCGCAGACCCGCCGACCTGGGAGGACACTCGAGCCATCGCGCCGCGTCGTCCGGAAGCGCCACCTGATCGAAGGCGAGGATTCGCACCGTGGTCCGGTGCTCGGCGTCGGCGACGCTCTCGAGCAAGCCGCCGAAGTTCATGGGCGCGCCGTTCGGCGGAGGTGGTGTGGCGAACGTGCCGCGGCCCTGCTGGCGGACGATCAGCGCTTCGGCCTCGAGCATGGTGAGCGCGCGGCGGACGGTAACGCGCGAAACGCCGAACTCGGTGGACAGAGCCTCCTCGGCGGGCATCGGCCGTTCCGGCGGCCAGATACCGGCACGGATCCGCTGCTGCAGCACCGAGTAGACCTGGTAGTACCGCGGAACGACGTCGGCGATCACGCGGTCGCGCGCTGAGGGCTTGGTCAATCCACGCTTCGGGCGGTGTCGACTCATTTCCTCGGGCGTCTGCACGGACAGGCATGCATCGTACCTGAGCTCCGCGGGTCCGCAGGATGCGAGCGGTCGGATGCATCCATGAAGAAGGCCGGACGCCTCGCGGCGTCCGGCCTTCTCGTGTCGCTTGCCTCGGGTACCCGGCGCGAACCGGGTACCGGGGCTCGTCAGGCGGTCTGGATGTTCGACGCCTGCTTGCCCTTGGGGCCTTGGGTGACTTCGAAGCTCACCTTCTGGCCTTCCTTGAGGCTCTTGAAGCCCGGCATGTTGATCGCCGAGAAATGGGCGAAGAGATCTTCGCCGCCGCCATCGGGCGTGATGAAGCCGAAGCCCTTGGCATCGTTGAACCACTTGACGGTTCCGGTAGGCATGTCTGAATCCTTGAGAAGTAATGACAGGCGCCGGGATACCGCCCGGCCGGTGTTTCGATCTCAAGGACAGAGAGCGGGCGCGAGACCGCGTGCGCTTTCGCACTTGAAACTAAAACGGCCGGTATTCTATACTAGAACAACCCCATCCGTCTAACGGGTTTGGGGGGCTCCCGTGGGTCGGCCTTCAGGCCGACGCCCTTTGCTGCCATTGTCGAGGACTTTGTCGGGCTGAAGCCCGACCCACCGCGCTCCCCGTAGGTCGGCCTTCAGGCCGACGCTGTTCCGTCGCATCGGCACACATCCCGTCGGGCTGAAGCCCGACCCACAGCGGATCAAGCCCGACCCACCGCGCTCCCCGTGGGTCGGCCTTCAGGCCGACGCCGTTCCGTCGCATCGGCACACATCCCGTCGGGCTTGTATGTTGTTGGCAGACCGGCGCGGTAGAGTGTGGAGGAGAAGTCCGGACTCGGACGCGCAGCCTGTTTCCGGCCAGGGTAAGTCGAACCCGTGCTTCAGTCCATGGCGCGCGGCCGCGCCGGTCTTCGTGAACTCGAACGGTTACGTGCGCGGCCGTAAGGCCAGCGCGCATTGACAAGCACGAGGTGCGAAGACCATGTCCGAAATCAAGGTGGTGGTGGGGATCGATGTGGCGAAGGCGAGCGTCGAGGTGGTGACGCTGGGCGGTACGGGGCCGGCGGGGAGTTCGGGAACGATCCGGAAGGGCACACGGAGCTGGTGGCGCAGGTGCCGGCGGGGCGCTGGTGGTGATGGAGGCCACCGGAGGCTGGCGAAGCGCCGCTGGCGTGTGCGCTGCAGGCGGCGGGCTGGCGGTGGCGGTGGTCAATCCGAAGCGGGCGCGGGACTTTGCCAAGGGGTGCGCTCCGGGGCGAAGACGGACCGGATCGATGCGCGGGTGCTGGCCGAGTTCGGGCAGATGCTGAGGCACAAGCCGGACTTCCAACGCTACCTGAAACCGCCCGACGAACAGGTGCAGGACTTGGCGGCTTGGGTGACGCGCCGGCGCCAGCTGCTGGGCATGTTGCTGTCGAACGACAGCGCCTCGAGTCCTCGCGGCCCAAGGTGCGGCCGAGCATCGAGGCGATGATCGAGTCGATCAAACGCCAGCTCGACCAGATCGACCGGCAGATGCAGACCCATGTGGCGCACCACCACGAGGAACTCGACCGGTTACTTCGGTCGACCCGCGAGGCATCGGGCCGGTAGCCAGCGCGACGCGATCGCTGGGTTGCCGGAACTGGGACGCTTGGGCAGGGCCGAGATCAGCGCGCTGGGTGGGGTCGCGCCGATGGCGCGGACTCGGGGCAGAAGAAAGGACGCCGCTGGATCCGGGGGCCGCTTCGAGGTTCGCCGCGTGCTCTACATGGCCACGCTGACGGCGATCCGCAGCAATCCGGTGATCCGGGTTTCTATCTACGCCTGGTGGCTGCCGGGAAGGTCAAGAAGGTCGCGATCGTGGCGTGCATGCACAAACTCCTGCGCATCTTAACGCCATGGTTCGCGATCATCAGCCCTTCCAGGCTTGACATCCAACACGGTTACTGAAGCCCGACCCACAGCGGATCAAGCCCGACCCACAGCGGATCAAGCCCGACCCACCGCGCTCCCCGTGGGTCGGCCTTCAGGCCGACGCTGTTCCGTCGCATCGGCACACATCCCGTCGGGCCCGACCCACAGCGGATCAAGCCCGACCCACCGCGCTCCCCGTGGGTCGGCCTTCAGGCCGACGCCGTTCCGTCGCATCGGCACATCCCGTCGGGCTGAAGCCCGACCCACAGCCCTCTCCGTAGGTCGGCCTTCAGGCCGACGCTGTTCCGTCGCATCGGCACACATCCCGTCGGGCCGAAGCCCGACCCACAGCGGATCAAGCCCGACCCACCGCGCTCCCCGTGGGTCGGCCTTCAGGCCGACGCTGTTCCGTCGCATCGGCACATCCCGTCGGGCCGACCCAGCGGATCGCCGACCCACCGCGCTCCCCGTGGGTCGGCCTTCAGGCCGACGCTGTTCCGTCGCATCGGCACATCCCGTCGGGCTGAAGCCCGACCCACAGCCCTCTCCGTAGGTCGGCCTTCAGGCCGACGCTGTTCCGTCGCATCGGCACACATCCCGTCGGGCTGAAGCCCGACCCACAGCGGATCAAGCCCGACCCACAGCGGATCAAGCCCGACCCACAGTAGCTCCAGCCCGACCTACAGAGACTGCCCGGCTCCCCAATCGCCGACCGTGTGCCGGCGCTCCTCTTCCGCGAGCACCGGGATGGCCGCGGGATGCGAGGGGGTGGCCGCGGAGAGCGCGGGCACCGCCACCGCGAGCCCCGCCCGGACGTCCGGATCCGCGAGCGCGCGCCGCAGCGCCGCCTGGTCCGCCCACGCGGGCCTGCCCTCGACGACCGAAAGCCAGATCCGCCCGCTCGCCTGGTCGGCGAAGTTGACGACGCGAAAACGTGCGACGCAGGCGGCGAGAAATTCCGCGTTGCGCTCGGGCGCGAGCACGGACGGGTCCGGATAGAGCGCGTCGGACGAGCGTGCGTCGATGTCGACCTTGCGGAAGCGTTCGATGTCGAGGAGGCAGGAAACGTCGAGCACGTTCAGCGTGTCGTTCCATCCGAACGCGGCGGAGCGCGGAGGCTCGCCGCGCGCGACCGTGTTGTCGAGGAACTCGAAATGCACGCGCTTGTCGCGCCGCGCGACCCAGGTGAAGAACAACCCGGGCATGCCCGAATACGCTTCGACTCCGTGCGCGAGCGTGTCGTCGACCGCCTTGTAGCGTCCGACGTCGTTGCCGCGGTTCCACGCACGCTCGACCAGCGCTGCCGGAGGCGTCACGAGGAAGAACATGTAGACGACGTGCCCGAAGCGGGTCAGCAGGTTGCTTCCCGCCTCGTCGGAATCCGGCGCGAAGCTGTCGAAGCGGAAGCGGTCGATCAGGAGATGCGTCATTCCGCCCGCGCCCGCCTTGCGGGCCATGTACCGGTCGAACTTCTGGTCGATGATGCGCAGCTCGTCGCCGGTGAACGCGCCCGCGTATTTGTACGCATCCCCGAGGCTGTCGTAGTCGAGCAATTGCTTGCGCCAGATGTCGGGACTGATCCGCGCGAACTCGTCCCAGCGCACGCCGATGCGCTCGGCGAGCGCCTTCTGCAGCGGCCGCATCGTGCTCTTGCCCGCGGCCGAGGGTCCCTTCGTGTTCATCACCAGCGGCGCATCCTGACGCGGAAGCGGCGCGTAACCTTCCGCCGCCGCGCCCTGCGCGATCACCGGCTCGAGCAGCGCGCCGATCGCGTCGCTGCCGGCGTCGTTCGCCGCGAGTTGCGTGGCGATGCGGGCGAGCGCTTCGGCGTCGCCCCAGAGCGCGCCGTGCCGCACGACCACCGCCGTTACGGTTCGGGAGAGCGCGTGCAGCGCGGCGCGCTCCACGAAATCCTCGCTCGTCCGCGCGCGCGCGTCCCAGGCGGCGATCGCGGCCTCTGGCTGCGGAGGCGCCGCATCCTCGCGCGGGGAGGCGCCGCGTCGCCCGAACAGCCGCGCGAACAGGCCCGCCCGAGGCGCTTCCGCAGGTACGGTGGCCGCGCCGAAGAGCGGCGCGAGCTCGCGCCCGACCGTCGCCTCGATCCGGCGTCGAGCGTCGTCGTACGCCGCGACGATCGCGTCGGCCTGCGGGGCGACGTGGCGCTCGAGGAGCACGCGGGCGATCCGGCGGAAATTGATGCCGAGATCCTCGATCCGCTCCCCGTCGGGGATCGAGACGTTCGCATTGGTGCGCACGAGCAGTTCGTGCAGCGCCAACCGCTCCGGCCGGAACGCGACCAGATCGCACGGCGCCATGCCGGTCAGGTCGGCAAACTCCCGCGCCTGCGCGAGCGGAGTCGACACGTTCTCGGGCCGGTAGACGGTCGCGAGCGGGAGGAGGGACGCCGGAATCTCCGACTCCACGCCGGGTTCCACGGGCCGAACCCGGATTCGTCGCGGGAGTGGGAAGGCATGGCGTGCGCGCGGGGCAGGTCGCGATCTGCGACGTTACACATCGGGCCGGTCAGAGGCAACGAAACCCGCCTCCCGAGCGGCCCGCTGCTTGACCGCCTCCCGCCCGCTCGGCAAGATGCGCCGTCACCGACGGCCCATGGTTCCGATGCACCGGATTCTCTTCTCCGACCACGACTACCACGACATCTCGCTCGAGCGCGACCTCCTCGCCCGGCAGGGCATCGAGATCGAGGTCGCGAACTGCAGGACCGAGGACGAGGTCATCCGCGCGGCGAAGGGCTTCCGCGGAATCCTGCTGCAGTACGCGCCGATCACCGAGCGCGTTCTCGCCGCGCTCCCCGATCTTTGCATCGTGAGCCGGATCGGCGCGGGCTTCGACACGATCGACACCGCGGCCTGCGCGCGCCACGGCGTGTGGGTCGCCAATTCGCCCGACTACGGCGTCGGCGAGGTGGCGACGCACGCGCTCGCGCTCGCCCTCGCGCTGGTGCGCAACGTCGTCATGTGGGACCGCGACGTCAAGGCGGGCACCTGGCACTACACGTCGGCCGGACCGGTCCCTCGCGCCTCCGACCTGACGCTCGGGATCGTGGGGCTGGGCCGCATCGGCAAGCGCATGGCCCACGTGTCGCGCAACCTGTTCCGGCGCGTCGTCGCGGCCGACCCGTACCTGATCGACGGCGACTTTCCCGCCTACGTCGAGCGCGCCACGCTGCCGAAGCTCTTCGAGACGGCCGACATCGTGTCGCTGCACGTGCCGTTGAACGACGAGACCCGCGGGATGATCAACGCGGCGCTCCTCGACTCGATGCGGCCGGGGAGCTTCCTCGTCAACACGGCGCGCGGCGCGGTGCTCGACGTCGATGCGGCGGTGGCCGCGCTCGACCGCGGCACGCTCGCCGGCCTCGCGCTCGACGTGCTCCCGCAGGAGCCGGTGCCCCCGGGCTCTCCGCTGGTCGCGCACCCGCGTGTTATCCTGACTCCGCACTCGGCGTTCTACTCGGTGGAGTCGGAGAAGGAGTTGCGCCGCAAGGCCGCGCAGAATCTCGCGACCTGGTTCCACTCCGGCAGGCCCGACTACGTGGTGAGCGCCGGCACGCGCAAGCCGTAGTGCGCACCGTCGGAACGCCGCGAACCGTCGAGCGAGCTTCCGACCCGGCACATCGGCCCACGACGCTGCGCGGCCACGCCCGGCCGCGCCGCGCGACATCACGAAGGGCGGGAGGAGCTTCATGGCCGCGGTCACCATCGCCGCCGTGCACAAGCACTTCGGTTCGACGCACGTGATCCGCGGCGTCGACGTGGCCATTCCCGACGGCGAGTTCTGCGTGCTCGTCGGTCCCTCCGGCTGCGGCAAGTCGACGCTCCTGCGGATGGTCGCCGGGCTCGAGGAGATCAGCGACGGCGAGATCCGCATCGGCGAACGCGTGGTCAACCGCGTGCCGCCGAAGGAGCGCGACGTCGCGATGGTGTTCCAGAACTACGCGCTCTATCCGCACATGACGGTGCGCGACAACATGTCGTTCGCGCTGATGCTCGCGAAGAAGCCGAAGGACGAGATCGCGCGCCACGTCGCTCGCGCAGCGGAGATTCTGGGCCTGGGCGCGCTCCTCGACCGCTACCCGCGCCAGCTCTCGGGCGGGCAGCGCCAGCGCGTCGCGATGGGCCGCGCGATCGTGCGCAATCCGCAGGTGTTCCTGTTCGACGAGCCGCTGTCGAACCTCGACGCGAAGCTCCGCGTCCAGATGCGCACCGAGATCCGCGAACTGCACCAGCGCCTGAAGACGACCTCGATCTACGTCACCCACGACCAGATCGAGGCGATGACGATGGCCGACCGGATCGTCGTGATGCGCGACGGCATCGTCGAGCAGTCGGGCGCGCCGCTCGACCTCTACGACCGGCCGGTGAACACCTTCGTCGCCGGCTTCATCGGCTCGCCCGCGATGAATCTCCTGCCCGGCGTCGTGCGCCGCGCGGGCGCGGGCGCGAGCGTGACGCTCGGCGCCGGAGCCACGATGGCGCTGCGCGACGCGCCCGAGGACGGCCGCGAGGTCCTCTACGGCATCCGTCCCGAGCACCTGGCGCTCGCCGCGCCGGACGCGGGGATCGCGGGCGACGTGGTCGTCGTCGAGCCGACCGGCGCCGACACGCAGGTGGTGTGCCGCGTCGGTGCCCAGGACGTGATCGCGGTCATCAAGGATCGCGTCGCCTGCCGCGCGGGCGATCGCATCGGCCTCGCGCCGGACCCGGCGAAGGCGCACGTGTTCGACGCGGCGAGCGGAACGAGACTCGCCGCGTAGGCATCCCGGCATCGAGCGCAAGACCAGACGGCTCGACGTTCAACCACGGAGGAGGAGCAGCGATGAGCGAGTACAGGCGGCGGGATTTCCTGAAATCGACGGCCGGCGTGGCCGCGGGCGCGGCGCTCGGCGGCGGCACGGCGCTCTTCGCCGGCGAGGCGGCGGCGCAGCAGTGGCACGGCAAGCCGGAGAAGGGCGCGAAGCTGCGCGTGTTGCGCTGGAAGCGCTTCGTGCAGGGCGACGAGGACGTGTGGGCCGCGAACACCGCGGCGTTCACGAAGAAGACCGGCATCGAGGTGCGCGTCGACGCGGAGGGCTGGGAGGACGTCCGGCCGAAGGCCGCGGTGGCCGCGAACGTCGGCAGCGGTCCGGACATCATCATCAGCACGATGGAGGACGCGCACCAGTATCCGGAGAAGCTCGTCGACGTCTCCGACCTCGCGAACTACCTCGGCGCCAAGTACGGCGGCTGGTACCCGCTCGCGAAGGACTACGGGATGCACGGCGGCAAATGGGTCGCGATCATGATGGGCGCGGCGGGGAACGCCATCGTCTACCGCGAGAGCGCGGTGAAGGCGGCGGGCTTCGACACCGTGCCGCGCGACATGGCCGGCTTCCTCAAGCTCTGCCAGGCGCTGAAGGCCAAGGGCACGCCGGCGGGCTTCGCGCTCGGCAACGCGACCGGCGACTCGAGCTGGACGCACTGGCTCGTGTGGGCGCACGGCGGCAAGCTCGTCGACGCGAAGAACAACGTCGTCATCAACAGCCCCGAGACGGTCGCCGCGCTGGAATACGCGAAGCAGCTCTACGAGACCTTCGTCCCGGGCACGCTCTCCTGGCTCGACCCGAACAACAACAAGGCGTTCCTCGACGGGCAGCTCTTCCTGACCGCGAACGGCATCTCGGTCTACTACGCGGCGAAGACCTCGAAGGATCCCAAGCTGCAGGAGATGGCGAACGACATCCAGCACGCGTACTTCCCGCTGGGCCTCGACGGCAAGGCGCGCGAGCTGAACCTCGTGTTCCCGATGATGATCTTCAAGTATTCCAAGTACCCGAACGCTGCGAAGGAGTACCTCCGCTTCATGATGGAGAAGGAACAGTACGTGCCGTGGCAGGAGGCGTCGATCGGCTACGTGTGCCATCCGCTCGCCGCCTACGAGAAGAGCGCGTTCTGGACCGCGGACCCGAAGCGCATCCCCTACCGCGACTGCTTCAAGAACGGCACGGCCGGCGGCTACGCGGGAACGATGGGCTACGCGTCGGCGGCCGCCATCGCGGACTTCATCATCCCGAACATGGTCGCCGAGGCGGGCTCGGGCGCGAAGACGCCGAAGGAGGCCGCCGAGCGCGCGAAGCGGGCGGAGCGTTATTACAAGGTCTGAGCAGGACGGCGCGCGGCGCCCTCGCGGCGCCGCGCGCCGAAGGCGCAGGAACAGCGCGATCGCGAGGCCGACGCGATCGCGCGCGAGAACATCGGCCGGCAGTCGCCGGGACTTCCCGGCGGTACGTGCAGTGAACCTCAGACAGGAGGCCGCATGGCCAGAAGAACCGTGATGTACAGCAGCAAGGGCAAGAAGCTCTACGCGGTGCGCGACAAGTCCGGCCAGTTCAAGGACATCCAGCAGTACTCGCGCGCGCACGCGATGGACATCAAGCGCGGCAGCGGAGCGGAAAAGAAGGCCGCGAAGAAGACCGCGAAGAAGACGACGAAGAAGAAGGCCGCGAAGAAGACGGTGAAGAAGACCGCGGCGAAGCGCCCGGTGAAGCGCCGGGCGACCAAACGCACCGGCGTCGCGAAGCGCGCGGTGAAGCGCGTCGTGCGCCGCGCGAAGAAGGCGGTCCGCAAGGTCAAGCGCGCCGTGCGGCGCGCCGTGAAGAAGTAGCGAGCCGGTTGCGCCCGGCGGCGGATCCGCCGGGCGCCCTTCCCAAGGGATCCCGATGAGCGGCGCGACGTCACGCTGGCTCGACAACCGCAACGTCCTCGGGCTGCTGTTCCTCGCGCCCGCGGCCGCGATCCTGCTGGTGTTCCTCACCTACCCGCTGGGACTCGGCACCTGGCTCGGGTTCACCGACGCCAAGATCGGCCGCAGCGGAGAATGGGTCGGGCTCGAGAACTTCGTCTTCCTGTGGGGCGATTCGGTCACGCGGCTCGCGCTGTTCAACACGCTCTTCTACACGCTGGTCGCGAGCGTCATCAAGTTCGGGCTCGGGCTGTGGCTCGCGGTGCTGCTGAACGAGCACCTGCCGTTCAAGGCGTTCCTGCGGGCGATCGTGCTCCTGCCGTTCATCGTGCCGACCGCGCTCTCCGCGATCGCGTTCTGGTGGATCTACGACAGCCAGTTCTCGATCATCAGCTGGGGGCTGGTGAAGCTCGGGCTGATCGACCAGTACATCGACTTCCTCGGCGACCCGTGGAACGCGCGCTTCGCCACGATCGCGGCGAACATCTGGCGCGGCGTGCCGTTCATCGCGATCTGCCTCCTCGCCGGCCTGCAGACGATTTCGCCGTCGCTCTACGAGGCGGCCGCGCTCGACGGGGCGTCCGGCTGGCAGCGCTTCCGCCACGTCACGCTGCCGCTCCTGACGCCGATCATCGCGGTCGTGATGACGTTCTCGGTGCTGTTCACGTTCACCGACTTCCAGTTGATCTACGTGCTGACGCGCGGCGGTCCGCTCAACGCGACGCACCTGATGGCGACGCTGTCGTTCCAGCGCGCGATCTCGGGCGGGAGCCTGGGCGAGGGCGCCGCGATCGCGACCGCGATGGTGCCGTTCCTGCTCGCGGCGATCCTCGCGAGCTACTACGGCCTGCAGCGCCGCGCGTGGCAGCAGGGCGGGTCCGACCGATGAGCAAGGATGCGTCCGACAGCACCGGCATGGCCTACCTCGCGACGAGGCGCCATCGCCTCGTCGTGGTGTGGCTGCCGCTCGCGATGTTCCTGATCGCGCTCCTGTTCCCGTTCTACTGGATGGCGATCACGGCGTTCAAGCCGAACGAGGAGCTCTTGTCGCGCGAAGGCAACCCGTTCTGGGTGCAGAACCCGACCTTCGACCACATCCGCAAACTGCTGTTCGACACCGCCTACCCGGACTGGCTCATCAACACGATGATCGTGTCGGTCGTCGCGACGTTCGTCTCGCTCCTGTGCAGCGTCCTCGCCGCCTACGCGATCGAGCGGCTGCGCTTCCGCGGCTCGCGCTACGTCGGGCTGTCGGTCTTCCTCGCCTACCTCGTGCCGCCGTCGATCCTGTTCATCCCGCTCGCGACGATCGTCTACAAGCTGCAGCTCTTCGACACGCGGCTCGCGCTGATCCTCACCTACCCGACGTTCCTGATCCCGTTCTGCACCTGGCTCTTGATGGGCTACTTCAAGAGCATCCCGTTCGAGCTCGAGGAGTGCGCGCTGATCGACGGCGCGACCCGCTGGCAGATCCTGGTCAAGATCGTGCTGCCGCTCGCCGTGCCGGGCTTGATCTCGGCGGGCATCTTCGCCTTCACGCTGTCGTGGAACGAGTTCATCTACGCGCTCACCTTCGTCTCGTCGTCCGAGGTGAAGACGGTGCCGGTCGGCGTCGTGACCGAACTGGTCGAGGGCGACGTCTACCACTGGGGCTCGCTGATGGCGGGCGCGCTCCTGGGCTCGCTCCCCGTCGCGATCCTCTATTCGTTCTTCGTCGAGTACTACGTCTCCGGTCTCACCGGCGCCGTGAAGGAGTAGGTCGCGCTTCAGCCCCTGTGGGTCGGGCTTGAGCCCGACGAGCCCATTGGATGTGGGTCGGGCTTCAGCCCGACACGTACATTTCGCTGCAACCGCGTCGGCCTGAAGGCCGACCTACGGGGGAGGGTTGTGGGTCGGGCTTCAGCCCGACGAGCGCAGCGCTTGTAGGTCGGGCTTCAGCCCGACACGTGCATTTCGCTGCAACCGCGTCGGCCTGAAGGCCGACCTACGGGGGAGGGTTGTGGGTCGGGCTTCAAGCCCGACAAGCCCATTGGATGTGGGTCGGGCTTCAGCCCGACACGTGCATTTCGCTGCAACCGCGTCGGCCTGAAGGCCGACCTACGGGAGAGGGTTGTGGGTCGGGCTTCAGCCCGACGAGCGCAGCGCTTGTAGGTCGGGCTTCAGCCCGACACGTGCATTTCGCTGCAACCGCGTCGGCCTGAAGGCCGACCTACGGGAGAGGGTTGTGGGTCGGGCTTCAGCCCGACGAGCGCAGCGCTTGTAGGTCGGGCTTCAGCCCGACACGTGCATTTCGCTGCAACCGCGTCGGCCTGAAGGCCGACCTACGGGGGAGGGTTGTGGGTCGGGCTTCAAGCCCGACAACGTTCGCGCCGACACTACGAAACGGCGTCGGCCTGAAGGCCGACCTACGTGGGGATGGTGGTGGGTCGGGCTTCAGCCCGACAGGCGTCATGCGCCTAGTCCGGAACGATATTCTCGAACGAAACGGCGTCCCAGAACGGATAGTCGCGCAACGACGCGACGATCCCCGCACGCAATGGATTGGCGCAGACGTACCGCGCGACCGCCTCGACGGATTCTTCGCGCCGCAGCGCGTGATCGTGAAAGCTCGGCTGCCAGATCCGATCGCCATTCTGCGTTGCCATTCCGATCGCCCGACTCGTACGACCCTTGAGCCGCCCGACGGCCTGCTCGAACCGGCACCGGCCGAGCTGCACGAGCAGGTGCACGTGATCGGGCATGATCACCCAAGCGATGAGCGTCCAATCCTCGTCGCGCCCGGATTGCGCGATCGCACGTGCAAGGATGCAGGCCGCATCGAAGACGCCGAAGACCGGCTGCCGATGGAGCGTCGCGGCGGTGACCAGATACACCCGTCCCTCCGTCGATCGACGCCCGCGTCGCAGATCGTTGTAGCTCATCGGTTGCGTATCCGTGGCGATGGGGCGAGCGTGCCTCGGCGTGAGCGAACCCGCCTTCGGACGATTGGATGAGTGATGTCGATGTTGTGTCGGGCTGAAGCCCGACCCACGGCAGGGCGCCTGTCGGGCTGAAGCCCGACCCACGGAGGAGGTGGTGGGTCGGCCTTCAGGCCGACATCGCATCCCGTAGGTCGGCCTTCAGGCCGACATCGCATCCCGTAGGTCGGCCTTCAGGCCGACATCAGGAGACAGAGGACAGTCGCATCGGCGATTCCCGGGGCGGCGCATCGAGCGCGGGAAGGGTCTACCGTGTCGGGCTGAAGCCCGACCCACCGGAGACGGGCCCGTCGGGTTACTGAAGCCCGACCCACCGGAGACGGGCCTGTCGGGCTTGAAGCCCGACCCACGGAGACCGTAGCCCGATCCACGGGTTTCCGCGGTGCGCTACCATATCCGGTTCGACGGGCGAAAACCGGAGCAGGAGCCATGGACACCCAGGACAAGATCCGCGACCAGGTGAAGGGCCACCACGTGGTCCTCTACATGAAGGGCACGCCGCAGTTCCCGCAGTGCGGCTTCTCGGCCACCGCGGCCGAGATCCTGAAGCGCTGCGGCGTGGACGAATACTTCAGCGTGAACGTGCTGGCCGACGCCGACGTGCGCGAGGGCATCAAGCAGTACGCGAACTGGCCGACGATCCCGCAGCTCTACGTCGACGGCGAATTCGTCGGCGGCTGCGACATCATGCGCGAGATGTACGCGAACGGCGAGTTGCAGGAACTCCTGGGCAAGAGCGCCGCCTGACCCGCGGCGCACGTCCCCGGGACGCCGTCGAACAGCATCCACCGCGGTCGTGAACCTGCGGTCAGCGATCGGCGCCCGACTCGCGGCGCTCGCCTGCGCATTCGCGTTCGTCGCAATCCCGTGCGCGACCGCGCAGGCTGCTGACGCTTCCGGCGACGCGACGAAGGCGCCGACGACCGCTTCGTCGCCCGCGGCGCCGACGCCATCCGCTGCGCCGCCCGCCGCGCGCATCACCGACAACCGTCCCGGCGCGGTCGTCGTCTTCAACCGCCCGATCGTCGAGTTCCGCGCGCCGCTGCTGGGCATGTCCGCGCGCGACCGCGCCGAGGACGCGAGCGAACGGATCCGCCGGCTGCTGGCGATGGGCGGCCCGGGCAAAGTGTCGACCGAGAAGATCGCGCAGGGCATGGCGCTGATGCTCGACGGGCAGCTCGCCCTCGTCATCTCGGACGAGGACGCCATCGCGACGCCCGGCGAGAGCGTACGCATGCTGGCCGACCAGGCGGCGCGAACGCTCGAGATCGTGGTCGCCGAGACGCGCGAGGCGCGCGACCACCGCTATCTGGTGCGTGCCGCCATGCACGCCGCGGTCGCCACCGCGATCTGGCTCGCGCTCCTGTGGCTCGCGCATCTCGCGTGGCGCGTGACGGCACGCACGCTGATGCGCGTCGCCGAGCGCCACGCGGAGCGGCTGCGCGTCGGCGGCGGCGAAGTGATCTCGCGCCACCACGCGATCGCGGCCGTGCGCCGGATCGTCGGCGTCGTCGCGATGGCGACGATGGTGATCCTCACCTGGGAGTGGCTGGGCTACGTGCTCGGGCTCTTCCCGTTCACGCGCCCGTGGAGCGAGGGCCTGACCGGCTTCGTCATCGACAAGACGACCGGGCTCCTCGAGTCGATCGCGCGCGGGCTCCCGTCGCTCTTCGTCGCGGTGCTGATCTTCGCGATCGCCTGGCTCGCCGACCGCGCGCAGCGGAGCTTCTTCGACCGGATCGCGAGCGGACGCATCACGCTCCGCGCGCTCGACCGCGACGTCGCGCCGCCGACCAAGCGCCTCGCGACGATCGCGGTGTGGGTGTTCGCCGCGGCGATGGCCTACCCGTACATCCCCGGTTCCGACACCGACGCGTTCAAGGGGCTCTCCGTGCTGCTCGGCCTGATGGTGACGGTGGGCGCCTCCGGCATCGTCGGCCAGGCGGTGAGCGGGCTGATCCTCATGTACACGCGCACCTACCGCACCGGCGAGTTCGTCCGCATCGGGGAGCGCGAGGGCACGATCACGCGGATGGGGCTCTTCACGACGACCGTGCGCACGGGCCTCGGCGAAGAACTCACGATGCCGAACTCGCAGGTGCTCGGCACCGTGACGACCAACTACTCGCGTACGTTCGGCCAGCCGGGCTTCGCCGTGAGCATCGCGGTCAGCATCGGCTACGACGAGCCGTGGCGGCAGGTGCACGCGCTCCTCGCCGACGCCGCGAAGCGCACCGACGGCATCGCCGCGTCGCCACCGCCGCAGGTCTTCCAGACCAGCCTCGACGATTTCTACGTCAAGTACCAGCTCGTCTGCCGCGCGACGGCGTCCGCGCCCGCCGAGCGCGCGGCGGTCCTCTCCGCGCTGTTCGCCAACGTGCAGGACGCGTTCAACGAGGCTGGCGTGCAGATCATGTCGCCGCATTTCCTCAGCGATCCCGCGAAGCCCAAGATCGTACCCAAGTCGCGGTGGCAGGGGAATGCGCCGCCGGCGGCGGGTTGAAGATGTCCCCGTAGGTCGGCCTTCAGGCCGACAAGCGCGTCGCCGATGTGGGTCGGCCTTCAGGCCGACGCGATGCTGCCCATGCGCACGAACCCCGTCGGGCTGAAGCCCGACCTACGGGGGAGAGTGGTGGGTCGGCCTTCAGGCCGACAAGCGCGCCGCCGCTGTGGGTCGGCCTTCAGGCCGACGCGATGCTGCCCATGCGCACGAACCCCGTCGGGCTGAAGCCCGACCTACGGAATGATGGTGGGTCGGCCTTCAGGCCGACAAGCGCGCCACCGCTGTGGGTCGGCCTTCAGGCCGACAAGCGCGCCACCGCTGTGGGTCGGCCTTCAGGTCGACGCCGTTTCGTCGAATCGGCACGAACCCCGTCGGGCTGAAGCCCGACCTACGGGAATGATGGTGGGTCGGCCTTCAGGCCGACAAGCGCGCCACCGCTGTGGGTCGGCCTTCAGGCCGACGCGATTTCGTCGAATGCGCACGAACCCCGTCGGGCTGAAGCCCGACCTACGGGGGAGAGTGGTGGGTCGGCCTTCAGGCCGACAAGCGCGTCACCGCTGTGGGTCGGCCTTCAGGCCGACGCGATGCCGTTTCGTCGAATCGCACGAACCCCGTCGGGCTGAAGCCCGACCTACGGGGGAGAGTGGTGGGTCGGCCTTCAGGCCGACTAGCGCACACCGCATTGTTCCGGTGCGCGCTCGCACCACAACAGTGCGGCGCGACGAGCTTTCCGGAATGCTGTTCCAGAGAAAACCACGTTAAATCAACGATATGCCGTGATGGCACGCCGGCTGCTCCCCGTTTGCCCCATCCCGGACCTGCGGCCACCGCCACGCACCTTCGGGACGCACGCCGGCCGCAACGGCCGCCGACAAGATCAACGCGCATACCACGGGGAACCCATGGAAGCTCTGATATCCGGCACCGACACGCTGTTCATCCTGCTGGGCGCGATCATGGTGCTCGCGATGCACGGGGGGTTCGCGTTCCTCGAGCTCGGCACCGTGCGCAAGAAGAACCAGGTGAACGCGCTGGTGAAGATCCTCGTCGACTTTCGGTGTCGACGATCGCGTACTTCTTCGTCGGCTACGCGCTCGCCTACGGCGTGCAGTTCTTCGCCGGGGCGGAATCGCTCGCGCAGAAGAGCGGCTACGAACTCGTGCGCTTCTTCTTCCTGCTCACCTTCGCCGCGGCGATCCCGGCGATCGTGTCGGGCGGCATCGCCGAGCGTGCGCGCTTCGGACCGCAGCTCGCCGCGACGTTCCTCCTGGTCGGATTCGTCTACCCGTTCTTCGAGGGCATCGCCTGGAACCAGCACTTCGGCGTGCAGGCCTGGCTCAAGGGCGCCTTCGGCGCGGAGTTCCACGACTTCGCCGGCAGCGTCGTCGTGCACGCGATGGGCGGCTGGATCGGGCTCGCCGCGGTGCTGCTCCTGGGCGCGCGGCGCGGGCGCTACTCGCGCGAAGGCGGCATCGCTGCGCATCCGCCGTCGTCGATCCCGTTCCTCGCGCTGGGCGCGTGGATCCTGTCGGTCGGCTGGTTCGGGTTCAACGTGATGAGCGCGCAGACGCTCGACAAGATCTCGGGGCTCGTCGCGGTCAACTCGCTGCTCGCGATGGCGGGTGGCACCGTCGCCGCGTTCTTCGCCGGCCGCAACGACCCCGGCTTCGTCCACAACGGACCGCTCGCGGGGCTGGTCGCGGTGTGCGCCGGCTCCGACGTGATGCACCCGATCGGCGCGCTCGCGACCGGCGCCGTCGCCGGCGCGCTGTTCGTCTACCTGTTCACCGTGACGCAGAACCGGCTCAAGGTCGACGACGTGCTCGGCGTGTGGCCGCTGCACGGCGTCTGCGGCGCGTGGGGCGGCATCGCCGCGGGCATCTTCGGCTCGACGGCGCTGGGCGGATTGGGCGGCGTCGCGCTGGGATCGCAGATCGCCGGGACGCTCGGCGGCATCGCCGTCGCGCTGGCGGGCGGCACCCTCGTCTACGGCGCGCTCGAGGCCGCGGTCGGCCTGCGCCTCGATCCCGAGCAGGAGTTCAACGGCGCGGACCTCTCGATCCACCGCATCTCCGCCACGCCCGATCGCGAGCCGTCGTGGTAGGCGGTCGATCCGTGTCGGGCTGAAGCCAAAGCCGTCGGGCTGAAGCCAAAGCCGTCGGGCTGAAGCCAAAGCCGTCGGGCTGAAGCCAAAGCCGTCGGGCTGAAGCCCGACCTACAGGAAGTTGTGGGTCGGCCTTCAGGCCGACAAGCGCATCGCTGTGGGTCGGCCTTCAGGCCGACAAACGCATCGCTGTGGGTCGGCCTTCAGGCCGACAAGCGCGTCCCTGTGGGTCGGCCTTCAGGCCGACACGCTCCCCCGCTCACCCACCCGCATACCACCCGAACGCCTCGCGCAGCCCCGCGCGCAGGTCGTACATCGGCGCGTAGCCCAGGAGACGCTGCGCCTTCGAGATGTCGGCCTGCGAGTGCCGCACGTCGCCCGGGCGGAAATCGGCGTGCACCGGCTCGGGCACGCGCAGCCCCGGCCGCCGCTCCTGCGCGAGTTCGCGCAGCAGCCGATACAGCTCGATCAGCGTCGTCCGCCCGCCGACCGCGACGTTGTAGACCTGGTTCTGCGCGTCGACGCGATCGACCGTCGCGGCGAGCAGGTTCGCCTGCACGACGTTCGCGACGTGGCAGAAATCGCGCGTCGTGCTGCCGTCGCCGTGGATCGTCACCTGCTCTCCGCGCAGCATCGCGGAAGCCCAGCGCGGAATCACCGCCGCGTAGGCGCCGTCGGGATCCTGCCGCGCGCCGAACACGTTGAAGTACCGCAGCCCGATCGCGAACGTCGCGTAGCAGCGCGCGAACACCTCGGCGTAGAGCTCGTCGACGAGCTTCGTCACGGCGTAGGGCGAGAGCGGCCGCCCGATCGTCTCCTCGACCTTCGGCAGTCCAGGATGATCGCCGTAGGTCGAACTCGACGCCGCGTACACGAACCGCCCGACGCCCGCGTCGCGCGCCGCCACCAGCATGTTGAGGAAACCCGTCGCGTTGGCCGCGTGCGTCGCGAGCGGATCGGCGATCGACCGCGGCACCGAACCGAGCGCCGCCTGGTGCAGCACGACGTCCACGCCTTCGCACGCGCGCGCGCAGGCCCTCGGATCGCCGATGTCCGCCTCGATGAACGTGTGGCGCCGCCAGGCTTCCTCGCCGACCGCCGCGCGTACGCTGTCGAGGTTGTTCCGGCTCCCGGTCGCGAAATTGTCGAGGCCGACGACCTGCTGGCCGAGGTTGAGCAGCGTCTCGCACAGGTGCGAGCCGATGAACCCGGCGCTCCCGGTCACGAGCCAGCGCGCGCGCCAGCTCCGCAGGTGCGCGAAACGCTCGCCGAGCGTCTCCTGCATCGTCGCGCCGCCGGCGGTCACAGCCGCCACACCCGCACGCCGCGCGATTCCAGCGCCTTCGCGTCCGCGGCGCTCTTCACGTCGACGTAGACGCCGCCGGGCGCGAGCTTGGCGACGATCTCGTCGACCGGCCGCGCGCGGAACGCCTTGTGCGCCACCGCCGCGACGATCGCCTGCGCGCGCGGCAGCGCGTCCCACGAGACGAGCCCGATCCCGTACTCGGTCAGCGCATGCGCGGGCTCGGCCACCGGGTCGTGCACGTGGACGCGCACGCCGTAGGTCTCGAGCTCGCGGATCACGTCGATCACGCGCGAGTTGCGCAGGTCGGCACAGTCCTCCTTGAACGTGAGCCCGAGCACCGCGACGTCGGCGCCGCGCACCTCGAACCCCGCCTGCGCGAGCTGCTTGACCGTCTGCTCGGCGACGAAGCGCCCCATGCCGTCGTTGATGCGCCGCCCCGCGAGGATCACCTGCGGGTGGTAGCCCAGCATGTCGGCCTTGTGCGTCAGGTAGTACGGATCGACGCCGATGCAGTGGCCGCCGACGAGCCCCGGCCGGAACGGCAGGAAGTTCCACTTGGTGCCGGCTGCCTCCAGCACTTCGCCGGTGTCGATGCCGATGCGGTGGAAGATCAGCGCGAGTTCGTTCATCAGCGCGATGTTGAGGTCGCGCTGCGTGTTCTCGATCACCTTGGCCGCCTCCGCGACCTTGATGCTGCTCGCGCGGTGGATGCCGGCCGGCACGATGCTGCCGTAGACGGCCGCGACGCGCTCGAGCGTCGCGGCCGAGTCGCCCGCGACGACCTTGGTGATCTTCGGCAGCGTGTGCTCGCGGTCGCCCGGGTTGATCCGCTCGGGCGAGTAGCCGACGAAGAAGCCCTCGCGCCACTTCATGCCCGAGTGCCTCTCGATGAGCGGCACGCAGATCTCCTCGGTCGCACCCGGGTAGACGGTCGACTCGAACACGACGGTCGCGCCGTGCGCGAGGTGGCGGCCGACCGTCTCGCACGCGCGCTCGAGCGGGCGGAAGTCGGGGCGTTTCGCGTCGTCGACCGGCGTGGGCACCGCGACGACGACGAAGCTCGCGTCGCGCAGGCGCGCGGGATCGGTCGTGAAGGCGAGTTTCGACGCCGTCGCGAAATCCTCGTCCGCCACCTCGCCCGTCGGGTCCCGCCCGGCGCGGTACGCGTCGATCTTCGCCTGCGAGAGGTCGTAGCCGATCGTCCGGGTGCGCTTGCCGAACTCGATCGCGAGCGGCAGCCCGACGTAGCCCAGTCCGACGACGGCGATCGTCGTGTCTTCGATCATTGGGGTGCTGTTGCCCGGCAAGCTTCCGTCGTGGGTCGGGCTTCAGCCCGACGCCTTTCGCGTCCTTGTGGGCCGGGCTTCAGCCCGACGCCTTTCCCTTCAGTGTGGCGAACCCCGTCGGCCTGAAGGCCGACCCACACATCCGCACTCCTGTGGGTCGGGCTTCAGCCCGACGCCCTTCCATCCCCAAGCAATCCCTCATGCAATGCTGCAACCCCGTCGGGCTCGAGCCCGACCCACGACCCGTCGGGCTTAAGCCCGACCCACGGGCGACGCGAACATCGGAAGCTTCCGTGGGTCCGGCTTCAGTAACCGGACGCCTTTGCCATCGATGATTCGGACCCATCATCCCTTGCCCTTGCCGCGGGCCTGCACGCGCGACAACGCCTCGCCGCGGATCGCCTTCCAGTCGGCCGGGGTCAGCTCGGTCTCCGGCGCGTTCAGCCCCTCCATCAACCGCGTCTCCAGCGCCTGCTCGGCCCGACGCTTCTCGTCGGCGCGGATGAGTTCGCGCACGAATTCACTTGCGCTGCTGTACCGTCCCGACGAAACCTGGCCATCGACGTAGCGCTTGAGCGGCTCGGGAAGCGAGATGTTCATGCTCTCCATGCGGCCTCCTCTCTCGGCGCGGCACCGTAGCACGCGTAGCAGGCACTGGCAAGAAATGGCACGATCGGCTATCCTCGATCGGGCCGTTCCGGCACGACCGCGCTTCGTCGGCGTCGCCTCGCGACGATCGGCATTCGCGCTCGCGATCCGCGCGTAGGATGCGGCCATCGAGCTTCGTGGACCCGGACGTCGAACCGTGCTGCACCGCCATCTCGACCATCAGCGTCTCACCCTCGCGGCCATCGACGACGTGATCGCACGCGGGCGCTGGCGCGACTGGGCCGAGTTGCGCGAAGCGGTCCTCGCCGACCGATCGGTGCGCGCGAAGGTGGAGCGCGTCTGTCTTCCGCGCGCGGCCGACCCTCATGCGCAGCGCCACCACTTCTGGTTGAGCTATGCCGAAGCCCACGGCTCCGCTCCCTGACTGGGAACTCGTGCTGTCCTCGGCTGCGCGCCTCCAGCGCATCCTGCCCGATGCGGTGCTGGTCGGCGGCACCGCGTCCGCGCTGCACGCCGCCCATCGATTCTCCCGCGATGCCGACCTCGCGCAGCGCTTCGACGCCGTACTGGCGCAGCTCGAGTCGGTGGCAGGCTGGAAGACGGCCCGCGTGCAGCGCCCGGTGCAGATCCTGGGCAGTCTCGATGGCATCGAGACCGGGATCCGGCAGCTCATCCGCGACGAACCGCTGGCGACGACGGTGGTGGAGCACCGCGGCGGGCGCATCACCGTTCCGACCGAGGCTGAGATCCTGCGCATCAAGGGCGTGCTGATCCTGCGGCGCAACGCCACGCGCGACTACCTCGATTTCGTCGCCCTGGCCGATCACATGGGCGACGAGAACGTCGCGCTCGCCCTGCAGTCCTTCGACCGGATCTACAGGCAGGACAACGGCGAATCGCCGCTCCAGCAGTTGCAGGTGCAGCTCGCGAGCGCGCAGCCCTACGACGTCGAGGGCATCGACCTCGACGAGTATCGGAACCTCGCCCCCCGCTGGCACGACTGGAACGTCGTCAAGGCGGCGTGTGCGCGCCTCGCCACGGTCATCTTCGATCGGGTGTGCGAACTGCATGCCGCGCGCGGCGTCGAACGTGGCAGCAGCCCGTGAGCCCGTCGGGCTTCAGCCGCATGCCTTTCCGTGTTCTTGTGGGTCAGGCCTGACGGTTTTCCCTCGATGAAGCGAACCCCGTCCGGCTGAACCCGGACCTACAAGCACAAGTCGAGTCTGACCCCGCTTTTCCGTCCGCACAGGGAGAGTTCTGTGGGTCGGACTTCAGTCCGACGCCTTTGCCTTCAGCCCGACTTCGTCTTCCAATGCCGCAAACCCGTCGGCCTGAAGGCCGACCTACGGGAATGCGTTGTGGGTCGGGCTTCAGCCCGACAAGCGCATCGCCCCGTGGGTCGGGCTTCAGCCCGACGCCCCTCGCCTCAATCCGCCGCCTTTCCCTCCGATACGGCGAATCTCCAGAACCCGAAGACCACCCCACCGCACCTCGCGGCCGATCCACATCCCCCCGCCTGATTATAATGACCACGGCATAACGCAAACGCCGCCCGCACGAGGCGCCGCGCAGGCCAGGGATGGAAGGGGAGATGTACCCGGAGTGGTGGTTTGCCGCAGTGCCCGCACTCTTCGCCGTCGCCGTGATGCCGGCAGCGATCCGCGCGCGCTCGATCAGCCACGACCACGCGGACGGCGTGCAGGCGGTGCACGTCGTCCCGACCTCGCGCCTCGGTGGCGCGATCGTGTTCCTCGCGTTCCTGGCCGCGGCCCTCGCCGCGCGCGCGCTGGGCCAGCCCGACCTCGACCCCGCGCTCACCCTCGCGCTCGCCGCCGTTCCGGTGGTCGTCGTCGGCGTGTGGGAGGACCTGACCCGCAGCGTGCGGCCGCGCTATCGCCTCCTCGCCGCGCTCGTGTCCGCCGCGCTCGCGACCTACTACGCGGGCGGCATCGTGCCGCGCGTCGACCTCCCGCTCCTCGACTACCTGCTCGCGCACCTGTGGTTCGCGCTGCCGCTCACCTGGTTCATGGTCGTGGGCTCGTGCAACGCGTTCAACCTGATCGACGGCGCGCACGGCCTCGCGAGCGGCACCGCGGTCATCCTGTTCGCCGGCCTCGCGATCGCCGCGGGCTGGGCGCAGGACGGCGAAACGCTCGCGCAGGCGCTCGCGATGCTGGGCGCGCTCGCGGGATTCCTGATCTGGAACTACCCGGGCGGGCGCGTATTCCTCGGCGACGCGGGCGCGTACTTCCTCGGCTTCATGTACGCGCAGCTCTCGATGCAGCTCGTCGCGCGCAACGGCGAACTCTCCGCCTGGTACGTGATCGTGCTGGCCGGCTATCCGATCGTCGACACGCTGTTCGCGATGTACCGCCGCGGCGTCGTGCGCCGCCGCCCGCTGATGGAGCCCGACGCATTGCACCTGCACTCGCTCGTCTACCGGCGGATCGCGATCCCGCGCGAACTGCAGCGGCTCGAGCGTCGCGTGCGCGACACGGGCCCGCCGGACGGCGTCGAGCGGCGGCGCACGCCCTGGCGCGCCGTGGATGCCAGCCAGCGCACCGGACACCTGCACCGCGCCAACCTGCGCGTCGCCCCGGGCCTGTGGGTGCACAGCCTCGCCTGCCTCGCGATGGCGATCGTCTTCTACGACAATACCTGGGCGCTGCTCGCCTGCCTCGCCGTCTACGCGATCTTCTACACGGTGCGCTACCGCGCGCTGGTGCGCTTCGGGCGCAGGCAGGTGCGGCGCGCGCTCCCCGCCCAGGACGATCGCCGGACACGATGAGCGACCGGCGGCGAATTCGCCCGCTGGCGTTGCGCCCTCGTTGCAGCCGCGTGTGCCTCGGCAAGCGGCGACCGTGAAGTCGCTGCCCGGGCTTCGCTCGCAAGTCTCGTTCGGCGACGGAACCGAGGGTGAAGCACACGGGGTGGACCTCGTCCAGTCGCGGGATGCAGGCGTGTTCGCGGCCCTGGCGGATCCGGCCGTCGTTGCGCAGGCGTTCGTCGAACACGGTGCTGTGTCGTGGCCCGGAGAACCTGATCTCGCGCCCGATGCGATGTACGAGTGTATGAGGAGATCAAGAAGGCGGGGGTGTGGGTGTCGCGATGGCGTACGCCCCTGTGGCGTGGGTTGGTGCTCACCGTCGTTCCCGTCACGCCGGCCACCGCCACGCCCCGGCGAACTCCTGCGCGCCGAACCAGCGGCGCCTTCGCCGCACGGCGATCGCAGGATGCGCGTTGCCGGGGTTGGAGACCGCGCGTGCGGCGGTGTCACCCGGGGCTATGCACCGGATGACCTGGGGCCGGAGCCGCTGCGAGCAGCGGCGCGCCTGGCCACGACTCGCTCCATGATCTCCTCGACACCGAAGCGGACCTTGGCGGGAATGCGTTCAGGTGGATAGAATGCCTCCACGAGCGCGAGCGCGTCTTTCGCGTTCTCGATGTGCGCGACATCGGCAAGCGCTTCGATGTCGCTCACGTCGTGCGATCCTTCGATCCCTTCCTGACGCATCGCCATGCACTTCATCGCAAAGAGATACTCGGGCGTCGGCGTGTAGATGCGCAGCCCGCCCTCGGCCGTGTTGTCGAAATCCGCCATGAGCTCCATCTGTTCCTGCCTGGACGTGAAGGCTTTCACGCCGTCGTTCAGCCAGTCTTCCGGCCAGCCTTCCACGGCGGCGACATCGCGCGCCGCCTGGCGCAGGAAATCGGGCGAGCCGTTGACCACGGCAGCGACGTCTTTGGTGGCGCGGCGCAAGTCGAACACCAGCGCCAGCGCAGCGCCGCCGTAAATCGACAGATCCACCACGACGCCGGCGGCCCGCGCCATGTCGTCGATGGCGCGCAAGCCGCGCAAGATGTCCTGCCGACCCGGCATCGTCATGGCGCAGCTCCGATCGCTGCGCCGGCGGTGTTGCGCCGTGGCCGATGGAGCGGGTCCGCATCGACGAAGATGAGCCGACGGCGAAAGGCGACCGGGCTTTCCTTGAGCAGCGTCGCCTTGAGCGATTCGAGGCCGCCGGGAAAGAACGGCCGACGCAGGAAGCGCTGCGCGCCGGCGGTCCACTCGGGCACGGGCAACCGACTGCGGAGCGCCAGATGCTCGGCTACCGCGGCCAGGTACGCGTTGGCGCGTGCGTCATCGCCGAGCGGCGGCTCTTCGCTCAGCATGCGCGCGCGCGCCACGGCGTCCGTCGCAACATAGAACTCGTCGAGGAACTCGCGCAGCGACGCGTCGAGGTGGCCGTGTGCACGGCCCTGCAGCGCGGCTTCGCGCAATGACTGCGGGCGCTGGCGCTGCGGCCGTGGTGATCGAGCTTCGGCCTTCGCCACCGTCGCGAGCAAGGGCTTGGCGACCGGCGCCTTGCGCCGCGCGCTGCGCTCGCGAAATTCGGCCAGCGCACGATGGATGAGCTGGGTCTCGCTGACGCCTTCGGCCACGGCGAGCGCGCGTACCGTCTCGCGGCTCACCGTGCTGCGGGTGTCCGCCTTGAACTTGAGCAGCAGCTCTTGCCGTGGCGCGGTAGCCGGATCGAGGTGTCGAGGACGCATGGGCGGTTCTTGCGGCGCGGAAGGCGCCGGTCTTGATTATATATGAAATATATATTCATGTCATCGTGCGCAAGGTGGCAGCCCCGCCGACCGCCGGGGTAAGCCTGTCCGCAGGCGTTACCCTCGGCCGCCAGCACCGGCGAGCGACAGGGACCCTGTCATCGATCGGCATATTGGAGCCGCGCCGACGCGCAATCGCCCTTCCTCCCGCAGCCGTGGCGGCGTGATGCCGCCCCGCACCCGGGAACCGACGTCGGGCGTGATGCAACTCGTCGCACGCAACGGCGAACTCTCCGCCCGGTAGGTGATCGTGCTGGCCGGCTACCCGTCCGTCGACACGCTGTTCGCGATGTACCGCCGCGGCGTCGTGCGCCTCCGTCCGCTGATGGAGCCCGACGCGCTGCACCTGCACTCGCTCGTCTACCGCCGAATCGCGATCCCGTACCGGCGCGCGCGGAGCGGCGCCGACCCGACACCGGCCATCACCCCCGGCACCTGCGCCGCGCCAACGCCAGCGTCACCCCGGCTTTGGCCGTGCGGCGCCGCCTGCCTGGCCATGGCGATCGTCCTCTCCGACGATACCCGGGCGCTGCTCGCCTGCCTCGCCGTCCATGCGCTGTACTACACGCACCGCTACCGCGCGCTGGTACGATTCGGGCGGCGCCAGGTGCGGCGGGTGGTGCGGCGGTGAGCGGTGGGCAATCCGGGGGTCGAGGTCGGGCGGGTGCGCAACTACGAAGCGACAAAGCGTGTGCTGGTCACCGGGGGCGCGGGCTTCCTCGGCTCGCACCTGATCGACCGCCTGCTCGCGCAGGGGCACGACGTCGTCTGCGTCGACAACCTCTTCACCGGAACGAAGCGCAACATCGAGCACCTGTTCGGCAACCCGCGCTTCGAGTTCATCCGCCACGACGTCACGTTCCCGCTCTACCTCGAGGTGGACGAGATCTACAACCTCGCCTGCCCGGCCTCGCCGATCCACTACCAGCACGACCCGGTCCAGACCACCAAGACCTCGGTCCACGGCGCGATCAACATGCTGGGCCTCGCCAAGCGCCTGCGCTGCCCGATCCTGCAGGCCTCGACCTCCGAGGTCTACGGCGACCCGACGGTCCACCCGCAGGTCGAGAGCTACTGGGGCAACGTCAACCCGATCGGCCCGCGCTCGTGTTACGACGAGGGCAAGCGCTGCGCCGAGACGCTCTTCTTCGACTACCACCGCCAGCACGGCCTTTCGATCAAGGTCGCGCGCATCTTCAACACCTATGGCCCGCGGATGCACCCGAACGACGGGCGCGTCGTGTCGAACTTCATCGTGCAGGCGCTGAAGGGCGAGCCGATCACCATTTACGGCGACGGCTCGCAGACACGCTCGTTCTGCTACGTCGACGACATGATCGACGCGCTGGTGGCGCTGATGGCCACGCCGCCCGAGTTCACCGGGCCGGTGAACCTCGGCAACCCCGACGAGTTCACGATCCGCGAGCTGGCGGAGAAGGTGATCGCGATCACCGGGTCGAAGTCGACGATCGAGTTCCGGCCGCTGCCGGGGGATGATCCGAGGCAGAGGCAGCCGGAGATTGCGCTGGCGAGGAGAGGTTGGGGTGGGGGCCGAGGGTGGGGCTGGAGGCGGGGCTCGGGCGGACGGTAGGCTATTTCGACGCCTTGCTTTCCGCAACTGCTCGAACTCTCTGAGATTGCTGGCAGAACGAATGGACATGACGGGTTCAGGAGCCGGCCCCGCTTGACTTGCGGTACCGTGCCCGGAGATCTCGCCTGGAAGTGAAACGCTGCCAACAACAAGGCGCCGGCGGCGCGCAGCTGGCGCGAAAGAATGCAGTAGCGACCGCAGTGCCTGTCGCCCGGGAGATGCCATGAAACTGACTTCTGTGCTCACTTCCCCAGAGGAACTCCCCTACCTTGCGCTCATCCCGGCAACTGGCAGCACGTCTCAAAGCGAGACCGGTCGAGAGGCCGATCTGCGGGAGGCGACCGCATGCAATCGCACGGCGTTGCTGTCAGCATGAGACCAGCGCTGCTTACCAAGATCGTTGCGGCGGGCCCTGGAAGGAGGTCACGACTCCCGGGTACTGGAATTCGGGTCAGGTATGTCGACAATCTGGTTCGCCAAACGCGCTGGCGAGGTATACGCGGTCGAGGACTCGGGTCCATGGCATGCAAGAGTCGTAGATCTCATATCAAGAGCGCATTTGCGAAACGTTCACTTGCACCATGCAGAACGGATTGATGAGTACAGCCAATTCATGGCGAATGACACTGCAGGGTTCGACCTGATCGTTGTCGACGGAATTTGCCGCCATCAGTGCACCGTGACGGCGCTCCCCTTGTTGAGAAATGGTGGCATCTTCTATCTTGACAATTCCGATCGAGGCGTGATTAGCAGGGACGAAGACGCGAGGAAGGCGGAGGCAGCCATCCTCGAGTTCGCGCGCGAGAGAAGTGCCGAAGTCAACTGGTTCACCGATTTCGCTCCGACTCAGTTCTTCGTTCAGCAGGGGCTCATGGTCAAGTTGCCGGATTGAAATGATTGGAGCGCGCCTCGGTGAAGCCATGGCGGCAGACCTTTCTCGCCAACGGGATCATTTTTGCGAGTGGCCTCGCGAGCGGGGTCCTCGCTGCGCGACTTCTTGGGGCAGAGGATCGGGGGCATCTCGCCGCGATCACCTACTGGCCACACTTTGTCGCCGGCGTGGCCGCAATGGGGATCAACGAGGCGATCACGATTCGCACGGCAAGGTCAGGGACGACGCGAACGCTCAGGGCGACGACGCTCGGCCTTTCGCTAGCTTTGGCGATCGTTGTGGTCGCCGTCGGCGTGCCGATCTTGCCCTTGCTCCTCGGGCCGACGCGACAGGCCAGCCTGACGTTCACCCAGATCTACTTCGCCATCTTCGTCCCATTGACGTTTATCGCGATGAATTTCCTCGCAGTGGAACAGGGGGAGTTCAACTATCGCAACTTCAACCTCCAGCGGATCATTCAAGCCGCGACCTATCCATTGCTGCTGGCCGGTCTTTGGCTTGCGGACTGGCTGACGATCCGCAGCGCTGCCGTCGCGGTCTTGTCCGGCACCGCGTTGGTCGCATTGATCCGCTTATGGCAGGTGCGACCGGGATTGAATGTGAGGCCGTCGTTGCGCGAGGCCCGGGAACTGCTCGCTCAAGGGGCGCGCCTGCATGCGGCCAATCTCGTCATGTTTCTCGCCATGCAGATCGACAAGATGGCGTTGGTTCTTCTCTCCAGCGACCTGCAGTTGGGTCTGTACGTTGTTGCCTCTACGGCGGCAACTGCAGCGCAATCTCTGGTCGTGCAAACCTACAACAACGTGATGCTGCCCGCCGCAGCCAAGGCCGGGGGAGGTCCGGAAAGCGCGGCGGCCATCGCGAGCACACTGCGCAGGTTGGTGACGCTGTTGTTCGGGATGACGGTGCTCATGGTGGTCGCCTTGCCGTTGCTGTTGCCAGCTGTTTTCGGCGCGGACTTCTCCGCCGCCGTGCCATACGCCCAGGTGCTTGCAGTGGCGTTTGCCTTCCTGGGGCTAAAGAACGTGCTGATTTATCTATTCAGGGCATGGGAGATCAACAGACCTGCCATTGCTGCCGACGGGCTGGCGTCACTGATGCTGCTCGCGGGAGCGTATCCGGTGGTGCGGACATGGAGCGCGCTCGGGATGGCGATACTTGTGCTTGTCGCACAGGGGACGAGTACCGCGTTTCTCCTTTGGCGGTTCATGAAGTATGCGAGGATCAGCATCAGGCAGCTTGCGCGAAACTGACGCGAAGCAGCCATTCACCTGCGTCGTTCTCTCCGGTGACACGATTGCGGTTGCAGGCGACCATCCACCGGCAGTCCCGCATGGTGGCGGAATCGTGCGCGTAGCCAATCGCTCGTTGCTTGCCTTATGCCTGGCGGGAGTCTCTACGCTGAGCATGCTCGACCTGAGCGGTGAGGTCGCCGCGGGTTTGTTTCTTGTGGTTGCGCTTGTCCTGTTGGCAATATCGAAGCGCGATGGATTCGTCTTGTCGGCGGCAATGCTAGTAGTCGTCGCCTATGTGCTCGCCTATCCTCTGGAAGTGCTGTTCTACGATTTCTATTCCGGTTGGAGGCCCGCCCCATTGGAGAGTCTCGCCTTCAGCATACTGTGGGCTCTACGGGGATTTAGCGCCTTTGCCGTTGCATACGCATTCGTGGTCTTGCTGTTTCGCAACCCGAAAGGGGCGTTAGGCCGCGAGGCTGAGTGGATACGCGGCCGAATTAGCTATACGGTCTATATCGTGACCAGCATCGGGTGGCTGGCCGTGATCTCTTGGGCTTTGTCGGTTGTGCTTTTTGGAATCTCGCTTACCTTCGTCGAACGCAATGCGGTTAACGTGGAGAGTGCCGCCGGCACACTGCATCAGGCACTCGGCCTGATGAGTGCGTTGAGGCAGCCGTTTCTCTTCGGCTTCCTGGTCCTCTACTACAAGAAGTTGACTGACCGCCACCTGACGCTGCTGTTTTGGTGCCTCGTCGGCATCTCGGTCGTCGAGATAGTCACGATTGGATCCAAGGCTTCGATCATTCGCGGGATCGTCGTCGTGTTGCTCGTGGGGGCAGTGCTGCCGATACGACTCAATCTCCGACAAGCGGCTATTGGTGCGGGAGCAGTGATGGTGTTTTACGCCGCGTTCCTCGTCATCACGGAGTACCGTGCGCTCATTCTGGCCGAGCACGACGCGGGGGGGAACGTGTTCGACATCACAGTGCAAGTGGAGTCCTTCGGACGCGCAGTGATGGCGAGTGTGCCGTTTGTCGATGCCTACGAGGACCGGGAAACGGAGGTGAAGACGAAGACTGTGTTGAGTCGGCTCAGCCATGCGACGACGTTCTCGGACCTGCTGGAGCATACCGGGAGAATATCGCCGTACGAGCACGCTTGGGAGAGTGTATTCGCACCCCTATACGCGGTCCTTCCCCGATTCATCGTGCCTGACAAGCCGGAGTTCTTCCATTCCGGCCGCAATGCCGCCGAATACTATGGGTGGAGGTACGGCGGCATATCGGTGACCCTTTTGGGCAGTCTGTATTTCGCGTGGGGCTATGCCGGCATCGTCCTCGGCATGGCGTGCATGGGTGGCTGGCTCGCGTTTGTGGAAGCTAAGGCACGGCGGGGGAACATCCTGTCGCCGCACTGGCTGGTATTGCTGGCAATGACCGTCCTGATGCTACTGGACGTCGGGGTGACGGTTCAGCCGATCCTGACCGACCTGATTCGCGTGGCCCTGATTCTTTGGGCGCTTTACCTACTCTATCCTTCGCTGAGGGGGGTGATGCAGCAGCGCACGTCGCGGATTCTGACTCTGGCTCCGGTGAGTCGGCGGACATGACCCGCCTGCGGAAGTTCGAGTCCGTCTTTGGAGAGAACTGGGTCGTTGGCAGGTACCTGCTCCCCGCCCTCGAGAAGTTGGGGCGAGCCCACACTGGCGTCGTACTCGACCTGGCGTGTGGTGAGAGTCCGTTCCGAAAGTGCTTTCCCTACGCGCGCCAGTATCTGCGGGTGGACCACGATCCGCTGGATGCGGAGGTCATCAGAGGGGATATGAGGTGCGTCCCGCTGCCCGACCGCTCGGCGGACGCGGTCCTGTTGTGCCAAGCCATCACAGATGTTCCCGAACCTTCAGCGGTCCTGAAGGAGGTGCGTCGGCTGCTACGTGCCGGGGGGAGCGTGATCGTTTTCGAGAGCATGTGCTATCCGGAGCACGACGCCCCGCACGACTACTTTCGGTTGATGCCGGAGGGGCTGCGGGCAGTTGCGGACACAGTCGGGTTGCAGGTGCGCGAATGCATGCGACTGGGCGGGTTGTTCACCCGCTTTGCGTCGCTGTGGAACACTTGTCTGATGGGCGGCCTGATGAGGTACCGCGCACTTCGCCCGATCGGCTTGCTCGGGGTCGCGGCGGGCAATGTCTTCTGCTACGCGCTCGATCGAATGGCTCCGCACCCGCGCCTCGCCTCGGACTATCTTGCCGTACTGGCGCCAAGGGACGCGGCACTTGACCTCGATTCTCCTGCATCTGGATCCGGCAATTGATTGCGCGCCCTCTCGCTCCGCTGCAACGCCGTCTTCCGAGTCATTACCTCGATCTCTGCGGCTACGGATCTGGTCGCGAATTCAGCAGCCGCCTCGCAACAAGTGTCGGACCGGGAGATGTCCTGCTCGATGTGGGATGCGGCGAAGACAGTCTTCGCGACGCCTGAGCCTCCCTCTGATGCACACCGATCCTTCCGAGTCGCCGCTGCGACTGGCGGTACTCACAGAATCGATCTCGCACTTCGAGGTCCCGCTCTTCCGGTTGTGTGCGCGGCGCGAGGACCTGGTCTTCAAGGTCTTCTACGTCCAGAAAGTCGACAGACAGCGGTTTGACGCGCAGTACGCGGGTCGCATCGATTGGGGCGACGACCTGCTCGCCGGCTACGAGTCGGCCCAAGGGGAGAATGCGGACGCGTTGAGATTGGCTGCGCGGACATGGGGCGCCCACGTGGTCCTCATGTATGGTTACGGTTGGCCGGGCGCGCTGGAGATCATCGTGCGGAACTGGTGGCGCGGACAGGCACAAGTACATCGGGGAACGCTCAACTACTTTCTCGACCCGCGGCGACCGCTGAAAGGGCGGCTGATGCGGCCGTTTCGCAGCTTCGTGCTGAGAATGTTCGATGCGCACCACTATGGCGGCGATTACAGTCGGAAGGTCTTGATGGATGCCGGCGCGAAGGAATCTTCGCTGTTCTTCGTACCCTACTCGGTCGATACCGAGCACTTCCTCGCGGCGTCCGAGAGCGCGCAAGTACAGGAAGCCGCGCTCGCACTGCGAACTGATCAGGGCTGGGCGGACGACGATCACGTGATCCTTTTCATCGCACAGCACAATTGGTTCAAGGGTCCCGACATCGCCATGGAGACGTTCCATCGGGTCGCAAGTAAGGATCCCCGGGCCCGCTTCCTGATCGTCGGATCCGGCCGGATGACCGACGCCATGAAGGCTGAAGTGTGCCGCCATGTCGAACCCAGCAGGATCCACTTCGCCGGCTTCGTTCCCAGTCTGCAGACGGTGCCCTACTATCTTGCCTGTGATGTGGTCCTCTGCTCCTCACGCTACGAGACGTGGGCAAGAATGATCAACGAGGCCATGCTCTGCCGAAGGCCATGTGTGGTGAGTCGCGTTGTGCCGGCTGCCGGCGGGCTCATCGAGGACGGCGTGAACGGATACGTCGTCGAGTCGCCGGAGGCTGATCTCCTTTCCAACGCGATGACGAGACACTTCGCGTTGCCTGTGGACGAGCGGCACAAGATGGGCGAAGCCGCCAGGAGACAGGCGCAGTTCTTCGCCTACGAGCCGAATATGGAGAACGTGATCGCGGCAACGCGCTATGCGTTCGAGCGGCGCGGAGGGGTCAAGGCTCTACCGTGAATTGGCTGAAGTACGTCGCGAAGGGTCTGATTCACGGCGGGCTCGACGCCAGCGGAGCGCCACACCGCAGGCGCGACGCGTTGCGTGGCCATTTGCTCGTCCTCACCTACCATTCGTTCGGGGACGGTGTGCCGCAGGGGCTGTTCGGGGCTCTGCCTGTGCGTCAGTTCGAGCGGCACCTGCGTTACTTGAGGTCCCACTTCTGCATGGTTTCGCTGGAACAGGGCGTCGGAAACATCCGAGCTGGAGCCGTGGAACACCAGCCTTTCCTGGCCCTGACGATCGACGACGGTTTCGAGGACAATTTCACCTTCGCCTGGCCGTTGCTGAAGCAGTACGGGGTTCCGGCGACCGTCTTTCTGGCCACTGACTTCATCGATTCTGGCCGCCCACCTTGGCCCACACAGATCGTTGAGATCCTTGAGCGAGCAACGCTGAACGTGATGTCGTTTCCGTTCCCCGCGCGGCTCGGAAGTCTGAAGGAGAAGATCGCGGTTGCTCGGAACCTTCAGCACCAGTGGGCCCCGTTGCCGCCGGGTGAGAGGTTCGAGCTTCTGGAAGCCTTGCGCGCCCATCTCCGCGTTCCAGTTGACTGGGTGCGCCGGCCTCTCCGTTGGGACCAGATCAGAACGATGCGTGACCACGGTGTACGGTTCGGGTCGCACACTGAATTTCACAGCTATCTCCCAGTTTCCTCCGACAAGGTCGTCGCAGACGAGCTTTTGGGGTCGAAGCGGAGAATCGAAGACGAGCTGGGCGAACCTTGCCGACTCTTTGCGTTCCCGGACGGCGCATTCGATGATCGGTGCGTTGACGCGGTGCGAGTTGCGGGTTTCGAGGCTGCCGTCACGCAAGTGAAGGGCAGCAACGTTGGGACGACAACCCCGTACACGCTCCATCGGATCGAGGTTCCGTCCCACGATCCGTTTGCCACATTCAGGTGCCGCTCCGCCTTGGCGCTGTAGAGAGACGAGCGACGTAACCATGTGCGGCTTGGGCGGCGAGTTCCTTCACGAAGCGGCGATACCACGCGAAAGCGATCTCATCGCAATGGGCGGCGCGATGCTGTATCGCGGTCCGGACGACTTGGGTATGTATCGCGCGAAGCATATCGGGCTCGTACACCGGCGGTTGAGCATTCGGGACTTGAGCGAAGCCGGGCGTTGCCCCTTGGCGGGCAGCGACGGCGACGTTCAGGTCGTGTTTAACGGGGAGATATACAACTGGCGCGAGCTGAGATCTGAGTTGGTCGCGATGGGACAGTCGTTTCGCTCGCGATCCGATACCGAAGTGATTGTGAAGGGTTACGAGACATGGGGTAGTGCGATCTTCGGGAAGCTGGACGGGATGTTCGCCATTGCGATCTGGGATGCGCGGAGAGAGACTCTGTTGCTGGCGCGCGACCGTTTCGGCGAGAAACCGCTCTACTACTGCGGCAGCGCTGCCGGGCTAATCTTTGCCTCTTCGATTGAGGCCATCGCGCCGTTCTTGCCGGAGCGGGAGATCGATCCCGTGGCCATCGCGTGCCACCTTGTGCACAGCTTCATTCCGGCATCGCACACTATCTGGAGTGGAATCAGGGCTCTTCCCCCTGCTCACATCTTGCAGATCGTCCCCGGTGGAAGCCCACGGTTGGCGCGGTATTGGGAATTTCCTTCGGCGAGACCATTCAGCGAGGAGTATCAGGTGTGCTTTCGGGCAGTTGAATCGACGGTGGCGAATAGCGTTACCAGGTGTCTCGATGCGGATGTGCCTGTGGGCTTGTTCCTCAGCGGCGGTGTCGACTCATCGCTCGTGGCCGCGATGGCCAGCCGCGTACAACCTGGTTTGCCGGCATTCGCACTTGGATTTGCCGAGGCGGATTTCAACGAGATCCCGCATGCGCGAAAGGTGGCCGGGCATCTGGGCATCCCCCTTCACACGCGCGAGGTGGATCTGCGTGATGCACTCTCTTGCTTGCCTCACCTGGTGGTGCAGTATGGACAACCATTTGGCGACGCATCGTGTGTGCCATCTTTCTTGCTGGCGAGCTTTGCGCGGGAGCACGTCAAAGTGTGCTTGACCGGTGACGGCGGGGATGAGTCATTCGGTGGGTACTGGCGGGTGCAGTCCGCCGTATATGCCGCTCGTTATGCGGCGTTGATTCCAATCGGCCTGCGCAGGAACCTCGTTCCCGCCCTGGCCACGCGCCTTGGAGCGCTAGGGAGGCGGTGGCAGGCGTTGAACGTACTCTCGCTCGCTGCGCCCGGTAGCGGTTATACGAACAGCCTGAGCTGGCATGGTGCACTCGTCGAGTTGGCCGGACCGCGACTGCAGTCCGTACTCGCAAGTGATCTGGATTCACTCCGCGTGGGCAGGGCCCTCGAGCGGGCGGACGCTAGTGCAATGCAGCGGGTGCTGTTCGATGACTTCCATGTTCAATTGGCGGACGACTACCTGACCAAGGTCGACGTGGCAACCATGGCCGCGTCGCTCGAAGCGCGGTGCCCGTATTTGGGTCGAGAGGTCGTGGAGACGGCATGGAATCTGCCGGACAGGATGAAGCTGAACTGGGGGCGACGTAAGTGGCTTCTGAAGAAGATTGCTGCGAAGTGGGTGCCCCCTGAGATCGTGTACCGGAGAAAGATGGGCTTTGCTTTGCCGTTGAGGCATTGGTTCCGCAGTCGGTTGGGCGCGATTTTGGAGAGCCTGCTGCGGGACAGCGTTGCAACTTCGCACGGTTGGATTTGTGCCGCGCCCGTTCATCGAATGATCGCCGAACAGCGGCAAGGTGCCAGTCACGAGACCCGCTTGTGGTTGGTGCTATGGCTTGAACTCTGGTTTCGCCATTCTCTCGGAAAAGCATCGCTGGCCGATCTGAAGCTGTTGCTGAAAGATTGCTCCGTCCGCCACGATGTCTTGCAAGGAAGGTAGGAAGCACGTTTTATGCGGAGGGGCAGCAGCGCGGAGCCCGCAGTACTGTTGGTCGGGGGGGGGATCGCAGGTGGGGGCGCCGAGGCGCGATTGGCGAGGCTCGCGGAGCACCTTTTTGGCGGCATAGCCGACGTTGCGGTTCTCCATGACAACGGGTCGCTTGGCCAAACGCATAGAGGGAAGATACTACGTCTTCACTGGAAAAATAGATGGAGTTACCTCGGCATTGCGATACAACTGCAGCGATTGATTCGGCAATCGCACTACGACGTAGTCTTCGCATTCGGACTCTTCCCGATTGCCGTGGCGTCGATGGCGCTGCTGGGCATGACGAATCGCCCCAAGCTGATCATCAACGAAATCACCCGCCCACACGAGAATCTGAAGAACGCGAACCGTTTTCGCCGGTTCATGCATACGGTAACCATCAAGAGACTCTACACTTGCGCCGATCTGATCACAGCGAATTCCATTGATGGTTTGCGGGAGACATGCCAAATGATGGGCAGGCACGCGGAATGCGGCATCCGTCTGCCAAATATTGTCGATGCCGATCGGGTCGGCATGCTCGCGACGCAGAGATCGTCCATCTCAATCTGCCATGAGCGGTACATGGTATGGGTTGGCAGGCTCGATGCGATGAAACGCGTGGACACGATTGTGGAGGCGTACTCACGGGCAGGTTGCGCCGGTGAGTGTGGTCTTGTGATCGTTGGCGATGGTGAAGCCAGGGAGAGGTTGGAGCGGCTCGTGAGGAGTCTGGGCGTCCAGGATTCGGTGACGTTTATCGGCGTACTGGAGAATCCGCTGCCCATTCTGAGCGCTGCCGCGGCCCTGGTTCTGGCATCAGAGTACGAAGGCTTTTCAAATGCCGTGCTCGAGGCGATGTTCTGTGACGTGCCGGTAGTCACCAGTTATTGCAGTTCGGATGCACGGGAGATGTGTAGACAGGGAGCGGCCCTCGGATTTGAGGTTGGCGATGTTGATGGTTTGGCTGAAAATATGGGGCGCATCGTTCGAAATGAAGCAGCGGACCAGCAACTAGTTCAACAGGCGCGGCTGTACCGAGCGCCGCATGAGTTGAAGCAGGCAATTTCATCTTACGAAGCAGCAATACGCAGTGTGCTGTAACCGTGAACTGAACCGCCCCAAGCGCAGCCTCGGTATGACACGGTGGGATGTTTTGCGAACGAACGTCTATTCGTTAGGAAGGGACGAATGAAAGACAAAAAAGATCCCGAGAAACGGCTTGAAGACATGTGTTCGGATCAGGTTCAAACGGGGAATCGCGCGTGGTGGACCAGCAATGCGATGGCCTACGATTGGCACGGCACGATTGACTCGGAACGTTACACCCGCGAGTGGTTCGATCAGATCGATCAGCGGTTCTTGCACGGCGCGCGGCTTTTCGCAAGTAGCCAGAAACCGTTCGATCAAATCATGCCGCTGGAGGAGCTGAAGGGTAAACGTGTTCTGGAAATCGGCTGCGGAATGGGTTTTCACTGTGAAACGATGGTTCGGGCGGGAGCAGACGTAACGGCCGTGGACGTGTCCCCCAAATCTATCGAAGCAACTTCGCGACGTTTGGCGCTAAAGGGGCTCAACGCGCGAGTCATCGAGGCCGACGCAGAGAACCTTGCATTTGACGACCACGAATTCGATTTCGTCTGGTCCTGGGGCGTGATTCACCACTCAGCGCGGACCGCAAGAATCGTCAGAGAAATCGCGCGCGTCGTTCGTCCGGAAGGACAGGCGCGAGTAATGGTCTACAACCGGCTCGGCATGGCAGCGCGGCTGGTGTTCTGGAAGTCCCATATCGCTAACTTTCGGTTCCTGACCCGGAGTTATGAAGAATCGCTTTACCGATCGACGGACGGCTTTTCGGCCAGGTACTACATTCCTGAGCAGTTTGAGGACCTGTTCCGCGCATTTTTCGCCGATGTCAGGTCGGAAATCTGTGGCCAGGACGCCGATGTGATTCCGCTCCCCTGAGCTTCCCTCTGTTTTTCGTCCGCCAAGGGAACGGGGTCATGCTGCCACGGCTTGCTCGTGCTGACTGCTGATCCAACCGGCCAGGAACCGCGCCGGCGAAACATAGCCGAGCGTCGAGTGCTTGCGCCTGCGGTTGTAGAACACCTCGATGTAGTCGAACAGATCGGCGATCGCCGCCTCGCGCGTCGCGCCGGTGTGCACGCGCTCGTTCTTCAAGCTGCTGAAGGCTCTCGGTCGGCGCGTTGTCGCAGTTGCGGCTCATCGACGGTCATGCCGAACTCGACCACGGGCCCTGGAGACAGGCGCCGCCGCTTCGGTCGCTGGAGTGATGCATCAATCCGGGCGCCGTTGCATCGGATCGACCGATCATCCGCCGTCATCCGCGGCAGTATCGGCCAATAAACCACCTCGCGGTTGCGGCCAGATACAGCCAACCCGCATCGGTCCGGATGCCATGCGTCAGATGCGTCCTAGGCGACGCCAGCGCAAACTCCCAGGCCAGCAGGCGATCCGCCACCGGCAGCGCGTGCCTGGAATCGGTCGTCGCCAGACCGGCGCTTGTGCCGCGCCCTCAGGTCATGCGTCCGCATCAGTGCTCGACCCGCGCCGGCTCACCTGGTAGCCGCGCTCCCGCAGCCTCGATACATCCGCGGTAGGGCCGCGTGCGTGCATCGCTGCAGCAGCAGCGCCCAGTTGCCCATCGGTTCGCCGTGTGCGATCCGGCCCCGCCATGACGGGCCCGATGCCGCTGATGCTCACCGTCAGCGTGCGTTGCACATCGTCGGCAGCGGAAAGTTCTTCCGTTGCGGTCGCGTACTTCACAGGTCATCGCGAAGTTGCTCGCGATCATCGACCTGCACGATCCGCGGCGTTCCTTCGGCGCACCCGGCGCAGCGTCTGCTCGCATCAGCGCGCCGGCGAACCGATGGCCTGGTAACCCGACCGCCAGTTCTGAACTCCTGCGTGAACGCCGTCATTTCGCCTCGCGTCAGCTTGGAGACGAGGGCGGGTCAGAACAGGTCGCGCGCTACACGCGACTATCGGCGCTCAGGCGGTCCGCGCTTCCCGCGAGCTCGACAGTGTCGCGGCTGGCAGGAGCCGGTGGCGCCACGGGCGCGTCCGTTTATCGCGGGCTCGCAAGGTCCACCGGACGACGTCGTACTTGGCCAGACACCGCGTGAGCCGCGTTCCTCGCGACGCCGTCTGGCGGGCAAGACAGGGTTTTGATCCCGGCGGGACTTACGCCATCCAAGGCGAAGCGATGCTGCCGCGGCTGCACGGCATGTTCGCGTTCGTGATCTGGGACCGTGTGGCTCGGCGGGGATTCGCCGCGCGCGATCCTTACGGCATCAAGCCGCTCTACTACGCCCAGACCTCGCAGGGGGCGCTGGTCGCGTCGCAGGTCAAGGCTCTGCTCGCGACGGGGCTCGTGTCGCGCGAGCCGGACGTCCACGGCCAGGCGGGCTTCTGGCTGTTGGGCAGCGTGCCGGAGCCGCGAACCTGGTTCCGGGACATTCGCGCGCTGCCCGCCGGACATTTTGCGTGGATCGACGAGGGGCGGGTCGGTCCGCCGAAGTGCTGGTGGGACATCGGCGAGGCGTGGCGGTCCGCCCCGGACAATCGATTGCCCGACGCCGAAGTTCGCGAAGGCGTGCGAGCTGCGCTGAAGGAGTCCGTCGCAAGGCACCTCGTCGCCGACGTGCCGGTGGGCGTGTTCCTGTCGGGGGGCATCGATTCGGGCGCGCTCGCCGGTCTGATGGTCGAGGCGGGCGCGCACGCGCTCGAGGGCGTTACGCTGACCTACGACGAGTTCGCGGGGCGGCCGGAGGACGAGGCGCCGGTCGCGGCGCGGATCGCCGCGCACTACGGCATCAGGCACCACGTCCGCCGCGTCACGCGCGATGAGTTCGTGTCCGACCTGCCGCGCATTCTGGACGCGATGGACCAGCCCAGCATCGACGGCATCAACACGTGGTACGCGAGCAAGGCAGCCGCCGATAACGGCCTGAAGGTCGTCGTGTCGGGCGTGGGCGGAGACGAACTCTTCCAGGGATACGCGAGCTTTCGGCAGCTCCCGAGGCTGGTCGCCGCGCGCCGGGCCATGGCTATGATTCCCGGCGCGGCCTCCGCGTTGCGGTGGTGGGCGGACCGACGGGCGGATCGGACAGGCAACCGCCGGTGGCATCACCTTCCCGAGTGGAGCCGTTCCATGGCGGGCGCATGGTGGCTGCGCCGAAGTCTATTCGCTCCCGAGGACCTGCCGGGGCTGATGGGCAACGACGCGGCGCAAGTAGCACTGCGGGGGTTCGATGCCGCGCTTTGCGTGCGCCGCATGTGCGGTGACCTTCCGGCGGATCCGCGTCTGGCGCTCGGGCAGATCGAATCGATGACCTATCTGCGCAACCAACTGCTGCGCGACAGCGACTGGGCGAGCATGGACCACGGCGTGGAACTTCGAACGCCGCTGGTCGACGCGCGGCTGCTTGGGCAGGCAGGAGCCTATCTGCCGGCCTTTGGGCGATTCCCGAACAAGACCCTTATGGCGCGTGCGCCCACAAGGCCGTTGCCAGGCGACGTCATTCGGCGCCGCAAGACAGGGTTTGGCATCCCGGCGGGACATTGGCTCCAGGGAGCGACCTCAAGTTCAAGCGAAGCCGGAAGTCGCGCCTTGGCGCGCGCGATAATGGACTCATGCGCTGTAGCCAAAGTGTGATTGTCGTCCCTCCCGGTCGCCTTGCGCTCTCTGTTGTCAGCTTGGGCACGGCTCCGATAGCGCAACCAACGCGCGTCTGGACTACGCTGTGAAGTTGGTCCAACTGATCTCGGCGATCGCCGACGAAGCGGCCGGACCCTCGTATTCCGTGGTGCGATTGTGCGAGTCACTAATTGCATGTGGACACGAGGTCACACTCGCGGCGCTCGATTGGGCGCCGATGACGTCGCCGCCGAGTTTTCTCAAGCCGTTCCCGCTCGGGCTCGGACCCAGACGGCTGGGGCGATCGCCTGCGCTCAATCGCTGGCTTCGGGCCCAGGCAGCATCCAGAAAGGTCGATCTGCTTCACAATCACGGTCTCTGGATGATGCCCAATGTGTATCCGGGGCGGGTGGCGCAACAATCGCGTGTGCCGTTAGTCGTTTCGCCACGCGGAATGCTGTCCGCGTGGGCATTGCGTTCCGGCTCTCCGATCAAACGTGTATTTTGGCCGACAGTGCAGCGCCCTGCGTTGGTAGCGACATTCTGCTTTCACGCTACTGCGGAATCCGAATATCGAGACATTCGTCAATTGGGCTTTCGACAGCCTGTGGTGGTGTTGCCTAATGGCGTAGACATTCCGGAGTTGATGCCAAGGCGATCGGCGACTGCTCGCACGCTGCTGTTCCTCAGCAGAGTCCATCCCACGAAGGGATTGGACATGCTGTTGTCGGCGTGGGCGGCACTCCACCTGCGGTTTCCTGATTGGCAATTGAAGGTCGTTGGCTCAGGCAGTCAGAGGTATCTGGCGAACTTGCAGCGTCTTGCTGGCGAACTGAGGCTGGAACGCATCGAGTTCCGGGGTCCGCTTTATGGGAGGGAGAAGTGGCAGGCGTATGCCCAGGCGAACCTGTTCGTCCTTCCGACGCATTCCGAGAACTTCGGCATGTCTGTAGCCGAGGCGTTGGCTGCCGGAACGCCAGCCATCGTAACCAAGGGGGCTCCATGGCAAGAACTCTCATCGCGGGAGGCAGGATGGTGGATCGATATTGGCGTGGATCCATTGGTTGCCGGCCTCGAAAGGGCGATGTCACTCCCTGCGAGCGACTTGAACGCAAGGGGCCTTCGGGGGCGAGCGTGGATGGAGCAGGAGTTCTCTTGGACCCGGGTTGCCAGGAAAATGAGCGCAACGTATGAATGGGTCGTGAAAGGTGGTGAGGCCCCCAATTGGGTGAGGTCCGAGTAAGGATCGTGGCCTTGCATACGGGCCGAGGAATCTTGGCAGGTTTGTCCGCCCCGACAGCGGAGCCTGAGGAGTGAAGATCTGCGTAGTATCGTCGTGCGGCGGCCATCTGACGGAGGTCCGATGCCTACGGTCGGTGTACGAGGCGTTCGATCATTTCTATGTGCTCAACGACAAGGTGCTCCTGTCGCCAGACATGGAAGGGCGTACGGTTTTCATCACGCACGCGGAGCGCGACTGGCGCGTGGCGTTGAACTTCATTGAGGCCCTTCGGATACTCTACCGCTCGCGGCCGGACGTGATCCTCAGTACGGGTGCTGGGCCGGTAGTGCCGTTCGCCATAGTTGGTCGATTCATATTTGGCGCCCGCATAGTGTTCATCGAGTCGATGACGCGCATTCACCGCCCCTCACTTACTGGTCGTATCCTCTACTATGTCGCGCACGATTTTTTCTATCAATGGGAAGGCTTGCGGAAATATTTTCCGAAGGGGCGATTCGGGGGGCAGTTGATTTGAGCACATTCGTATCAGTCGGGAATGCGACGCAGCCATTCATTCGCTTGCTCGCGGCGGTTGACGCCGTGGCGCAAGAGCTGCCGCAACCGGTAATTGTTCAGGCCGGTTCTGCGTCCTTCCATTCAGATCGGTGCAGTGTGTGTGCATTCACGTCGATGAGCCGCTTCGAAGAGCTTGTGCGTGAGTCGGAGCTCTTGATCTTGCATGCAGGCGCGGGATCGGTTATGCATGCGATTGCGGCGCGGAAGGTGCCTGTCGTAATGGCGCGCAGAGCCGCGCTCGGGGAGCACGTGGACGATCACCAGGTCGAACTCGCACATGAGCTCGAGCAAGCGGGTCGAGTAGTGGTGGCCGAGGATGGCGACGGGCTTCTGGCGGCATGCTTGGGCGCGCTGGCTGCGCAGCGCCGGTTGTCAGCGGAAGCGCGAGTCCCGAATTTGGTGGCACTTGTGGCGGCCGTGCTCTCAGACTACGCACAGCGTAATGCAAAGCAGAAGTAGGATATCTGCAACGCGGGTCGAACGTCTGTCGCGATTGACGGGCCGCCTTTGATGACTTGGATTCTCGGACTCAATGCATTCCACGGTGACGCATCCGCATGTTTGATCCTCGACGGCGCCATCGTCGCCGCCGCGGAAGAGGAGCGCTTCCGGCGCATCAAGCACTGGGCCGGGTTCCCGTCGGAGGCGATCCGGTATTGCCTCGCGGCCGGCGGGATACGACTGGACGACGTCGACCACGTCGCGGTGAATCAGGACGCGAAGGCCAATCTCGGTCGCAAGATCGCCTACACACTCAAGGCGCGACCGGATCTTGGACTGGTGCTCGATCGCCTGCGCAACAAGCGGGAGCGCGCCGGCCTTGACGGCCACCTGGCTGCGGCGTTTCCGGGCGTGGCGTTGCGTGCCCGCGTGCACCACGTCGAGCACCACGTTGCCCATCTGTCGTCAGCATTCCACGTGTCGCCCTTCGAGGAGGCGGTGGTCGTGTCTGTGGACGGGTTCGGCGACTTTGCGAGTGCCGCGTGGGGTTTGGGCCGCGGTACCAGGATCGACGTCGATGGCCGGGTGTACTTTCCGCACTCGCTCGGCATCTTCTACCAGGCGCTTACTCAGTACCTTGGCTTTCCGCATTACGGCGACGAATACAAGGTGATGGGCCTCGCGCCGTACGGTGAGCCGGCGTACCTCGATGTCATGCGCCGCATCGTGCTGTTGGAGTCCGACGGCGGGTATCGCCTCAACCTCGACGCCTTCCGCCATCACGTCGAGAAGATCGACTATGAGTGGGAGGGCGGCGAGCCTCACGTCGGCGCGCTGTTCTCCGCTGGGCTCGAGAAGATGCTCGGGCCCGCGCGCCTACCGACTGATCCGCTCGAGCAGCGCCATCGCGACATTGCCCGGTCGGTTCAGGCGATGTACGAGGAAGCGTTCTTCCACCTGCTCAATGTGCTGCATGCGCGTCATCAGGTGGATGCCCTTGCCGTCGCGGGAGGGTGTGGGATGAATTCCGTGGCCAACGGCAAGATCACACTCCGGACGCCCTTCAAACGCATCTACGTCCAGTCGGCGGCGGGCGACGCGGGAGGCGCCATCGGCGCCGCCTATGCGGTCTGGCACGAATTGGGCGGGGCGCGCGGCCCGGTGATGGACCACGCCTACTGGGGGCCGGAGTTCGACGAGGACGCCATTCGGGGAGTTCTCGAAGCCAGGTGCGACGACATTGCGGCGGCAGGCTGCGTGGTGGAACGGGTCGACGATGCAGACGAACTGTGTCGTCGCACGGCCTTGGCGATCGCGGACGGCGAGGTCGTCGGGTGGTTCCAGGGGCGGATGGAATGGGGTCCGCGTGCGTTGGGCAACCGCTCGATCCTGGGCGACCCGCGGCGCGCCGACATGAAGGACATCCTCAACCTCAAGATCAAGCGGCGCGAATCGTTCCGGCCGTTCGCGCCGTCGATCCTGCGCGAGGCAGTGGCCGACTGGTTCGAACTCGACGGCGACGTCCCGTTCATGATGCAGGTCTATCCGATTCGCGCCGGGCAGCGCCACCGCATTCCGGCGGTAACGCACGTGGATGGGACAGGCCGACTGCAGACCGTCCATCGCGAGACGAACCCCCTCTACTACCGGCTGATCGAGGCGTTCCGCGATCTCACCGGCGTGCCCATGGTCCTCAACACGTCGTTCAACGAGAACGAGCCGGTGGTGTGCAAGCCCGAGGAGGCGCTGGACTGCTTCCTGAGGACGAAGATGGACGTGTTGGTGCTCGGACCATTCCTGGTCCGACGTTCGGTATCCTGAAGGAGTGTTCATCCATGGCGGATGGAGATCCGGCCTACCGTTACCAGGATGCCAGCCTGAATCACTCGCACAGGTTCCTGCTTCCCGCGCTCGCGCGCATTCTCGATGAGGCGCGCCCGGCGCGCGTGTTCGAAGTGGGCTGTGGCAATGGGGCCGTGGCCAACTGGATGGCGTCGCGCGGCATCGATGTCGCGGGGGTGGATTTCAGCGAGAGCGGCATCGCGCAAGCCCGGGTCGCGTATCCGTCGCTGCGGTTGGCAATGGGATCGGCTTATGACGATCTTGCCGGCGTGTACGGCCAGTTCCCCGCCGTCGTGAGCCTGGAAGTCGTCGAGCATCTGTACTTTCCACGCAAGTTCGCCAAGACCGTGTTCGACTTGCTGGAACCTGGAGGCGCGGCAATCATCAGCACTCCCTATCACGGCTATCTGAAGAACCTGGCCCTGGCGTTGACGGGGCGCATGGACGCGCATTTCACGGCGCTTTGGGATGGCGGCCATATCAAATTCTGGTCGGAGCGGACGCTTCGACACCTTCTCGGCGAGGCGGGGTTCACGAAGATCCGCTTCCGGCGGGTCGGACGCATCGGGCCGCTGGCGAGATCGATGATCGCCGTTGCGGAGAGGCCACCCGCCTGATGCGTCTTGCCTTCGTCAACCGCTTCTACGCCCCCGATCACTCCGCCACGAGCCAGTTGCTGACGGACCTCGCCGTCGCGCTCGCTGCGGGCGGAGCTGAAGTTCACGTCGTCACAAGTCGTTTGCGCTATGACGATCCGGCGGCGCGGCTGCCGCCACGTGAAGACATCGACGGCGTTCACGTTCACCGGGTCCGTACCACGTCGTTCGGCCGCGCGACGCTGGTGGGACGGGGGTTCGACTATCTGAGCTTCTACGTCACGGCGATCTTCGAGGTCTTCAGGGTGATTCGAAAGGGCGACGTGGTGGTCGCCAAGACCGATCCGCCGCTCATTTCGGTGCCCGTGCGGTGGGTCGCCGGATTTCGAGATGCCCGGGTCGTGAATTGGCTGCAAGACGTCTTCCCCGAGGCGGCTGGTGCGCTCGGGCTCGGTCTGGGACGAGGGATTTTTGGCCGGCTGCTGTCGTGGTTCCGGAACGAATCGCTGCGCCGAGCTTCGGCCAACGTCGTGCTCGGGCGGCTGATGTGCGATCGGGTCGTCGCGCTTGGCGTCGACCCCGGGCGCGTCGTCGTGATCCCGAACTGGGCGGATGGCTCGGCGATCGAACCCGTGCCCGCGGCGTCGAACCCGCTGCGTGCGGAATGGCGGCTGGGAGGCAAGTTCGTCGTAGGCTATTCGGGGAACATGGGCCGGGCGCATGAGTTCGAGACGATCCTCGATGCCGCGATGGCGTTGCGAGACGATCCGGAAGTCGTGTTCCTGTTCATCGGCGGTGGCGCGCAGAGGGCGATGATTGCCGAGGCGTCGGCCGCGCGAGGGCTCGGCAATCTCGTGTTCAAGCCGTATCAGCCGCGGGAACGCCTCGCGCAGAGCCTGAGCGCCGCCGACGCCCACTTGGTGTCGTTGCAGCCATCGCTCGAAGGGTTGATCGTGCCGAGCAAGTTCTATGGCATCGCCGCGGCCGGGCGGCCGACGATCTTCGTGGGCGACCTGAATGGCGAGATCGCAACGGAGCTGCGTTCCTCGGAGTCCGGGTTCAGCGTGAGGCCGGGCGATGTGGGCGAGTTGGTCGCGGCGATCCGGGCATTGCGTGGTGACGACAACCTGCGCGACCGGATGGGGCGCAATGCGCGCCGAGTGTTCGAGGCGCGCTTCGACAAACCGATCGCCGTCGAGCGATGGCGCAGGTTGCTTGGGGACGTTGCGGAGGGGCGGGCTGTGGGGCAGGCTTGACTCGGACCGGTACTGCATTGAGGCGAAATGGGTTCGGCTGAAGCCGAACCCACACGCTGCTCGTGCCGCTAGGGGGCAATGAGGCTATTCGATCTGTTTCGCTTTGTGTGGGCGCATCCGCTGAATGCGGAGGCGCGAATTGCTGCTCTCGCGCGCGTTGCCCGCTGGCAGGTTGCCAGCCGCCTTCTCCCAGGGCCGGTTGCGTTGCCATTCGTCGATTCGGCGCGATTGTTCGTCACGCGCGGCATGACCGGAGCAACGGGCAACTGGTATTGCGGATTGCACGAGCATCGCGAGATGGGGTTCCTGCTGCACGTGTTGCGCGAGGCCGATCGGTTTCTCGATGTCGGCGCCAACGTCGGGAGCTACACGATCCTCGCGTCAGGAGCGGTGGGTGCGAGGTCCGTCGCGGTGGAACCGGTGCCGTCGACGTTCGTTCATCTGCAGCGAAACGTGGCGCTCAATGGCCTTGGGAGGCGAGTGCAATGCTGGCAGGGCGGGCTTGCCGAGCGGAGCGGGACACTGCGGTTCACGACCGACTTCGACACCATCAATCACGTACTTGCCGCCGGCGAGGAGGGCGTAGCGATCGAGGTGCCGGTGACGACACTCGACGAACTCGTTGGGGACGCAGTTCCAACGCTCATCAAGATCGACGTCGAAGGCTACGAGTGGTCGGTCCTGAAGGGGGCTCGACGTGCCCTGGCCGACCCGCGCGTGCTCGCGGTCATCATGGAAACCAATGGGAGCGGAAGTCGTTACGGCGTGAGTGACGACGATCTCGTCGACGAGATGCGCCGCTTCGGCTTCGCGATGCATACCTACGATCCCGTCACGCGTGTCCTGACAGAGGCCGGGAAGGGCGAGGGCAATACGATATTCGTACGCGACGCATCGCTTGCGCGCGAACGGGTGCGGGAGGCCCGCCGATTTCGCCTGGTCAATGGGTCGATTTGAGCGGCGACCATCAGCAGGATGTCGTGATGTGCTTTCAGAGCGCGCGCGTCGGACGACCTAGGCTCGGTACCCCGCACCGGCATGCACGAGCAACAAGGTGCCTACCGGTCGGTATGCTCGTACGCAGCTCAGCCCGCACCCCGGCTGCGCAACTTGCGCTTCGCAGGGTGCTGCGCCAACCATTCCTTGAGCGCTGCATTCATGCCGTCTCAAGGCTTGCGCCGACCG